>JAZUAQ010000101.1:0-36739 GCA_045638085.1 Oscillospiraceae bacterium
CGACTGAAAAGTTTTTGCTTGTGCTTATGGCAGTCTGCTATATGGCAGCGCTGATAATTGAATGGGGGGGATGCAGATGGATAACCACACTGCAACAGAGCAAGCCTATAAAAACGGCTATGCTGATGGCAAAAAAGAATATGAAAAATATCTTTATATGGCTTTTAAGTATACGGAAATAAAAAGCATTGTCCAAGGTTTTTTGCGGGGTTGCCCGCGCGCAGATGCAAGAGATGCAGCTCTCGGCGCAATCCTTGCTATAGAATCAATAACAACTTGGGGAGAAGAATATGAAAACGGAAATTCTTAAAATAAAAGGCGATTGGCAAGAGGTGGTTGATGATTGCCGCGCCACGGTTAATAAGCCGCCTCTTGGCAAAGACCCAAGCCGTGAGTTTAAGCGCTCAATGGTCATAGCAGAGCATGAGCCTATCCGTGATATAGAAATCAAGTTCAGATGGGCTATTCCTTATTGGGTGGCAATGCATTGGAAAACCCATATTTGGCGCAGCCGCACAAACACCCAAAGAAATGACCGACAGAGCGCTTATGACCGAAACAAAGCTACACAGGATGCGATGGTCACATTCACCGGTGACATGAATGTGCAGCATGGCATTGATAGTTGGCGAAAAAGACTTTGCCGAATGGCTGCAAAGGAAACCAGGGAGTGCGCCGAAAGCCTCAAGCGTGAGCTTCGCCCTATAGAACGCGAAATTTCCGATGCGTTTGTGCCTAACTGCATTTATCGTTGCGGATGCCCGGAACCCAATGGCTGTGGTTGGTATTTCCAAGCGGTTAAAAATACCCCAGCGCTGGCGAGCATTGATATCCAGCGCCGTTATGATGCGTATAACGAGCTGTTTTACCGAGGTGAAGATAGTGACGCGAACAAAGCCGAGTAATTTTGTGCAGGAATCAGAAGTTTGTTGCCCGTTCTTTAAAAACCGCGAGTTCGGACATCGGCCATATGTGACGTGCGAAGGCGCGACTGATACCGCAGACTTAGTCAGCAGATTTCGCAGAGCTTCCGAAATGTCTAAGCACATGCGTAAATATTGCTGCATACTTGGCGAGTATAAAAAATGCCCAATATTCAAGATTGTCGTACAGAAATATGAGGAGGATATATGAGCGTTGTTATTACTGTAATGTGCTTGCCCGAAAAATGCTGCAAGTGCAAAATATACCGCAAACACACCGGGACGTGTCCGCTTGCGGGCCGTCATGTTGCAGACCCAAGCGTAAAGCCCGCCTGGTGCCCTTTGGTGGAGTGCGAGGTGGCCGACGCTGCCAAGCTTCGCAGCATTTGGGCAGCTGAGCCCGAAATTCTGGAAACTATTGAGAAGGCGGTGATTGTATGACGCACGTGTTAAAGCCTTTTGACAAAGTGCGATTTGTGGAATGCGAGGAAAACCGACTTGCACATGATGGGGTGGGGAAGTATTTCCCCGTTCCAGGAACAATTGGCTGGGTGAAACATATTTCACGCTACAAAGACGGGACGGCTGATGTCGTGGTGCAATGGCCGGAAGGCTCCACCAGCGGTGATGATTGTTGGGCTTGCCACAGCTCTTGTCTTGCAATAGTTCGGGATGAAGACCAGGCGAAAGGTGGTGGCGATAATAACTGTGCTATAAAAGACAGCGGAGAACGCACACAGTTCTCAAGCGGCGCGGTGAGGGATATGCATGAAGGTAAAGGCAGGATGGACTTGGTTCCCTGGCGTGCCATTATCGATGTGAGCAAACACTGCGAAAACGGAGCTAAAAAATACGGTGAGCACAATGTTGACCGTGGCATCCCCGCCAGTTCGCTGGTGGATAGCGGAATGCGCCACGCGGCCAAGTTCATATCTGGTGACACAGACGAAGACCACTTGCTGGCGGCGTGTTGGAATTTTTTGTGGGCTCTCCAGATGCGAACCACTCACCCGGAGCTGATGGATATTCCTTGGAGGCCAAATGAAGAAGAAAAAGATTAACCCTAAGCGCCGCCCGGCCACACAGATGGACGTCAAACGTGCCAAGATTGAAACCACGGATAAGGCTATCGTTTTGACAAAGGTTTTGATGTTGACGGCCCTTTTGGATGCGGAGCTTATAAAGCCGGAACACGCTAAATTTGCCTGGGAGAGAACCCAGGCAATGGCGGAAAATGTATTAAAAGGTTATTGCACCATTCAAGATATGTACAATGTTCTGGTAAATGACTATGGAATAGAGGATTTGTCATGAAGCGCTTGATTGTAAAATTTAAGGATTCTTTCGTAAACATTCCGGTTGAAAGAATTGAAGACCGCGAGGGCATGATTTTTGCATATGATGCCAATGGTCTTGTTGGAGCGTTTTGGCTTGGAGCGCTTGATGCGATTTACTTATCGTAAAGGGAGGGAATTACAATGAGCCAGTTAAAAGACACCATTAATAGGCTTAAAAACCTTGATGCTGAGAGGGATGCGCTGCTGAACATCCCTCGGCGCATAAAAAACCTGGAGCTTGAGTATGATGGTCTGAAAGCCACTCAGACCGACGCTTCCCCTGTTGCCGGTGGTGAAAACAAACAGGAAGAAGTTAGACTCAACAATATTCTCAAGCGCCAGAACCTGGAGCGTGACTACACCCGGACAAAGGAAGAAGTTGAGCAGCTTGAGGAAGCTCTGGCGAAACTTAAACCCACCGACCGCTTGGTTCTGGATGTGTTTTTTGTAAATAGACCCCGTAATTATATGGATGTACTGTGTGAAGAACTTCACTGCGAAACCGCCCATGTATATCGTATAAAGGATAAGGCGTTGCTTGAGCTTACCCGCCGACTTTGTGGCCAGATAAATCTGTAAAATGATAAAAAGTGGAGAGGAAATGGCTGTTTTATCATGATATTATTGTATCGTCGATTAACGGCTTTGGTGTAACAGCAGCACACAGGACTTTGACTCCTGCAGTATAGGTGCAAATCCTATAGGCTGTGCCATCTTCCCTCTCTCTGTTTGACTGTATACTTGAAACGCTGTGTCTGTTAAGCGTTGCGGCTTCGAATTGGGTGGCGATTTGGGGCTATTTAGGAGACAGGCTTCAAATGCCAGGGACAAGAGAAAGCCGGTGCAACTCCGGCCCTTGGCTCCACTCTCCTTCAGAGAGTACCTCCTTTTATGAATTCCTCGCCTGTTGCGTTCGAGTGGGTGCCGGCGCGAACGGACGAGGGAGTTCGCTTTGGTTATGAAGCGCCTTAAGGAATCCATACGTCCTTTTCCTAAGATACATATCGGACGGCCCGTAAATAGTCTGACCGCTTCCGCAGCGGCTCCGGTGCAATTCCGGTAGGGTTTCAAAAAAAGTCACACGGCAAGTCTGGACAGGTCTGCGTGGTTCTGAGGAACGTGGCGGAAACCCGCAAAGAGTCTCCGGAGGCTCGTGATTTGCCGTTTATATGCTTCTTTAGCACGAAGGTCGTGCAGCCGCCTTGTAAGCGGTCGGTGATGGTTCGATTCCGTCAAGAAGCTCCATTGCTTTCATGCAAAAAGCTTCCTTTCTGTAGGTCGGGCGGTTCTCAAATGAGCCGCTCGATTTTTAATTCCGGGCTTGTATAAAACGGCGGTGCGCTATCCCGGTGGCGAGGGCTGAACAGTGCGCTATAGACGAGGTGGGGTCTGCATTGTTAACAAACGGAGGTAAACATGGAGTTAAAAACCTTAAATCTTAAAGACATAAAGCCTTATGACAAAAACCCCCGCAAAAACAACGGCGCTGTAGATGCCGTAATGGAGAGCATAAAGCAGTGTTCTTATGTGGCGCCTATAATTGTGGACGAAGATTTTATAATTCTTGCCGGCCACACAAGATATAAGGCATTAAAGAAATTGGGCCGCAAAGAAGCAGAGGTCATTATAAAAGACGGCTTGTCTGAGGAACAAAAGCGGAAATATCGCATCCTGGACAATAAAACCAATGAGTTTGCACTGTGGGATGATGACCTTCTTGCCGAAGAACTGCTCGGCCTGGACTTTGACGGTTTTGACTTTGGATTTGATATAGAACCCAAAGAAGAAACTGAAGTAATAGAAGATGAAGCGCCCGAAATAGACGAGGAATCCGAGCCTATAGCAAAGCTCGGTGATATATGGCAGCTTGGCCGACACAGATTGATGTGTGGCGATAGCACTTCGGCAGAAAACATCCAGCTTCTCGCTGCTGGCGCTCAAGTGGATTTGCTTTTAACAGACCCCCCTTATAATGTGGCGTATGAAGGCAAAACCAAAGATAAACTCAAAATCCAAAACGACAACATGAGCAACGATGCGTTCAGAGAGTTTTTGAAGGACGCATTTATGGCGGCGGACTCTGTTATGAAACCTGGAGCTGTGTTTTACATATGGCACGCAGACTCAGAGGGTTATAATTTCAGAGGCGCGTGTTTTGATATAGGGTGGACGGTTCGCCAGTGCCTTATCTGGAATAAAAACAGCATGGTTTTGGGCCGACAAGACTATCACTGGAAGCATGAACCTTGCCTGTATGGCTGGAAAGACGGAGCGGGCCATCTTTGGGCAAGCGACCGCAAGCAGACCACTGTTATTAATTGGGCACGGCCTGTGCGTGCTGATATTCACCCGACTATGAAGCCTGTTGGTTTGTTTGACTACCAGATAAAGAACAACACCAAGGGCGGCGATATAGTTCTTGACCCGTTTAACGGCAGCGGCACAACAATAATGGCTTGCGAACAGAACGGCCGTGTTGCTTATGCAATGGAACTTGACCCCCGATATGTTGATGCAACTATTAAGAGATGGGAAGAATTCACTGGAGAAAAGGCGGTGCTTATAAATGGAACACATCAGAGCTGAAATAAAAAGGGTTGAAGAAGCCCTTACTAAAACCAATAGTCCGTTTTTGAAACGCGATTATGAAAAGCACTTGAAAAAGCTAAAGAAACAGCTAAAGCGAAGTGAAATGAGTGGCTAACGAAAAAAACCTTATACCTAACACTGAGCGAACTCCGGAGGAACTCCGAGAGATAACCCGCAAAGGCGGCATAGCTTCCGGAGAAGCCCGTAGACGCAAAGCTTCAATGGCGCAACTGGCACAAATGATAAGCGCTGCGCCCGCTCCGGAGAAATTCAAAAAGAATTTACGCGAGTATGGCATAGAAGATGACGCCATGAGCAACAACGCTCTTGTGACCATGGGCTTGTTCCAAAAAGCTGCAAAGGGCGATGTTAACGCAATTGCAAAGTGGGATGAGCTTGTCGGCGTTGCTGCTGATGATGCGGAAACAGAAATAAATACAGCAATAACAACAGCTCTGCCAAACTTTTATAAAAGCATAGGCAGAGCTTTTTATGAGCCGTTGGGATATATCCTTGACCACGCGAAAACACACTTTGATTTTAGCGGTGGTCGCGGCTCTCTGAAATCTTCTTTTATTTCCCTGGCTGTGGTCAAGTTAGTAATGGAAAGCCCTGGCCACGACCAACACGCGCTCGTATTACGTAAGGTTGGAAATACACTGCGAGATAGCGTATACGCTCAATATTTATGGGCGATTGGACAGCTTGGCGTTGCAGAGTATTGGGAAGCTAAAAAAACCCCTATGGAGTTAGTGTTCAAACCAACGGGGCAGAAGATAATGTTTCGCGGGGCTGACGACCCCATGAAGATTAAGTCAATAAAAGTGCCTTTCGGCTATATTGCGATAACGCACTTCGAAGAAAAAGACCAATTCGCCGGGCGCGCTGAGATTAGAACTATACTCCAATCCACTATGCGCGGCGGCTCTGTTTTTTGGAACTTCGAAAGCTATAACCCACCAATATCCCGCGACAACTGGGCGAACAAAGACAGCCTGGAGGCTCGCCCGGATAGAATGTGCCACAGCTCCACCTATTTGGAAGTTCAGAATGTGGACTGGCTTGGTGAACAGTTTGTAGCAGAAGCCGAGATTCTTAAAGAAACAAATGAGAAAGCGTATCAGCACGAATACCTTGGTGTGCCTGTAGGTACAGGCGGCAATGTATTTGAAAACCTGGATATACGCGAAATAACAGCGGAAGAAATCAACAGCTTTGACCGTATATATAACGGCGTTGACTGGGGCTACTTCCCCGACCCTTGGGCGTTCAACCGTATGCACTATGATGCAGCGCGTAGAACGCTTTATCTGTTTGACGAACTGGAAGCCTTGAAGAAAGGCAACCTTGAAACGTCAGAAATGCTGAAAGAGCATGGAATAACCCACGAAGACATGATAACGGCCGATAGCGCCGAGCCTAAATCTGTTGCTGACTATCAGAAGTATGGCTTCCGTGTATTCAGCGCGCAGAAAGGCCCTGGCAGTGTGGATTACTCAATGAAGTGGCTGCAATCCCTTAATGCTATAGTGATTGACCCGGCTCGTTGTCCTAAAACAGCGGCGGAGTTTACGCAGTATGAGTATGAACGCACCAAGGATGGCGAAATCATAAGCGGTTATCCCGATAAAAACAACCACCATATTGACGCGGTGCGTTATGCCACCGAGAGAATATGGCGAAAGCGAGGACAGTAAGGTGAAAACATATCAAGACTGGCAGGCGGTCGGAGAAAACGAGGAAAATAAAAAGGACTTTATAAAGGCGCTTATCGAGGAACATAAGTCAAGTGCTGCATATAAAGTTGCAAAAGATGCTATTGAATATGATAAGCGCCGGAATGTTACAATATGCAACTATCGCAAGTGGCTTGTTGATGCGGTAGGCCGTTATGTACCCGATGAATACACCGCCAACCACAAGCTGCCTTCTGGCTTTTTCCCGCGTTTTGTTACTCAGTTCAACCAGTATTTGCTGGGCAATGGCGTTAACTTTGAGGACGATGCGGGCAAGGAAAAGCTTGGCGTTAACTTCGATGGCCAACTGCAAAAGCTGGGCAGAAGCGCACTTGTGCAAGGTGCGAGTTATGGCTTTTGGAATCTGGACCACATAGAAATCTTTGAGCTGATTGAGTTTGCACCGTTGTTTGACGAAGAAACCGGCGCGATTCGCGGCGGCGCAAGGTTCTGGCAGCTATCTTCCGACAAGCCCACACACATAACGCTCTTTGAAGAAGATGGGTATACGCAGTATGTGTATGACAAGACCACCTTCAAAATGGAACGTGAAAAGGCTGCATACATTAAATCCACCACCGTGGAACCTAATGGCGAGATTATTGCACAGGAAGGCTCGAACTATAAGGGTTTCCCCATTATTCCTCTTTATGCCAACCCTCACAAGCAATCTGAGCTTATCGGCATAAGAGAAGCCATTGACTGCTACGACCTCATCAAGAGCGGCTTTGCAAACGACGTTGACGAGGCCACTATGGTGTATTGGATTATCACCAACGCCGGTGGTATGGATGCCAAGGATGTGGCGGATTTTATTCGCCAGCTCAAACATCAGCATGGCGCAAGCGTTGACGGTGATGCGGGTGTTAATGTTACACCGCACACCACCGAGGCTCCTTACCAGGCACGTCAAGCCTATCTGGAACAGCTTAAGCAAGACCTCTATGAAGATTTCCAGATAGTAAACGTGAACCAACTCTCATCTGGCGATAAAACTGCAACAGAAATTCGTGCGGCCTATGAGCCTATGAACAACAAGGCAGACCAGTTCGAGTATTGTGTTCTGGAATTCCTCCATGCCCTTTTTGATATCGTGGGCATTGAAGCGAATCCCACATTCACTCGCTCCATGATTGTCAATGAGCTTGAAGAAACCCAAATGGTTCTGTCTGCGGCTCAGTACTTGGATGACGAGACGTTGCTTAAGAAGCTCAAATGGCTTACCCCGGAAGATGTGGAAAACATTCTTACGAGAAAGGCTGAAGAAAGCATAACCCGCTTTGAGGGCGGTGGTGAATAATGGACGAGCTTGATAAGCTGACGGATAAGCAGCTTGAACAGCTTGAGCGAAAACTCCATAATCTTTATAAAGATGCCGCCGATGAAATGGACGGCACCATTAAGGAATATTTCAAAAAGTTTGAAAAGCGCGACGAAGAAATGAAAACCGCGCTTGATGCCGGAGAAATTACTAAAAGCCAATACACACAATGGCGGCTCGCTCAAATAGGACGCGGCCAGAGATTTGAGGACTTGCGTGATAAGCTCGCCGAGCGAATGACCAAAGCCAACGAGGTCGCGGCAGCCTATATGAACGATGTTACGCCAGGTGTGTATTCTTTGAATATGAACTATGCCGCATATAGCATTGAGCGGCAATACGGCAACGTGGGTTTCACAATATGGAACGATGAAGCCGTTCGCCGTCTGGCGGTGGAAGAACCAAACCTCATGCCCTATTACCCCGAAGAAAAGGCGGTTAATCGTGGCATAGACCTTGCTTATGGCAAACGGCAAATAACCGCGCAGATAACAAGCTCGATTCTTTTGGGCCACAGCATACCACAGATGGCCGACGCGCTACGCCAGCGCATTGAGGGGATGAGTAATACCTCTGCTACAAGGACGGCGAGAACGGCCGTCACAGCGGCACAGAACGGCGGCAGACAAGCCACTTTTGAGCGTGCTGCGGCTATGGGTATTAAGCTCCGCAAGCGGTGGCAAGCAGTCAAAGATTTGAGAACACGTGACCCACACGCCCATGCTGATGGACAAATCGTTGACTATGACAAGCCGTTCATTGTGGGCGGTGAGAAGCTGATGTTTCCGGGTGACAGAAGTAATGCAAGCGGGTGGAATATATACAACTGTCGTTGCGGTATGCCTTCTGTTGAAAAGGAAGGCATTGAGGCTGAGCCTCGCATGATGCGCGTACGCGACCCCGTCACAGGGCGCAATATCTTGATTAACGAGCTGACCTATGATGAGTGGTATGACTATCACAGCAAGGCCGACCCCAGCAGCTTTGAAATAGCAAAGAAAAAAGCGAAGAACGTATCGTCAGATTATAGTCTTTACCAGAAACACAAAAATGAGTTCGGAGCAAAAGCGCCAAAAACATTTGCGGATTTCCAACAGCTCAAATATAATAGCGGTGAGTGGAATATGTACAAAGATTATACGGCCGCGCTTCGCACTGGTGAGTTGTCATCCTTGGCCTCGTTTAATCTTTACAAAAAGACAAGCGCGCAAATAGATGCAAGGCTTGTCGGCATAACCACTTCAAACGGGATTCAAATAACAGGCAGAACAAAACACTTTGTCCCCCGCGTTATAGGCTCTATAAAACAGCGCCGGAGCGGTGTCGACATAGAAGATGTTTATAAAGCACTGACAGACCCCAAGGCAAAGGTCCTGCCACCAAGAGAAAACAAGGATGGACAAAGAAGCCAAGTGTTCAGATTTTCTGGTGTTGATGTTTCTGTGAATCCAGACACGGGGCATCTTATACAAACGAACCCGGAACGCAAGGCTAAAAAAGGAGGCGTGACATAAGTGGAATATATAAACCTTTCTGCTGAAGAAAAAAAGTTTCTTGCAGGGCAAGGGATTACGCCAGAGCTGTTCCCTGACGAAGACGACTTATGGGATGAAGTGTATGGCGTTATGTTGGACCATATGGTAGGCAATAATGACGAGCCCGACGAAATCGCTTTGAAGTTGGAGCGAATTTACGACCGGGCTATATATGAATAATTATGTCGTTTACATTCAAAGATAACGGCCCGTTCATGAATCAACGCATCCAAGAAGCTGTTGACCGGGCGCTTGAGCGCATTGGCTTGCAAGCAGAAGGTTACGCGATTGACCTCGCTCCCGAAGACACAGGCAATCTCAAGCAAAACATTACCCACAAGGTTGACACGGCAGCAGATAAGGCGTATATCGGCACAGATGTTGAGTATGCGCCGTATGTTGAACTTGGCACTGGTATCAATGCAGAAGGTGGCGGTGGCCGGCCAACGCCTTGGGTTTACCAAGACGCAAAAGGCAACTGGCATCGCACAAGTGGCCAAGAACCGCAGCCGTTTCTTCGCCCAGCCGCAAAGGACCATAAGCAGACCTATGCAAACATCCTTGAGGATGAATTAAAGCAAGCGTTGAAATAATCCCAAAACAATTTAAATTTACCCCCTATTTTTCAATCGTTTTTGAAGAATAGGGGCTTTTTTTGTAATAGGCACGCCGAAGCAATGGTGTGTTTTATAAATATAACTATCAGAGCGCACGAACCGCGCCAAAGAAAGGATGATAGTGTCATGGCACTTACCAGAAAACTCCTTAAAGGTCTCGGCCTGTCTGATGAACAGATTGAGACAATTATTGACGCTCATACTGAAACTGTCGACGGTCTCAAGGATGAGCGCGATGGCTATAAAGCCGATGCCGAAAAGCTGCCCGGTGTCCAGAAGGAACTGGACGACCTTAAAAAGAACGGTGGCGACTGGCAGAAAAAATATGAGGATGAAAAAACCGCACACGATAATTTGAAGAAGGAAATTTCCGAAAAGGAAACCAAGACTCAGAAAATCGCGGCTTTTCGTCAGCTTCTTAAGGATGAAAATGTATCCGAGAAGCGCATTGAAACCGTTATAAAGGCTTCTACTTCTATTATTGAGGCAATGGAGCTGGATAAGGACGGCAAGCCCACAAAAGCCGATGAGCTGAAAAAGGGCATCAAAGATGAGTGGTCTGATTTTATCACCACCACTACCACCACAGGAGCGAATGTTGCACATCCTCCTGCAAACACTGGCGGCAGCTCCAAGACAAAGGCGGAAATTCTTGCAATGACTGACGGCACAGCCCGTAGACAGGCAATGCGTGAGAATCCTGGCCTTTTCCCAGAACTTGCCGCGAATAAATAAGCAAAATTAATTTGAAAGGTTGATTTAATTATGGCAGCAGAAACCAATACTATTCTTACCACTGATGTGGACCGCGTTCGCATTGTCGATTTTACCTACCAGTTCACTGGCGGCCTCCAGAAGCTGATTGAGGCTCTGGGTGCCACTCGCAAGATTGCAGTACAGGAAGGCGCAACTCTCAAGGCTATCAAGGTCACTGGCTCTCTCCAGGACGGCTCCGTTGCAGAAGGCGACCTCATCCCCCTGTCCAAGTACGCCACTGAGGAAGTTCCTGTCGGCGAAGTTAAGCTGAACAAGTGGAGAAAGTCTACCACCGCTGAGGCTATCCTCAAGGGCGGCTACGACCAGGCTGTTGGTGCTACCACCGACAAGATGGTTAAGGATATTCAGAAGACTATCCGCGCCGGCCTGTTCGGCTTCATGGCCACCGGTACCGGCTCCGCTACTGGCGCAGGTCTCCAGGCTGCTCTCGCAAACGCTTGGGGTAAGCTCCAGGTCCTGTGGGAAGATGATGCTGTTGAGGCTGTTTACTTCCTCAACCCCATGGATGTTTCCGACTATCTTGGCACCGCACAGGTTTCCATGCAGACCGCTTTCGGTATGAACTACATTGAGAACTTCCTGGGCCTCGGCACCGTTTTCCTCAACAGCAACGTTCCCGAAGGCAAGTTCTACGCCACCGCAAAGGAAAACATCGTCACCTACTACGTTAACGTAGGCGCTGGCGACATCAAGACCGCATTCCAGCTCACCACCGACGAGACCGGTCTGGTTGGCATTCACGAGTATGCTGACAATGACCACGCTTGCGTTGATGACCTGGTCATGTCTGGTGTTACCTTCTTCCCCGAAAGACTCGACGGCATTGTTGTCGGCACTATCGCAGGTGGTGCTTAATCTTGTATAAAGTCATTAAAAGGTTTTTCGACCTGCAAGATAATAAACACCAGTATGAAGTGGGGGATATCTTCCCCCACGAAAAGTGCGGTTACCCTGTAACCGACGAGCGTATTGCTGAACTTGCTGGTGCCAAAAACAAGATTGGCGAACCCCTTATTAAAGAAGTAAAGACTCGGAAGAAAAAGGCCGAGTAATATTGGAGGTGCCGTCGGTGCTTGAGGAACTCCTTTTTCATTTGAAGAACTGGTTCGTCAACAGCATTCATTGCGGTACATTCAAGGTTGAGGGCGGGTCTTTGGACCTGCCCTCACTGCTTGATGGTCAGTATTACCGGATTGTGGGGTCCGTATTCAACGACGGCCTCCATAAAAGCGGCGATACTGACCTTGCCGATGAAGTTTTTGATGGAACGGTTTACGCCTTGGCTATCCCAAAGGCGGTTATTGATATTGCCACCGAGATAGAAGAGTGGCAAACGAAAAACGGGGCTCCTGGCCCCTTTCAATCTGAAAGCTTTGGCGGCTATTCTTACACCAGAGCAACAGATGCAAATGGCAAGGCGATTACATGGCAAAGCGCTTTTAGTGGACGGCTTAACCCGTGGAGGAAGATATGAGCCTCATGGATGAATTCAAATCCACTTGCACTATCCTGGATAAGAAAAGAGAACCCGACGGCGAAGGCGGCTTTAACACCATTTGGGTGGAAGGCGCTAAGTTTATGGCGGCGATTGTTCTCGACAATTCGATTCAAGCCCGGATTGCAGAAAAGCAAGGCGTTACTGGGATTTATACCGTTACTACTCCGAAAAACATCACTCTGGAATTCCATGATGTTTTCCGACGTCAGTATGATGGCAAAATATTCCGGGTGACGTCTGACGGCAGCGATAAATTCACTCCCGAAAGCGCAAGCCTTAATATGCGCCAGGTAACTGCCGAAGAATGGGAACTTCCCTCTGGAGGTAGCATATGACAAAAGGCGCAGCTTTGCACAGCTTTTTTTCCGGATTCGGCTTGGATGCTTACGCAGCCAACGCTGTTCCTAACGATGTGATTTTGCCTTACCTCACTTATGAGTATGTGGCCGACGCAATGAACGAGGTGGACATATCTGTCAACCTCTGGTTTTATACCGAAAGCGAGGCTATCCCCAACGCCAAGGCTCAAGAAATCTCCGAAGCGATAGGCTTGGGCGGCGTAATTCTGCGCTTTGATGGCGGCGTGATATGGGTAAAACGCGGAAGCCCTTGGTGCCAAAGTCTGAAAGACGATACCGCACCGGGAATCAAACGCAGATTGCTCAACATTGCCCTTGAATACATAAGCGCCTTTTAAGAAAGGATGATTTGATTATGTGGAGAGCCACAAGAATCACCGCAGATGCCGCTGAAAAGATGCAGATGAACGCCGGCATTCTGCTTAATACATTTGACGTTGAAAACCCTGTTGAGCCTTCTGACGAGGCCATTATCTGCGAAACAACAGGCGATTTTTCTTTCACTTGCACTCCTCAGACCGAGGACTTCTTTGCCGATGTTAACGGTGCTCCTCTGAACACCAAAGAAGGCAAGCAGATTATCGGTTGGGAATGCGCTCTGAATGTTACCGCGCTGTCTATTACCGAGGAAGTTCTCAAACTTGCACTTGGCGCAAGCGAAGGCACTGCTGAAACCGGTATCCGTGGCCGCACAGTTTACAAGACCGAGGATTTCCAGAAAATTTACTGGATTGGCGACATGATTGACCCCAACAAGCTGTTTGTTATCGCAATGGATGACACCGTTTCCACAGGCGGTATCACCTTCACCTCTACCAACAACGGCAAGGGCGGTCTGGAGCTTAATCTGATGCCCCACGCAAGCGCTGCAAGCGTTGAAACCGTACCCATGGCCTTTTACATTCTCGAAAAGGTCGAGTAATAAAAAGGAGATATTAACCCATGACTTTTCTGTTTGACTGCCCCGACGAGATTTGTCTGCCCAAGGCATACCACCTTGTGAACGACATTAAGCCTTTTCTTGATAAGGTGAAAAACATTGATATTCCCGATGGTGAGAAGCTGAACCGAAAGGATATGCTCCGCGCTGTTCTGGAGAATATGATGGTCAAGTTCCCTAAAGACACCGGCGCGATTTTCGCAAAACTTTGGGTGCTTGAAAAGGGCGAAAAGGCCCCCAATACGTTCAAAACAATGGCTACTTTGTTCAGCAACGAGGTGGCCATTGATTTTTTTACATCTGTTCTGCCCTCCCTGCTTCAAATATCAAAAGAGGTCTCGCCTCTGTTGAACCAGAAAAGTTAAAACTGTTCGGATGGGCCTATGTAAGAGATTCTTGCATAGGCCTTTATGAACAAGAGCAGAAAACGGAACTTTTTCGGACGTACATAGCAGAGTGCGTCCGGATGGTCACCGAAAACACTGCAAGAATGGGCGGTGGCGGATATATGAAGATTAAATATTCCGAGCTTATCAGCGCGAAGCCGGTTAAGCCTGTTGAACCCGGAGAACCTACCGCCAATATTCGAAGAAAACTGAGGTGACTACATGGCAAGTCTACTCGACCTATTCATCACAATAGGTGTTAAAGATAACGCAAGTAAAGAAGTACAAACAATCTCCGACAGGCTTGGAAAAGGCTTGCAAACTGCGGCCAAGGTTGGCATCGCTGCTGTTGGCGCTGCCTCAACCGCAATTGTGGCAATGACCAAGCAAGGCGTTCAGAGCTTTGCAGAATATGAGCAGCTTTCGGGTGGCGCTTCCAAGATATTCGGTGAAGCTCTTGCACCGAGCATTTTTGCGGACGCGCAGAATGCATACAAAGACCTTAATATGTCGGCCAATGAGTATTTGGCGACTATTAACGATGTCGGTGCAACATTTGCGTCTACGATGGGTGCGGAGGCCGGTTATGAAACAGCGCGCAAAGGCCTCCAGGCAATATCGGACTATGCCTCCGGCACCGGTAAAAACGTCGGGAATCTATCCGAAAAATTTACAATGATAACCCGAAGCGCCTCGTCTTATCAATCAATCGCAGACCAGTTTTCCGGTGTTCTGCCGGCTACATCGGCTGCGTTTCTTGAACAAGCACAGGCGGCGGGTTTTCTTGAAGATAGTTATAAAAACCTCACCGAGGTTCCTATTGAGGAATATCAAGCGGCGGTTGCATCAATGCTTGAAAAAGGCGTTGCCGCGCTTAATCTAACTGGAAACACAGCAAACGAAGCGTTTAACACCTTGAGCGGTTCAATTGCCGCAACAAGGGCGGCCTGGAGTAATCTACTCACTGGCCTGGTTGATGATAGCGCAGATTTCGACACGCTGTTTAATAATTTTGTCACGAGCGCAACGGCTGCGGTGCAACAGTTAATCCCCAGGATAACAACTACTCTGGCGGGCATTGGAACGCTTATAACACAGCTTGCGCCCATACTGGTAGAAGCATTCCCCGCACTTGTTGAGACTGTTCTGCCGTCTGTGTTGGCCTCTGGCATAGCGCTTGTAACAGCGCTTGCACAGGCTATAATAACAAGTTTGCCGACGATTATAACAACTGCAATCGAGGTAATGACAACGTTTCTGACCACTATAAGCGAGAATTCCGACCAAGTGGTTGAGACGTTTACGCAAATCATGTCGCTCATATCTCAAACGCTGCTTACAAGCGGCCCGCAGCTCATGTCAGTAATGGGCCAACTGATTGCGAATATGGCAATTGCAGTGATTGAGCATCTGCCGGAGCTGATTGTTGCGGCAGCCGAACTTATTGCCGCAATTATAATCTCCCTCCAGGCGGCGGTGAACCAATTCAACCAAGTTGCTGGCGAGTGGATAAACGCGATGATTGATAAAATCAAAGAGCTGCTCACAAGATTTGTCGAGGTTGGCGGCGAGGTTGTCGCGTCTATAAAATCCGGTATATCGTCCGCGTGGGATAGCCTTGTTAACTGGTTTGAAGAAAAATGGGGAGCCCTGTTTGGGAATAGAAGCGTTAACGTTGGCGTTAACTTTGGCGAAGGCGGTGCGCAAGGTTCTCACGCAAGCGGCCTTGATTACGTTCCCTTCGATAACTATATGGCACGACTCCACAAAGGAGAAACTGTATTGAATGCAGAGGATGCCAGAAATTATCGCGCTGGCGGTCAGAGCGCACCTATTGAGCTGACTATCAACAATGTCACAGAGCTTGACGGTGCTACTATTTCCCGAAAAACCTATAAATATAATTTACAACAGCAATCTTACCACGGCGCAAAGCTGATTAATGCATAAGGGGGAAACATGAGAAAAAACATAACTATTAATGGAGTGGATTGTGTTTCCTTCTTCCCTAAATACGGCCAATCTGTGGATTATAAAAAAATTCACGGCAATGCCGGAGGAACCATGCTCGACGGCAGTACGACCGAGGATGTTATAGCTGTGAAAGCGGTTATAACATTTAATTTTGTGCCGCAAACGGAAGAGCGTATGATTGCATTTCTTAGCAATCTGTACTCAAAGCCTTATGCAGCGGTTACATACTTTGACCCGCTGACCGGAAAAGACCGAGATATTGAGGCTATATACAGCGAAATGAGCGTCGCGCATTTGTTTGAGAATGTCTATTCAAACGATATGTGGAGGCTCCACTCTATAACTTTGACGGAGCGATGAGATGCAAGCAATTCCTAACAAAGTTGTAATAGGCGAGGAATCCTCGCCTATTCTTGTATTCGAAAATAACAACATAGAAAGCGTATTCGAAGATACAGCAACATCCATAATCGGTGACGAGCTGTATATCGACCAATTTGTGCCGGTGATTAAGTACGGCCTTATTATTAGGTACGTATTAAATCCCAAAAATATTGATGAATATGAGGCTTTTCAGACGGCGGATGGTTATACACTGACCGGATATTATACCTATGACATTCGCGCCATTCCCTATGGCACGCCAGTAAGATTTTACAGCAACGGCCGCATTGTTGGCCTTTTTTATTGCGATAACGTTGAACGTTTGGGCAAAGACCGTTTCCAGATTAATTGCGTAAGCGCTGTCGGCCTTATGGATAAGCAACGCCACACCGGCGACGTATATACTGGAAAACGGTTTGACGAGCTTATTGCTGAAATAATCGGCGACGCTTTTGCTTACGAAATTGAGCCAGATGTTGCCGAACTGCAAGTGTTTGGCTGGCTCCCTTATGGCACAAAACGTAGCAGCTTGCACCAGCTTCTTGTTGCCTATGGTGTTAATTTGTCCAAATCAGACCTTGGCGGATTACTTTTCACCTTTCTCAAGGACACGGACTCCCACGAGATTCCGTCAAGCCGCATTTTCATGGGCGGTTCTGTACAATATGGAGACCCGGCTTCCCGCGTTGAAGTTCTGGAGCATGGCTACCATTATTTGTCCAGTGTTGAATACGAAGCGTTGTTTGATACACGCGGAGACGCGGTTGAGAACACCGTGGTTGTTTTCAAAAATCCTATATATGCCGACTCTTTGACCGCAGAAGAAGGAAGCGCACTTGAAATTATAGAGTTTGGCACCAACTATGCCGTCGTAAGCGGCGTGGGAGTGTTGCTTGGCAAGCCTTACGTTCACACAATCAAAAGACTTGTCGCGGAAAACAAAGAAGCTGCAACTGAAAAGGTTGTAACTGTTGAGGATGCTACACTTATAACAATGGCCAACTCTGAGAACTGTTTAAAGCGAATCTCAGAGTTTTATTTTAATGCGACAACGGTAAAAAACGACATCATTGTAAATGACGAAAAAACCGGAAGGCGCTATCTTTTTGAAAATGCATTCCGCGAAAGAACCCACGCATTTATGCGTAAAATGTCAACGCAAGCCTCCAGTTTCTTGAGGGCTGAATGCGAATATATTGCGGATTATACGCCGGTGGCACAAGGCCAATCTTTTTTGAAGCGAGATATTCTCGAACTCACCGAAGATGGTGCTGTGTGGGATGTTCCCGATAGCGTTTACGAAAAAGACGTCCCCCAGGTGCGCGTTGTGCTTATTGGCGCGGGCTATGATGGCGAAAACGGCAGTGACGGCGAAACCGGCCAGTATGGCGATGATGACAGGGGCGGATTTGGCGGCGCTGGCGGCAAAGGCGGCAAAGGCGGTAACGGTGGAAGAATTCTTTCTGCGACTATCGACTGCTCAAATCTTGCTTTTTTGAGGTATGGCAAAACCGGCAAAGATACATGGTTGACTGCCGGAGAAGCCTATTACAATTCCAATCGCGGAAGCTCATCGGTGTCTGGCTTTGTGGAATTGTTCACGGGCGCTGTGTATGGCTTGCCCGGAAGTTCTGGCGTAGATGGCGCCGCAGGAGGCGAAGGCGGAGCCAATCCAGCAATCGGCTCAAGCGGAAATCCCGCAACTAATGGCGAAGACCTTGAGTTTGAAGGCGTTGTGTATAAAGGCGGCAAAAAGTCAAACAAACAGGCTGTGCGCGCACAAGCATACTGGGATGGTTTCAGCGAGAACATGACCTGGCGTTTCGGCGGTTCTGGCGGCGGCGGTGCTGCGGCTGGCGGAAATGGCCATGATGCTGGGGAACTGGTAGGCGGAAACGGAGAGCTTGAACACTATCCTTTCGGTGGAGACGGAGCGGATGCAATGGCAACACGTCCCACCGTTGAAATGTATGGCAACGGCGGCAATGGTGGCTCTGGCGGTGGCGGTGGCGGTGGTGCCACAAACCACTATTGGTGGAACGATGTATATACAACGCTTATTGCTGTTTGGTCAAAAGACGTTTCCAACATTCCCGGCAAGGGTGGCAAAGGCAGCGCTGGCACCGCTGGGTATAGAGGCTGCGTTATTATTTATTACTGAGAGGTGAAAAAATATGGCAGATTATCCTCTTAAACAGGAAGCCGCCGAGGTGCAGGAAATACTCGACGGTGCGTTCCTGTCGAATAAAGGACAGACGTTCTCCGAAGAAACCAAGGCTTTTATGCGCGAGAAAATGGGCGCTTCCGCTGTGGGCGAAGGCTTGAAAATCATTTCTCATTTTGACAGCCTTGGAGAGCTTGAAGCCGCCGTTCCTAATCCTAACGCTGGGGATGCGTTTTCTGTGGGAACAGAAGTCCCTTACAACCTTTATGTATTTGATTTCTATAATGTAACTTGGCGAAACTATGGCCCAATTCGCGCCAATGATATCAAAGCGCGATTTGCGCAAAATATTCCCGTATCCGTGGGAGCGTGGGAAGAAGACGACGAAGTTTTTACTGATTACATCTATAAGGCAAAAATAACGCTTTCCGAAGTGACCGGAAACGATTTCCCCATTGTGGCTTTCGCACCGCTGGAAGCAACAAGCGGAAACTTCTGTCCTATTGCATTTGCATTTGATGGTTATGTTGAGATATGGGCGAAGTCTATTCCCGCCACATCAATCACTATTCCGGCAGCCACATTTATTGTACAAGACGCAACTGATACTGTGACGGGCAACAATACCAGAGGCATCACCAATGCAAGCGGTGGTATTGCAACAGGCGGTATAACAGGCGCAATGATTGCTGATGGTTCATTAGGAACAGCCAAGTATGCAGATAAATCTGTAACACGCGCAAAGCTTGCAAACGATGCGCTGTATAGTCCTGTGCGTAGCATTGGCAATGTAACAAACAGACCTATAACCAAAGATGATTTTGGTATTTTTCTTACAAACACAGGTACTTCAGCAACAGCAACCACGGTTTATACGTTAAGTGATGATGTAGCGATGGCAGCACCTAACAATTGCGAAATTCCAATAGTATGGTGCAACGGAAATTATCCTGTTGAAATTGTTCTTGGACAAAATACAAGGTCTGGATTTTTGGGAGACACAGGATGGGTTGGCGGTAGGCGCTATCGGATTACTGAAAAATTTGGAATGGTTGTGTTGAAAATGATAGTAAAGAACACATCGACCAATAACACTTACTGGCTTGTCACAGGCAACGTGGAGGTGGTCTCATGATATACGTTATGAGCGGCGGTGGCACAAAGCTCTTTGCCGCTATTGGCGTAACATATCCGGCTGGCTCAACCTTGACTTGTACCAACGGCACAAAAACACTGACTGCCAAGAATACAAGCGGACAGTGGGTTTTCGCTATCCCTGAGACTGGCACTTGGACAGTGACGGCAACACAAGGCACAAGCACCAAAAGCCAGAGCGTGAGCATTACCAAAGAGGGACAGTTTGAGAGCGTGACACTGAGTTATAGCCTTGTTTTGTATAACAATGGCGTGAGTGCGGTGCCATTTATAGGCAAAAAAAGTCCTAATAACAACTACGGCAGTGCTTCCTTTGATGTTACCAACGGGGCTTATTTGGGGATTTCGGTCGATAGTGGCTATGAGGGAACCTCGGCTGCTTACATAAGCACAGAAGCGGCTGTAGACATCACAAATTATTCAACCCTTACATTTACGCTTGATAAGGTTGAAAGAGGGGGAACCGTTGGTCTTTCAGCGGAGCCGTTGACTGATGTATTTTCTGCAAGCTTGAATGTTACCGCCGCAGGAGAAGCCGTGTTGGATGTCTCTGCAATTACTGGCGCTTATTACATCAATATGTACGTCCGGCGAGGTTCTACAGGCACTGAGCCGCGCACTACCGCTTCTTTGCAAGCATCTAAAATAGAACTCAAATAAGGAGAACATGACATGAAAATCTATATTGATTCCGATTACAAATGCCATGTTCTCCCTGCCGAGGGCTTGCGCGAATTTGATGTGCCTTTCTTTGCCGGCAAGTGCCAGACATTCATTGAAGGTTATCGTTATGTGCCGCCCGGTGAACGCTGGGTCAAGCCTAACGGAGAGTTCTTCCGGGGTGAGATGATAAGCCCTTGGGTGCCTTATCAGCTGCTTGCCGCCGCACAAGACGCATACGAAGAAGGACAAGCGACGGGAACCGGTGGCATGGACGAGCTTGTCGCTGTTGCCGGGGTTGCATACACAGAGGGGGTAAACAGTGCTTATGACAATTGATTTTATCCTTGAAACCATGCGCTCACAAGGCAGATTTGACGCGCTGCAACTTATTCTTGCGGCACCCGACATGACCGGAACAGAGCTGATTGCGGAAGAACTTAAAATCCCCACGTGGAGCGCCGAAGCGGACTATTCCAAACAAAGCCCCGGCGTTCCCGTACAGGATGAAGGCCAGGTCTGGACGCTGATTATCCCTCACAACGCCGCGCACTATACTGGCCGTCCGGCTACACTCCGAGCGCTTTGGGCTTTGGCTCACACTAAAGACCCAGCAAAGGCAAAACCGTGGGTTGCACCTTACGGCATAAGCGGCCTTTACATGGTCGATGAATGCTGCACCTATCTGAATCCCGCAGATGGGCTTGTTCATGTATTGCGAAACCTTTACGACAACAACGAGTTTGCGCCGTATACTCTCAATGTTGAAAACCGTTGGGAGGATTTGGGCGTAAATGGATGACGAGATTCTTTTCGATGATGACCACAGATTTAGTGGCCTTTTAACGGAGGATGAAGAATGAGTGCAGAATTTATTTATGAAAAACTTCGGGCCGAAGGAATGACTCACGCCGGTGCCTGTGGCATGATGGGCAATCTCATGGCTGAATCTTCCATGATAGCCAACATCGCCCAACGTGGCATGACAAACCTCAGCGATGCGGAGTATACAGCAAAGTTTGACCGCGCGCCGGAGACTTGTTATAGAGACGGGGTCGGCTATGGTCTCGCCCAATGGACTTACTGGTCTCGCAAACAGGGGCTGTTTAAATACGCCTACAGCAGAGGCGAGAGCGTGGGTGACGAGGAAACACAAGTGGACTACCTTGTGCAAGAACTCAAAACCGATTTCCCCGGCTTGTTCTCATTTCTTTGCTCCACAAATGATATGTATGCGGCCACAGATAGAGTGTGCCGCGAATATGAAAACCCGGCGGTTAAAAATGTGGACAGACGTTATGAATTTGCCGTGGTATTCGACCGGGATTTTGCCAACTCTCCGGAAGCTCCGGAAAGTTCAAGTGGCAAGTGGTTCCCGCCCGACCAAAGCATACTTGTTATGCAAGCGGTACTTGTGGCGAACGGCTACCAGACCGAAATTACTGGTTATAAAAATGAACATTTTTTACAGACTCTCCGGGAGTTTGTGAAAGACATCGGAGGGTAAACGGGTGACCATTACTATTAGCGCTCAAGGCATTATCACAGCGGCGGCTGTTGCCGGCGCATTGATTGCTTTGGCTGGCTATTTTATCAAGGCTCACAATTGGGTTAATAAACAAAACGGACAGGATGCCAAACTGGACGCTCTGGAAAAACAGCACGTCTCAGATATTAAGGCACTTAAATCCGAATTGACGCTGCTCACCTACGGGCAGCTCGCTTGCTTAAAAGGGCTGAAAGAACAAGGGTGCAATGGCCCTGTTACCGAAGCCATTAACAAGATTGAAAAGCATCTAAACGAAGAAGCTCACAAATGAAAGGAGAATCATTATGGAATTTGTTGGCATTGCAAGTGTTGCAGCAATTACTGTGATTTGTTACGTTGTCGGCGAGGCCGTCAAACTTTCCCCTCTGGATAACAAGTGGATTCCCGTTGTATGCGGTGTCTTTGGCGGCGCCCTTGGTGTTGCCGGTATGTTCGTCATGCCCGACTTCCCCGCACATGACTACATTACCGCCGTCGCTGTCGGTATCGTTTCCGGCCTGGCTGCAACTGGCATCAACCAGACCTTCAAGCAGCTGACCAAGTAAATAGGAGCAGGACATGGAACAAAGAGAAATAATCGACTTTCTCAATTATCCCGACCGTGGGCTTGTTGACTACGCCGTGTCCTGTGCCAATTTAACTGCGCCAGAAATGCAAGCGATACATCACCGGGTGTTCTTAGGCCAGACCATTGAAACGGCCGCAGAAAGCCTCGAAACAAGCCCTATGACAATAAAACGCCGCTCCAATTCCGGCTTTGATAAGTTGGACAAATGTTGGAGCGGTAAACCGTGGATAAATTCGATTATCAAGCAATAAAAAAGAGCCTCCACCTTTTCGGTGGGGGCTTCTTTTTTTTATATCTTTTCGCCGTCGGGGAAACATATTTCAACAGTTATTGTCGCGCCAAGAGCTTCGCCAATGCGCTCCAGGTCAGCCGAGGAAAATTTCCCGGTTTTCAATCGTTGGCCAAACGCCTGGGGTGACACGCCGAGCCGCCGGGCCAGTTCGGATTCGCTGATTCCGGCATACTTTCCGGCGAGCTTTATTTTTGTGCTTATATCCATTCATACGCCTCCTTTAATATTATAATAAAGGAAAACCTTGCAAACGTCAATAAAAATATTTTTAATTTCAAGGAAAACATTAAAGAAAACGCTTGACAATTGAAAGGAAATCGTTTATTATGGTATCACAAAAGGAAAAACGGACAGGCGCAAGCCAGAAAGGAACCCAAAATGAAATATATTGACAAATACGGCAAGCCTCACAACACTTATGTTATAAGCAACTGCCGCCAGGATGAAATGCTTGAAAGAGGCTATTGCATAGAACTTGTTAAATCCTACAGCGAGACAGAGCAGGAGCTGTACGATAGATTGAGTACTTTTTACAAAGTGGTAAGAATCTATGAAAGCACTACAAGAATTGCGGGATTGCATGACATCTATGCAATGTGCAAATTCTAACATAAACAAAAACGGCAAAAGGCCTATTCAAAAGCCCCCTTCGGGGGCTTCTTTTTTTATGCCCAAATTGGTCTGGAATTGGTCTTTCTGTGCGCTCGAAAAAATTTCTGAATTTATTAAAATAGCCTCAAGATGAAAAGTGAGGTGAGCGCAATGTTTGAATATCCCATGTATGGAAATACTTATCTGCCGAGCTATCAACAGCGGCCATATCAGCCGCAATTCCCGGCGATGCAGCCACAGCAAACATTAACCCGCGTGACCGGGATGGAGGGCGCAAAAGCCTATCAGATGGCCCCGAATAGCGTTGCGGCGCTGTTCGACGGAGACAACGATGTGTTTTACGTTAAATCCACGGACGGAGCGGGCTTCCCGACGATAAAGGCTTTTTCGTTCGCACCATTGGAAACCGCACCGGTGCAATCTGAATTTGTGACCCGCGCAGAATTTGAAGAACTGAAAGGAATGATTCTGAATGCCAAGCAGCCTGTTCGGAGGAAGACAGAATCCGCAGATGAACTTACCTAATGCGGTCGGCGCAATCATGGGCATGGTGCGCGGACAGAACCCGCAGGTCTTGCTCAATAATCTATGCATGAAAGACCCTCAGATAAGGGATTTTGTAAAGAACTGCGAAGGGAAAAGCCCGGAGCAGATTGCCGCACAATGCGGTGTTGATTATAACCTTCTGAGGTCATTAATTAAATAAGCACAACACTCTTTTCAGTTTGCGGTCTTGACACAAAACCGCGCCTTCTGGCTCACAACAGGAAGCGCGCCCTGTTTGAGATAAAACAAATTGAAAGGAGTCTTTTTATGGACGATTTCGCAACTGGTTACATGGCAGGACAGGATAGCAGTGGTGGTTCCGGCGGCGGTGGCTTCGGCGGCTGGGGCGAAGGCATCTGGGCCGTGATTATCCTCGCTATTCTTTTCGGCAGAGGCGGCTTTGGCGGCGGTTTTGGTGGCTTTGGTGGTGGCGGCGAAAGCTGCGGTTGCCAGGCTGCTGTCTCAAATGGCTTTGCTCTCAACGGTCTTGAAAACGGTATCAGAGGTCTCCAGAACGGTCTGTGCGATGGCTTCTATGCTGTCAACACTTCTCTGCTGACCGGGTTCAATGGCCTTCAGAGCCTCATCGCTTCTTGCTGCTGCGACACACAGCGAAGCATTGACGGCCTTGGTCGAAACATCGATAGCGTGAGATATGATATGGCCACGGGCTTTTGCGGCCTTGGCAATACCATAAACAACGCCTCTCGTGACATCATCGACAATCAGAACGCAAACTATCGCGGCATCATGGACTTCCTGGTCGGCGAAAAGCTGGCTTCCAAGGATGCAAGAATCGTGGAACTGACCAATCAGATTTCTCAGCTCAACCAGAACGCCGTTCTTGGTGCAAGAATCGACGCTGCTGTTGCCGAGGTTCTGAGACGTACTGGCCACGAATGCCCCACCGCCGCTTACCTGGTCAACGCACCCACTCCCGTGAGCTTTCCCACAAATTCTTGTGGCCAGGTTCAGTTCGGTGGGTACGGCGGCTGCGGCTGCGGTTGTTAACGACACTATTCGGGGCGGCTAATAACCGCCCTTGAAAGGAGAACTGATATGAATTGCATGTATAATGATTCGTGCGGCAGACTGTGTTCTCACTTCGTGGTGACAACTGCCGTAGCGTTTACAGACGGCTCTCTGGTGCTTACACTGCCCGACGATGTGACTTATGGCAATGGCGAAAAGTTCTGCATCGTCATCGGCCAGACCATTCCGGACACCACCACGCTCAACGCGCCCGTGGTTGTCGTGGTGGGCGATGGCACGACAGAGTTCCCCTTGATAACTCGGTGCGGTGCTCCCGTGGTGCGCCAGCAGGTGACCACGCGGGTTAAATATCCTGTGCTGGTTACTACATCCGGCACCGGCGGCACCGTGCGGATGCTGCGTTGCTTGCCTTCGGTCGACGTGTCCACGCTTAATTCTTTGAACGATGCAGGAGGTGGCGGAGCATGAGAAGAATGAGCAGAACCGCCCGTTATATGATGATGCAGAACGGGCGAAACAATTCGGAACAATACCGGGATAATCGTCGCGACAACTCCAATCGTTCACGCGAGACCGAAAATGAACGAGGCCGCGAGGTACGAAACAACTACAATAATTATGAGGTCGATAACCGCTATCGAAGCAATAATTATGAGGCTGAAAACCGCTTCCGCGATAGGCGTGGACGCGAGCATTATGACAATGGACGCTTTGCACCGATGAGAAACGAGTATGGCGACGGCATGGAGATGCAATACCGTGGGGAAAACTCTGGGCGCACTCGAAACGAGGGCGGCGGCTATATTGCAAACAACTATGACGGCGAGTATACTTGGCCCACCGGTAACAAAGAAGAACAGGAGAAAGACCAAGACCCTTGGCAGAAATACGACGGCGGCCGCGTGATAGGTTTTGCGGCAGCGATGAACAGCAAAGGCAATTCTGCGTCACCTTTCAACAAGGAAATGGCGGAAGAATGGATGGCCAACATCCGCAACGAGGATGGCAGCAAAGGCCCCCATTGGTCGCTTGAGGAAGTCAAAAGGGTAATGAACCAGAAAGGCATTGAATGTGACCCCGTGAAGCTGTGGGCGGCCGTAAATGCGGAGTATTCTGACCGCCAGGCCGTTAACAAAAAATACGGTGTGGACAAGCTCGATTTCTACGTTGACTCCGCGATTGCGTATTGGCTCCAGGACAAAGACGCGGTCAAAGACAAGCTGTCAGCCTATTATACGCATGTTGTAAAACATTAATTCCTGTTGCTCACTCGTTGCTCACTGAAAGCTGGAAAACCGCATAAAATGGTGGTTTTTAGTTGAATGGGGTTCAAGAGGCCGGAAGTTCGAATCTTCTCACTCGGACCAAAAAGAGCTGAAATCGTAAGACTTCAGCTCTTTTTCTTTGTAAAAAGTTCTATAAAATCTTGCGCCGAATTGTGCCGAATCGGCCTGTTCCTCACTGCGTTGCTCACCGATTTTTTACAAGTTATCCGTGATTTTACGCAGGTCTTCGACTTTTACATCCTGGTAATAACGGAGCATTTCATCAGAGGTGTGGCCGATGAGTTCGAGCTTGTCTTTGTCGGACGCCTGGACGTTTTTAAGCAGTGTTGCAAATGTGTGGCGACATGAATGCGGAGTGTACTTGTGGCGTTCTATTCCCCCACTTATCTCCACCATTGGGTTATCTATACCGGCAGCCGTGAGGACGGGGTAAAAAACCTTTTCGGTGAAGTCTTGAAGTGAATATGCCTTGCCGCTGTCCGCGCAGAAGAAAGCCCCTTCTGTTCGGTCTGCGGCTATTTTTGTTATATACGGCTGAATCTTCGGGGATATGGTGACGGTGCGGTTGGTGCCGGCTTCGGTTTTGCTGCCGCCGGTAAAACTCCTGTTAGCTACATCGTAATTTTCGAGTGTCAGAGCTAAAAACTCGGAAGGGCGGAAGCCAAGGTAAATCAAACAGTAAACGTATTCGGCCTTGGGAGTGTTGCCTATCTGATTTTTTATAGCGTCGATTTGGGTAGAATCGAATGATTCGCGGTGAACCGCATCCTCACCGCCGACCTTGAGGAATTGCGCCAAGTTGAGGTTTTCGGGAACACTTTGACGAGGAATGCCGTATTTGTACACAAGGCCGCACACGGCTTTCATGTTCTGCTGTGTTCTTTTTCCCTTGCCGCAGTTATCCAGGCAATCTTGCAAATCATCAACATCAATGTCGTCCATACGCATCCACCATACTGGCTGAAAATACTTCATTGCAGCCTTGTAACAATCCATTGTAGATTTGCCGGCCTCATGTGTGGGGAGCCATTTATCATATAACGCTTTGAAGGTGATGGTCTTTTTCTTTTTAACATCGGGCTTGGCAATCATCTCAGCCAAAGCGGCGGTGGCTTCCTTTTTAGTGGCGCAAGTCTTGGAGCGGGTTTTCTTGCGGAGCTTGCCCTGGTCATCCTTGTAATAAATCACCGGCGCGTAGGCAATCCATTTATTGCCCCGGCGAAGGATAGACCCCTGGCCGTTACCGCGGTGGCGGGTGGTTTGCTCGCGTATCTGCTTTTTACCGCAATACTTGCAATAGACGGAATCGTCGTCAATTTCAAGAGTGCATTTTATGCAATTCATAAGCGTCCCTCAGAAATTTGCTTTTCTTCGGCGTCAAAACGCTTTTTTAGGGCTTTCAACTTAACAAAGGCCCACAGCATCGAACCCAGGACGCACAGCAGAAAAGCTACTTTTATAATCCATACGAAATAGCTGTCCGTATTCCAAAACCCGGTGGAATGGCTGAAATAATCGTAAAGGGCTATACTTCCAAAAAAGATTAAACATGCTAAAACCATGCGCGACAGAGTTTTGATGATATGCGCCTGGCGTTCAACTGTGTAACGCAGCAGCCGGGTTTCATCGGCAAAGCGCTTGGCGGTGTCTTCCTGGGCGCGGACAACATCCTCGACCGGGATTTTTATGCTCGGCTCATAGACCCGACCAAGACAGGCCAATTCAATGGCGGCGATTGTTGATTCACGATAGGTTTTATCTTCGCTGCCCTTTGCAAAGATTCTTTTGACTGTGGTGTCGGATGGGAAATCACCACACAGCTCGATGCATTGGTCAACGGTTTTCCCCTGGGCCATGCGCCATTCTTTAAGGGCTAAAATGCGCTCACGGCAGTTTCTGGCTTGCATTTGAGGTGTCCTCTCCTTTTTGATGTGTATTTGAGGTGCAAAAAAACATTTAATTGGGAGAGGATTGAACACGATTTGACGTGGTAAAGCAAAATCAACAATGCTATATTCCAATCATCCCAAGTGGACACGGTGGGGAGAACAGTTTGGCGACGGCTCCCCGCCGTGATTGATATAAGGAGGCAACGCTCATGGCCGAAAGCACTTCCAAATCTCGAAGCACGAGATATGAACATCCCTCGTCTCTTTTAAGCGTTCCCACGAAAACTCTTGATACGTATATAATAGTTACCGACCGCGATACGGCCGAGCGCTTCTTGGAAAAAGTTTTTTCCGAAAAAGAAAATTCGGGCCGGCCTCACTATAGATTTATGTGACTTGCATGTGTTACACTTTATTCAACAAAGAACCGGATAAGGAGTGCAACGATGAACATATTAAGTGAACTGATTGAAGAAATATTCCTTCTGGACGATAAAGAACGGGAGGAACTTCTGGCCCAATGGCAAGATATAAATACAGATTCAAAAATAAGCTGCGCTTGAAGACGCAGCTTATTTTGTTACTAATTTATTGTCAAGATGAAAATCCCAGAATACTCCTTCTGGTAACATATCTTGCAATATATTCAGCCATAATGCGCCGGGGCGCTCATGTAGCCTCAAATTAACTTCCCAAACATTAAAACCGTCTCCAAACAAATTTTTAATTGTAGGGTTATTTTTGTTTTTGTGAATGTAAGGGATGTAATAATTGTCTTCTACTTCTTGTATGCCAAGTTCTGTGAGGTGGTATTTAGGGGCTTGAATAATTGTTTTTAACTTTTCAAAGTCAATGTTTCCCAAAACGCGTTCAATCAGTTCTGCTTTCTTGCCGGTGGTGGAAAGGCTGTTTTGTGTGAGGATATTTTTGATTTCTGGAACCGTCATTTTTAGTAAAGATTCATGCGGAAGGGCTTTGCGAATAAAACCTTTAGCTTCAAGTTCACTAAGATGTTTTTCGACATCCCGAATTCCATATTCAAACCACCAAAAACCAGGATAACCATTTTGCGGGTGAGGGTATGTGCCATATGAGCAATAGTGTAACAGCAAGATTTCTGCCACCCATAATCCGCGATGAGAAGGGAAAGATTTCTTTTTTCGAGATTCAAAAGAGATAACTTCGTCCCCGTTCGCTTTGCGGTTCACGTAATAAGAATCGTGTTGATAATCCTTGTTTGTGGTGTTGGAAGGAATAGAAGAGGTGGATGACTTAAATAAATTAAAAAAACCCATTACATTCTCCGTCTTCTGATGCTGCGGGCCATCTCCAGAAGCATCTGGCGGTCGGCGTCGTCAAGTTCATATGCCAGCTCCACCAATTCCTTGGTGGTGACATCAAGCTCGTTCTCATTTTTGAGAGCGGGCTTTTCTTGTTTTAAAGTAAATTTAACACCAAAGTATTCTTCTATTTTCCTAATGTTTTCACTTGACGGCGAATAAATGTTTTTACGCCATTGAGAAAACGTTGCGCTTGAAATACCGGTGTCAGCATAAAATGTCCCTTTAGGGATTTTTTTCACTTTAAGTTGTCCTTCGATAAATGTAACAAATGACAAACCATCCAAAATACTAAGCCTCCCTTTGTGCAAAACGCTAAAAAGGGGAAAAATACTAAGCTCAGCTTGACATTAAGGCGCAATGGTGCTATATTAAGTTCAGCTTAACAAAGCAGCGAAAAAGTTAAGCCCCGACTTAGCGGTTTGCAGGTCTATATAGTTTGGTCGCACTTCTATATTAAGCCGCTTCCGCCGATATGTCAAGTAAAACTTAGTATTGAGAGGTGGAAAAATGAGTTTCGCTAAGATGCGCAAAGCAGCCGGCTTTACGCAGGCCCAAGCAGCGGAACGATTGGGCATTACCGATGCCGCGATTGTTCAGTGGGAAAAGGGCCAGACAATGCCCAAGGGTTCCCGACTTAAAGATGTTGCAGAGCTTTACAACTGCACCATTGACGAACTTTTGGAGGAAAACTGATGGATAGTGTACTCGGTTGGTGGGTGCTGTGTTTTGGCTCTGCATGGGCCTTGGTGAAGTTCGCAAAGGCAGTGATTGCAGAGGCAGACCGCAAAGCCCGCGCCGGTGAAGCCGATTGGATTCGGCTTGAAACCGAATGGCGCAGATAAAGAAGGAGAGTTTTTTATGATGGAAGTAAAAGAAGCCTTACGTCTGGCAAAAGTTGCCGGAGCGCTTGAAATTTTGGCCTCCCAGGAAAAGGACGAACTTGTGGCCGACACGCTGCGCGCGATGCGCGATTCTGTCCTTATGGTTATAAGGGAAGACCCTCCCTTCGGATTGGCGCGTGAAGACGTATGACCTTAGACGAGCTTGAGCGCCTCCCCAAGGAAACCCTTACAGCCGAACAAGTTTCCGGGGTTTATCCCTTTCATCCGCAAGTTATACGGATGATGGCCCGCGAGGGGAGCTTCCCCACGCCGGTTGCAGTACACGGAAGCCGTGTACACATATTAAAAAGACCCTTCATCAAATATATGAAGGGCGAATAAAAAAGCCGCTGTCCGATGGCGGTCGGAACAACGGCGATAGTGAATATTTAATTCGAGGTGATTTTAACACATGATTCCAGAACGTGTCAAGCCGCGCAAGCAGCCGCTTACGGGTGTAAAAAACAAATTCTACGGCGACCCGGAGCTTGAACCTTTGCAGAACTTAGCGGCGGCGATAGTTGTCCAGGCCAAACAGGACGCCAAAAGGCTCGACGGCCGCGAAAAGGCTTATCTTGATAATCAGTGGGTGACCGCAAAGGAACTGGTTAGGTTTTTTGAATCCGCATGGTGTTCCATGCTCTTGGGCGATACCGAGCTTGAGGGCCGCGATATTAGAAAGATGGTGGGGATATGATACAAATTCCCGACGACCCCATTATCCGTTATATGGAGCGCACCGGTTACGCCCCCTGGTTCGACGATGACGAGGATGCGGAGGACGACGATGAAGACGAATGGTGTTTCTGAGTACGCCAAAGCGGTGGCCAACATCTACTTCGAACCCGACCATATTGCTTGTGCCTATTGCCCGATTCTGGAGACTTACGCCAGAGCGCAGTGCCGATTGACCGGCGAATATATCATCGACACGCGGTTCACCGTTGGCAGAAGGTGTCCGCTGCAGTTAGGAGATAGTGATGGAAATTTATGAAAAGCTGGGGCTGATTCAGCAGAACCTCAAGGCCCCGAAAGACCAGTTTAACAGCTTCGGTGGATACAAATATCGCTCCTGCGAGAGCATCCTGGAAGCGGTAAAACCCCTTTTGTCTAAGACCATGACCACGATTACATTCCTTGACTCAATCGAGGAACACGGTGGCCGCGTGTATGTGAAGGCCACGGTAAGGCTTACCGATGCGGAAGCACCCGACAAATATATTGCCGTCTCCGCTTATGCCCGCGAGGAAGAGACCAAGAAGGGCATGGACGCTTCCCAGGTTACCGGCGCTGCTTCGAGCTATGCGCGTAAATATGCGCTCAACGGCCTATTCTGCATCGATGACAACAAGGACTCCGATGCAACCAACACCCACGGCAAGGAAACGCAGAACGCGCCTAAACGGGCCTCTGATTTTGCTCAGCCCAACGGCTCCACGAGCGAATACATCCCCCAGTGCACTGCTTGTGGTGCCAAGATTACCGATGCCGAGCATGATTACTCGGTAAAAAAATACAAGAGACCTCTGTGCAGAACCTGCCAGAAGAAGGAGGGCTAAATGCTCAACACAATCACTATAATGGGTCGCCTTACGCGTGACCCAGAATTCAGAAGCACCGCTTCTGGTACATCCGTGACCAACTTCTGCGTCGCTGTTGACCGCGATTTTAACCACGGCGAAAAGCAGACCGATTTTATTGAGTGCGTCGCATGGAAGCACACCGCCGAGTTTGTCTCCAAATACTTCCGCAAGGGAACCCTGGCCGTTGTCAATGGCAGACTCAATTCCCGAAAGTGGATTGACCGCGATGGCAATAACCGCACCAATTGGGAAGTGGTTGTGGAGAACATCTACTTCGGCGAAACCAAGCGCGGCGATGCTGAGTATGCCCCCACAGAATTCGAGGAGCGCGACGACTCAGATGGGAACCTTCCCTTTTAAGGAGGCGAGACTATGCTGAAACACCCACAGCGAATTCTCCGACACCTTGAGGATTTTGGCAGCATAACAAGCGTGGAAGCCTTTGAAGAATACGGAAACACCCGACTTTCCGCCACAATATTCAAGCTCCGCGAGAAGGGCTACCCCATTACAAGCGAATGGGAAACCGCCTTGAACCGGTATGGCGAACCCGTGAGGTTCGTTCGGTATAGACTGGAGGCGCAGTGATGCCCAATAGAATCATCAAGGAATCCATATGCGTCTCCGACAGCATTGATTCGCTTGGTTGGTTCGAGGAAGTTTTGTTTTATCGACTGATAGTCAATTGCGACGATTATGGCCGATTCGACGGGAGAACGGCGGTGATTAAAAACCGCCTTTTCCCTTTGAAGGATAATCTGACGCTCAAGAATGTTGACACCGCCATCAAGAACCTGGCGCGAACTGGTTTGATTTTCCTCTATGAGTATGACGGAAAACCGTTCCTTTTCCTACCAGGTTGGAATGAGCATCAATCAATTCGAGCAAAGCGCAGCAAATATCCAGACCCGGATGACCCTTGCGTGCAAATGATTTCAGATGATTGCAAATGTCCCCGTAATCCAATCCAATCCAATCCGAATCCTATTCGAGAATCCGAATCCGAAAGCGCACAGACCAACGCGCGTGAAAACGCTTTTGCTGAGTTTTGGGATGCATACCCGAAAAAGGTCGGTAAAAAAGACGCATACAAGGCTTTTTGCAAGCTGTCTAAGGCAGACTGGCCCAAGCTCGGTCCCGCTATTGAGGCGCAGAAGCAGAGCAAGCAATGGCAAAAGGACGAGGGCCAGTTTATTCCTAACCCCTCAACTTGGTTGAACCAGGGGCGATGGGATGACGACCTTGCGCATGAGCAGCTCGTCCAGAACGGGCCTAAATATGCCGCTTCATGCAAGGTTGATTTTACCGATTTGGAAGCGCTTCATTCACGGATAAAGGATATTTGAGGTGATGACATGATTGTTACATCCGCAAGACTTAGCGGGAATCAACTGATTCTCACGCTGACAAATCCGTCTGAGGCGGCCAAAACCGTCCACAAATTCAATGCCGGCGAGTATGAGCTGACCAAGGTTAAGAAAAAGCGTTCACTGGATGCCAACGCATACTGTTGGACGCTTATTCATAAAATCGCGGAAAAAGTTCACGAGCCGCCCGTTGAGGTTTATCGCTCATATATACGCGACATTGGATGCAAAAGCCATGTCGTGTGTATACAGGCCGATGATGTGGAGACCGAGGTGGAGACCTTTTTGCAAGGCCATATAGGACGCATGGTTCAGATAGGGGAGAGCAAGATTCCCGGCTGCGCCACGATTATCAAAAAATACGGTTCTTCTTCCTTCTCGGCGCAGCAGATGCAAGCCTTTATCGAGGCCATAATCCAGGACTGCATAGCCTTGGACATTGAGTACAAGACGCCGGAGGAAATCGAAAGCCTTCTGGCGCAATGGGGGGCAGAAGATGGCTGACAGCATTATGCAGAGCCGCAAAGAGTGCTTTTACAGCAAGAGCACTTACGGCCTCCACAAGCATCACATATTCCAGGCAAGCCGGCGCAAAGCCTCTGAAAAATGGGGCTGCTGGGTTTGGCTTCGATACGATTGGCATAACGGCGCACCCTATGGCGTGCATAATAACCCAAGCCTTGCCCGTGAGCTGCGCCAGCTTTGCCAAATGAAATTTGAGGAACTTTACGGGCATGAGACCTTCAGGCGCGTATTCGGTAAAAATTTTCTGGAGGATTAGATGGCCAAACAAATTGTGCCAACAGAGCAACAGGAACAGATTGCGCTGATGCAATGGGCGGAGCTTAATTCTGGAAAGCACCCGGAGCTTGAATTGCTGTTCCACATTCCAAATGGCGGCAAACGTGGCGCAAAAGAGGCCGCCATATTCAAATCCGCCGGCGTGAAGAAAGGTGTACCCGACCTTTGCTTGCCGGTGGCAAGAAACGGCTATCACGGCTTGTACATCGAAATGAAGCGCATCAAAGGCAGTGTTGTTCAGCCGACCCAGATACGTTGGGCGCGAGACCTGGAACGCCAAGGTTATGCTGTTGCCCTTTGTAAAGGCTGGCGCGAGGCCGTGGTGGTGTTGGAGGAATATCTCAGTGAAAGATGAAAAATACCTATTCGTGAGCGATTCGATTAACAAGAAGCGCACAGCGCGTGGCGCTCACAATCGCGGAAGCCACGGCGGTAAAGTGAAGATGCCGTCGGATTTTTTGAGTAAAAAGGAGTTAAAAAGTATGGATGGAGAGTGCAAGACTTATCGGCTGAATGAGCCGATGAGCTGGGAAGAGTTTAAGGCGCTGCCGGATGACTTGAAGGTCAGCTACATAAACGCAATCCGAATTAGATTCGGTGCCAGCGATTCAGAAATCTTCCGAATGTTTGGCGTTGACCAGCGCAAAGGCGCATATGATTTTGCGGCGCTGAACTTAGGCAGAGGCCGAAATTCAACGAAGCTCAAATTCAACCAGGAAGCCTGGAGCAAATGGCGTGCCGGAATCAAAGTTGAAGCCGATATCGAGGACGATTCCAGTGTTTTCAATGCCAAAGCCATAATAGCTGACGAAGAGCCTGTTGAAGCCCCGGAGCCTGTTGTTATGTCTTTGCCTACAAATAAAACCCGCGTTTATCCTCTGAGTGGTCATATGACACTGCGCGGCACCGCCGAAGAGATTGGAAGCGTAATCGCGGAAATGCTTGGCGGCGGTAAGCTGATTCTGAGTGTTGAATGGGAGATGGAATAATGGCTTTTAATATTATGGTCGCGGCAATTCTCGCTTTTTGTCTTTACTGCATGATATGCATCGCCCGCACGGTGCGTCTCAAGAAACTGGCTGCTCTGTTGCATGAACTGCTGGATTCAAGCGCCTGGGCGGACATTATGAAGCTGATTAAGAATGAAGAGTATGTCAACGCTGTAATGGATGCTTGTCGGGAGGTGCTCAATGATTAAAGTTGTATGCGAAGACTGTGGGGCTGTTTTTGAGGCGAAGGTTAGAGCTTTTTATTGCCCCGATTGCAGAAAGCGTAAAGCCAGCGAATCGGCAAAGCGCAGGAATCTCAGCGAGCTTGGGCATGAGGGTTATCGTAAAAAGATTGCGAGGTTGGGGAATGGCTGACTTAATAGACCGCGCCGCGCTGATGGCTGATATTGAAAGCACAGTGGTGTTTAGCGGCAGAGAATTACGCAACGCCGAAATCCGCGGCGCAAATAAGGTTATGGATAGAATTGCAGATGCACCGACTGTTGACGCTGTGGAAGTGGTCAGGTGCAGCAAGTGTGTTATGCACGATAATTGTTACGCCGAAGATGTTTATAAGCTTGTGAGAATGGACTTGGAAAAAACTTTTTGCTGTATGGGTTCAGAAAGGAGAGCAGACAATGGCTGACTTAATCGACCGCGCCGCGCTGTTGGCGGCTGGCAATGTAAGGAAAATGAAAGACGCCCTTGAAGATTGGGATACGTTGGACAATAAGACAAAAATAATAGTTCTGCGTTATGCAAAAGCCCACAAAAAGCTTGTTGAATCCGTCCCTTCTGTTGATGCTGTGGAAGTGGATGTACTCAAAGCGTGGCTATATGAAATTGCGATGAATAACACGGACAATTATCTTGGCGATGCTTGCGAAGAAATCATATCACGGCTTGGTGGTCTGAGAGTTTTTGCAAGAGAAAGGAAAGAAACATGAGAGATAAACTTATTGAGCTTATCCAGAACGCTGTCGGCGGCTGCGCCCGTCACTGGGCAGAGCTGATAGCCGATGCGCTCATAGCAAACGGCGTAACGATGCAGCAGTGGATTCCTGTGAGCGAGAGATTGCCGGAGAAAACGGGCTGGTACAGAGTGTGCCATAAAAGCAAGCTTATATCTGATAGGTATTTTTACAGCGATTCACCAGAAGCGTTTGCACGGTTCGGCAGTGACCCTGTGACTCATTGGAAACCTATTGAAGAGCCGCCAAAGGAGGGCGAATGATGGGCAGGGTGATTGTAGGCAAATCTCAAAACTCGTTAGCCGAACGAACGCTTGAGAGTCTGTACTCAGCCCTTGTTGACTATCAGTGCCGCCACGGTGGCAACTCACCAGAAATGATAGCGATGTCATACGAGGCTTTCGTTCTTTTTCGTTCAAGATACATCAAGTATTCAAGAAACTTAACAATGTTCGGCATACCTGTTCATGTCACAGACGAGCAAGGGGTTAAAATTCGCTTGTGTGAGCCGAGTATCCATGAATACTCAACATGCCCATCAACGGCAATTAGAATGGAGGTAGACCATGACACCGACTGAAAAGTTTTTGCTTGTGCTTATGGCAGTCTGCTATATGGCAGCGCTGATAATTGAATGGGGGGGATGCAGATGGATAACCACACTGCAACAGAGCAAGCCTATAAAAACGGCTATGCTGATGGCAAAAAAGAATA
>JAZUAQ010000102.1:0-20896 GCA_045638085.1 Oscillospiraceae bacterium
GCCCTTGGTTTTCTGTATATTGTGCCACTTGGAATGTCCAGACATATATTAACAGCCCCTTGTTATAATTTTTTATCCAAAGTATTTTAGCACAATATGTCAAGCTTGGCAATAGCTATAAGCCAAAAAGACAGATGCGAATACTGCATCTGTCTTTTATATTAATTAATAGGTTTTGGGAATCAAAATCATTTTTCCCGCCGCTGACAACAAATTTTCAATTCCGTTTGCGCTCAAAATTGCCTCAGGGGATGAACAGTTTTCTTTTGCCAAATGCCAGATATCATCATCGTCTCTTACTCGAAGAAGTGTAAGAGAAGGCTTTTTACTGTTATCAATAACTTCGTTCTCATCATATGTAATTGCGGATATATACTGGATTTTATCCTCGGAAAAGGCGCAAATTTCCGCAGAGACCTCAAGTCTCAGTTCTATTCCTCCCGGCACGGGAATTACCGTCCAGTCCACTACATCTACTGTGTTAAGCAAATAGTTTTTCTCATTGGGCAGGCGAATTGAAAACTCGGTTTTTCTGAATTCGCTCCAAACATCCTCTCCCCCGCGGCATATCAGAGAAAAGCTCAGCGGAAGCTTTATTTCACCTTTACCCACAATCGGCTTTTCCACCAAAAGAGTTGAACAGAGCTTCTCCGATATTGCTGCTGAGCTTTCAAGGAGCTGTCTTAAACTTTCACGGATACGTATGGGTTCATCGAAACATTCAAGCTTTATCTCGTCCCTTTCATTCCGCAGGGCAAAGCGGTTGCTATAGGCATCATTGATATAATCAAGTTTAACCGAGCTTCTGCATATAAGCTGCGCCACAAGATGAAGTTCCAAAGACACTCTGTTATCGTTTTCATTATAATTGCAATATGCTCCGCTTGGCATTATCCAGACCGTTTTAAGCCCTTGGGCACTTTCCGTCCCCAGCTCAATTATCTGGGAATAATCGGAGGAATTTTCAAATTTCGAAATATCACCATATCTGTTTATATAATAAAATCCGCACTTGGCTTTACCCTTAATAATTAGCTTTGTACCCACAGCTTTAATATCATCAACAGTGCAGCTGCAAGCGGAGAGGGTCACAGAGGAGATCCCCTCATCCTTCATAGGCAGATTTATTTCATCAGTAAGGGCAAATGTTTTTTCGCACACTGAGCTTATAAAACTTGCTTCTTTGCTGCAGATTTTATACTTTATATGCTCATCATTCTCTATGCTTTTATTAATAGCAAATTTCGAATTATCGAACACCGATATATCCCCAGCAATTTCGGCACGGACAAGGATCTTTCTTGGATTCAAGGCCCTTGCATCAAGTCTTATAAGCTCAGTTTTTATGCAGGCAAAACATTCTTCCATAATTGCATCGTGCTCTGCAATCAATGTAATTGGTACTACAACATCAAGAAAATAGATTTTACCGTCTTCACCCTTATAAAACACATTTGAACATACATTCATCTCGCTACGAACTCTTCCCGACGAAACATCCTTGCTGCGTATAATAAGCCTGCCCTCGCAGCTTAGCACATCGGCTATATCGGGAAAAGTGTCCGGAACGACGGCATCCCTGCTCTCCTCTTTACGCAAAGCATAAGAGAATGCCTCATTATATACATCATATTCTGCTACACCCAGTTTTGCCTCCATTATTTACAGCTCCTTGCAGTTTAATTTCATTAATTAATATGACTGCAGGATGGACAATATTACTCAGTATCGTTTCAGCTGCAAGCCCAAAAGAATCATCACAACACCGAGCATAAGCCACCAAAAGCCGCTTGGAAGAACAAGTGCAAGAATTATCATAACACCTAAAATTATCAAACATATGCCAAACGGTCCAATGCCGCCCTTTCCTTTTCCCTTCAACAAAAACACCACCTCTCCGCTACATACTATGCGGAAAGGTGGTGTTTGTTCATTTATTCTCCCACTCTTTATACTGAGCGGAAATTTCATAGAGGCGCTGATAGCTCTTATGACGTGAGGGGTTGATTTTGCCCTCCTCAACGGCTTCAAGCACCGCGCAGCCCGGCTCCTTCAGATGGGCGCAGTCCAGGAATCTGCACCCGCCGATAAAGGGACGGAACTCGGGGAAATCATACTGAAGCTCCTGCTTCTTTATAGGCTTCATCTGAGTCAGGTCAAAACTGGCGAAACCGGGGGTATCGGCAATCATAGTACCCTCTCCGGCATCAAAAAGCTCAACATGGCGAGTGGTATGGCGACCGCGTCCGAGAGCTTCGCTGACCTCGCCCACGCTCACATTATAGCCGGGGGAAATAACATTGAGGAGGCTGCTCTTTCCTACACCTGAGTTGCCGGCAAAGGCCACGGTTTTGCCGCGGATAAGCTCTTTAAGTTCCTCGACTCCCTCGCCGCTGACAGCGCTTGTGCGGATAACATTGTAACCCGTAGAGGAGAAAATTTCATAAAGCTCGTCGCCTCTGTCAAGGTCACACTTATTGATGCAGATAATGCAGCCGCAACCTGCGTGCTCAGCAATAACTGCAACTCTGTCAACGAGGAAGGGGTCGGTTATGGGATTGACATTGGCGCACATAAGCACCAGATAATCAACGTTCGCAACGGCAGGACGGATGAAGAGATTTTTGCGCTCATCAATTTTTGTTACAAAGCCTTTGCCCTCTGCGGTCATATCAAACTCAACATAGTCACCAACGAGAGGAGACACTCCGTCAAGGCGGAATTTGCCTCTTGCGCGGCAGGCAACGGTTTCATTTTCAGTTTTCACATAGTAAAAACCGCTGAGAGCTTTAACAATTAGTCCCTTAGGCATTATCAGCCTCCGTTGTCTTCGCTTTCGGTATCCTCATCAGGAGTTTCCTTCGGTCCGTTGGAAACCTGAAGATATACCTTATCGTGTTCGTTGACCGTGGTGTAAGCGGGGATGCTCTGCCAGATAACGGTGCCTGCAGGCATATCGTCATCAACATAGGTTATCGTACCGAGGGTCAGCTTACTGCTTTCAATCTTGCTGACTGCGGTATGGCGTGAAAGACCTACGAGATTAGGCATCTGGAGACTCTTGACATCGGGGCCGATGGAGATGGACACATAAATCTTGCTGCCCATGGGTAGAGTATCTCCCGCTTCGGGGCTTGATGAGATTACATAGTCCTCGGTTATATCGGCGCTGATTTCATACACAAGCTCCGGAACAAAACCCATCTTTTGAAGCTCAAGAACCGCCTCGCGGTATTCTTTGTTTGCTACGTCAGGAACCTTGAGAAGCTGAATTCCTGCACTGACAACAAGCTCGATTTCAATGCCACCATCTTCTCTCATGATGCTCTTATGGGCATCGGGGTGCTGACTGATAATCTCGCCTTCATTTGCTTCGGAATTGACATCATAGGTGGGAACAAAGACAAAGAGATTATGATACTCGCGGGTGTTGATAACCTCTTCATACTGACGTCCCACAAAGTCGGGAATATCGACTCTCTCCGGTTCGGAGAACAAGCCGCCAAGCCAGTAGTCCCAGAGCCATACGAACAACGCAACGGCAACAATAAGAACAATACCTATTCCAAGAAGAGTGCTTACAGTATTGGCTCTTCTTCTGCGGCGGGCAAAACTCTCCTTGCTCATTTCGCCGCTGCGGCGAATGGGACGGACATTCTTGGGAATATCCGCTGCAGGAACTTCCTCGGCAACGGGGACTTCTTCCCTTTTTGCATTGATAATGGGGAGAGAGCTTGTATTGGAAAGACGATATTCGTTTATGTCATTAATAAACTCGTCAATGCTCTGATAGCGAAGTTTAATATCCGCATTCATTGCCTTAAGAGTGATTGCTTCAAGCTCTTCGGGAATATCGGGATTGATCTCTCTGAGAGGCTTGGGAACAGAGGAAACATGCTGCAGAGCAATTGCTTCAGCGTTTTCTCCGGTGTAGGGCAAGGTGCCTGTAAGCATCTCATACATCATAACACCAAGGGAATATATATCGCTTCTTGCGTCAACGCTCTGACCCTTGGCCTGTTCAGGAGAAATATAATGAACGCTGCCAACTGCGCCGGTATCGGTGGCATTTGCATTTTCAAGATGAGCAATACCGAAGTCAGCAACCTTAACTGCACCATCCATTGCGATCATAATATTCTGGGGCTTGATGTCTCTATGAACAATTCCCTTAGCATGAGCGTGGCTGAGAGCCTTAGCTATCTGAGTAAGGAAGTGCACACTCTCCTTACAGCTGAGAGTGCCTTTGGTCTTCATATAGATTTTAAGCGTTACACCCTCAATCAGTTCCATGACGATATAGTCCATCTCGGGAGTGCGGCTAACATCATAAATGGAGACAATATTGGGGTGAGAAAGCATGGCAACAGCCTGAGCCTCTCTCTTGAAATTTACTCTGAAGCTCTCATCGTGAGCCATATCCTCACGGAGCATTTTTATAGCGACATTTCGGTTAAGGAGATGGCATCTGGCCTTGAAAACATAGGCCATACCGCCCTTTCCTATTACCTGCTGGATTTCATAGCGGTTATCCAGCTTCATGCCGAGGTATTTATTTGCATTTTCGTCCATTTCAATACCTCCTTATCTTTCGGCAATAAATACGGTGACGTTATCAGGTGCTCCTCTTTTCAATGCAAGATTAAGCATCTGTTTGCAGGCAAGCTCAACATCGGCATTATCCTGCGAAATTGCAAGTATCTCTTTATCTGTAAGTACATTTGATAAGCCATCGGAGCAGAGAAGAATTCTGCTGCCAGTCGAGAACTTAAGGTCGAAGATATCGCACTTAACGGAAGCTTCAACACCTATGGCTCTTGTTATTATATTCTTCTGAGGATGATTTCTTACCTGTTCAGGCTTGATTTGTCCCTTGGCAAGAAGCTCCTCCACAAGAGAATGGTCCCGGCTTATCTGCTGAATTTGTCCTTTTTGAATCAAATAAGCTCTGCTATCACCCACATTTGAGATAAGACAGCGCTTACTGTTAATGAGCACCGCAACCAAGGTGCAGCCCATACCCATGCAACTGAAGTCAGCAAAAGAGCGGTCATATACCTTGATATTGGCGTAATTTACGGCCTCAACAAGAATTCTTTGCATATCCGAAATATCGGATGAAGAATCCAAAGAGTAAGAAGCGTGAGACATAAAGGTGTCCGCTGCCATAGTGCTGGCAAGTGAGCCAGCCTGAGCTCCTCCCATTCCATCGCAGAGTACGGCGCAGAGAATCTCATCCTTCGCAATGAGCTCATAGCGGAAAGTATCCTGGTTTTCCTTGCGAACTATTCCGCGATCCGTAATTCCATATGCCTTCATACCTGCTCTTCACCTCGCATTTGCGCTTTTTCTCTCTTTCTTCGAAGCTGTCCACAGGAGGCATCAACATCTCCACCCAATTTTCTTCGGATAGTGAAATTAGCTCCCTTAGACTCAAGAGTTTTGCAGAAAGCGCGAAGATTATCCTTGCTTGAAGGGGCAAACTCTCTCTCTTCAACATGGTTGAGAGGGATGAGATTTATATGTGCGCCTATTTTAAGGGCGATTTTTGCCAGCTTTTCAGCCTGTTCAGGCGAATCGTTTACACCGTTAATCATGGAGTACTCAAAGCTTATACGCCGTCCTGTACGTTCAAAATAGCGTATGCAGGCTGCCACAAGCTCATCAACACCGCATCGTCTGTTGGCGGGCATGAGAGCGGAACGTGTTTCATCATCGGGAGCGTGGAGGCTGACCGCAAGTGTTATCTGCAGATCCTCTTTTGCAAGAGCATCCATACCATCGATAAGACCGCAGGTGGAAAGAGAGATATGGCGCATACCGATATTGAGTCCGTCAGGATGATTCACAAGGCGAAGGAATCGGATTACGTTATCATAGTTATCAAGGGGTTCGCCTATACCCATAATAACGATATTGCTGATTCTCTCCCCGCTATCCAGCTGAGAAAAAAGAACCTCATCCAGCATTTCGGAAGCGCTGAGATTGCGCACAAGACCTCCGATAGTAGAAGCGCAGAAGGCGCAACCCTGTCTGCAGCCAACCTGAGAGGATATACAAACCGTGTTTCCGTGGTCATAACGCATCAAAACCGTTTCAATAGCGTTGCCGTCACTGAGTTCCCAGAGATATTTAATTGTGCCGTCAATGGCGCTGACCTGCTTTTTCAAAAGCTTCAGAGAGTTGATATAGCCCTCGGAAGAGAGCTTTTCTCCAAGGCTTTTAGGAATATTGCTCATTTCCTCAAAGCTTGTTGCGCCCTTGGAAAACCAAGAAAAAAGCTGCTTGGCTCTGAATTTCGGCTGACCGAGACTCTTGAGATATTCCTCAAGCTCGTTAGGCAGCATGGACTTTAGGTCTGTCATTACTTTCTCCTGAATTTAGCGATAAAAAATCCGTCTGTGCCGTGGCGATGAGGCCACAGCTGCAGCATTCCGTTTTCGGATTCTCCCACTCCCGGAAGAGCGAAATCCTCAGCGGCAAAGTTGCTGTTTTCAGCGAGGAACGACTCGGCAAGAGCTTTGTTTTCCTCATCTCTCACAGTGCAGGTGGAATAGATTATTCTGCCTCCCCGCTTAACATAGCGGGATACATTTTCGAGTATTGCTTTTTGAATTGAAGGCAGAGCCTCAAATTCTGAAATATTCTTAAATCTTATATCCGGCTTTTTTCTTATTACACCGAGACCCGAACAAGGTACATCGGCGATGACAAGATCAAATTTCTCTTCAAATTCAGGACGGAACTCTCTTCCGTCCGCAGCAAGAGTTTTGATATTGTCGAGTCCAAGTCTCAAGGCACTTTCTTTAATGCGCTTGAGCTTATTTTCGTGTATGTCGCAGGAAATTATATCCGCTTTGCCCTCAGAGAGAATTGCAGCTGCAAAGCTTTTTCCGCCGGGAGCGGAGCATACATCAATAATGGTCTCCCCCGCTTTTGGCTGGGCAGCGAGAATTGACATATAAGCTGCGCAGTCCTGAACATAGAATTCACCCTGATGGAAGCCGGGCAAAGAAGTTACCGTGCCGGTAGAATCCAAAAAGATACATTCAGCCAGGCTTTCGTGGGGCTTTGCAGCAATTCCATTTTCGGCAAATGAGGCAAGCAGCCTCTCCCTGTCGGTTTTAAGGATATTCACCTGAAGTGCAATAGGCACTTCCCCATTATGACATTTCAAAAGCTCTTCTGTTTCTTCCTCACCAAGCATTGAAATGAAATAATCAACAAGAGCTTTGGGGTGGCTATATTTTACAGAAAGTGTTTCTGCGGTGTTTTTACCTTTAGGAGAAAGGAGTGTTTCCTTATTGGCGGAAATTTTTCTAAGCACCGCATTTATAAGACCGCTAGCGCGGGAATATCCTAGCTTTTTACTGAGCTTGACAGCCTCGTTAACAGCGGCAGAAGCTGGAATTCTATCCATAAAAAGCAGCTGATAGGCTGAAATTCTCAGGATATCAAGAACCTTGGGCTCAAGTTTATTCACTTTTACAGAGGAAAAAGCAGAAACAGCGTTATCCAAAAGAAGCATATTCTGCATGGTACCGTAGCAAATCGCTGTGCAAAGTCCTCTATCTCTGCCGTCAAGCGCCGCACTGTCCATAACGCTGCCTAAAACAGCATCGGACCAGGCATTTGCTCTTCGGCATTTTTCAAGAAAAGTCAGGGCCGCAAGTCTTGCATCCGCCATATTACTTACACCTTAATGGGATGACCGAGAAGGTAATCCGCCGCTTTCATTCGTTTTTTACCGGGAGCCTGAAGCTCGGTAATCATAAGTGTTTTACCATCACCGCAGGCAAATTCGATGCCTGCCTTGCCCGCAGAGACAATGCTTCCCGGGGCTTTGGAGGTGGAATTATTCGTATATTCACAGCCATAGACTTTGAAAACCTTGCCTTCAATCTCACAGCTTGCAGTAGGCCAGGGCTGGAGACCGTATACCCATTTGCTGATTTCTCTCGGGCTGCGGGTCCAGTCAATGGGGCTGAAGGATTTGTCCAGTTGCTTCGTGAAGGTGGCCTTACTATGATCCTGAGCCATTCGGGGGGCAATTCCCGCTCCGACATCTATAAGAGTCTTATGGAGCAAATCTGCTCCCATAGCCATGAGTCTGTCAAAAAGTTCTCCGGAGGTTTCCTTCTCACCGATCTCGGTTTCGGAGGTATATATTATATCTCCCGCATCAAGCTCAGTTGCCATGAACATAGTGGTTACACCGGTGATCTTATCGCCGTTGAGCACTGCCCACTGAATAGGGGCACTGCCTCTGTAAGCGGGAAGAAGAGAGCCGTGAACATTGATGCAGCCCAGAGGAGGCACAGCCAGCATGTCATCGGGAAGAATTCTTCCGTAGGCCACGACAACACATACATCGGGCTTGAGGGAGCGAAGCATCTCAAGAGCCGTTCCGTCGCGCATTTTCTCAGGCTGGAAGACAGGTATACCGGCTTCAAGAGCAAGCTCCTTCACGGGAGAAAAAGCAAGATTCATTCCTCTTCCCTTGGGTCTGTCAGGCTGAGTGAACACACCTACAACATTATATGATTCATCAAGAAGTTTTTTCAGCGACGCAGCGGCGAAATCCGGCGTGCCCATAAAAACTACCCGCATTTTATTCATCCTCTCCTGCGCCATAATAGGCCTTCAGTTCCTCATCATCCATAATATGGTCGGCGACCTCAACAAAGAGATGTCCGTCCAGATGGTCAAGCTCATGGCAGAAGCAGCGGGCAGTAAGACCCGTGCCTTCAACCACAAAGAACTCGCCAAATCTATCCTGGGCTCTTACCTTTACATATTCGGGACGCGTTACAAGACCGAAAACGCCGGGGACGCTGAGACAGCCTTCAGGACCGGTCTGTTCGCCTGCGGTCTCGATTATTTCGGGGTTAATGAGCTCGATAACATACTCATTCTCGCCCTCGGCAACATTGGTTTCGAGCACGAGAACAGCACGGCGAAGAATGCCCACCTGAGGTGCAGCAAGACCAACGCCACCGCTCTGAATAAGGGTATCACCCATATCGTCAAGAAGAACATGGAGTCTTTCATCGAAGTTGATAACGCTGCGGCAGCGCTTTTCGAGGCAACGTTCGCCTTTTTCCATTATCGTTCTAAGTGCCATAATAATCTCTCCTCATCTTTCTACGCTAACGGATTCATATCGGCATAGACCGAAACTCCGCGAAATTCTTTTTGAGTATTGCTGTGGATGAGTATTTTGGATACCGCAGCACGGACTTCTCTGTCAGGCAGGCATCTCAAAATAAGCTTGTATCTGTACTTCCCCGCAACCCTTACAACGGGATATGGTGCAGGTCCAAGAATATCGGTGTTAAGTCTTTTGCCCAAAGCGTGGTGCAAAAGCTTTTTTATCTCCCCGCAGCAGTGAAGAACAGCGTGTTCATCGTTACCCGTTACGGTAAGAGATATAATCTGGGTAAATGGCGGACATTTCTGAACGCGTCTTAAATCTATTTCCTGCTTATAAAAAGCATCATAGTCCTGCTTTGCGGCAAAGCTTATTACCTGATTATCAGGTGTAAAAGTCTGAATAATGGCTCTGCCCGGTCTTGATGCTCTTCCGCTTCGGCCAACCACCTGAGTAATAAGAGAAAATGTTCTCTCTGCAGCACGGTAGTCCCCGCAGTAAAGACTCTGGTCAGCGCTAAGCACACCGACAAGGGTGACATTTTCAAAATTCAAACCCTTTGTAACCATCTGCGTGCCTATCATAATGGGGATATTCTGCTCCCTGAATCGGCTCAAAAGGGCATCATGACTGCCCGCTGCCACGACAGTATCGGTATCCACTCTTATGGTTTCGACGTCAGGAAAAACTTCGGCAAGCTGCTGCTCAATTTTTTCCGTACCGTCACCCGTAAAGCGAAGCTCGCCTCCGCAGTCAGGACATATTGAGGCAACGCGCTGGGAATATCCGCAATAATGACACTGGAGTCTGCTTATACCTGCATGGTAGGTAAGACTTACACTGCAATGAGGGCACTTATAAATGTAACCGCAGTCACCGCAGCTTATAAGCTTGCTTGTTCCGCGACGGTTGATAAAAAGGATACTCTGCTCCCCTGCGTCAATGTTTTTCTGCAGCTCATCTTTAAGGAAGGAGCTAATGCAACTATCATTGCCGCGGCGAAGTTCGCGCTTCATATCCACTATTTTCACCTCAGGAAGCGCCATTTTATTATAGCGCTCCGGGAGACTAAAATAAGAATAACGTCCGGTATCAGCTGCATGCATACTGCAGATATCCGGAGTTGCGCTTCCCAAAAGAAGCAAAGCGTTGTCCTCACTGCAGCGGAATTTAGCCACATCGCGGGCATGGTATCTGGGAGCGGATTCGGACTTATAGGTGTCCTCCTGCTCCTCATCGATTATTATAAGACCAAGATTCTCAGCAGGGGCGAAGACGGCGCTTCGGGTTCCGATCACGAGTTTTGCCTCGCCTTTTTTAACTCTCTTCCACTCATCATAACGCTCAGTTACAGACAAAGAAGAGTGCAAAACAGCAATGTTTTCCCCGAAATAGGAGGAAAAGGTCTCAAGCATCTGGGGGGTAAGCGCAATTTCGGGAACAAGCAAAATTACGGATTTGCCCTTGGAAAGGACGCAGTCAATAAGTCTTATGTAAACCGAAGTCTTACCGCTGCCTGTTACGCCAAAAAGCAGAGCGCCTGAAGCCTCATCTTTATCGGATAGCGCTGAAAGTCCCTCAAAAGCATTGTTTTGACTTGCATCAAGTTCAGGAAGCGTCTGCTTTTTCCCCTGCTTAAAGGAAGGACGTCGAAAGCTCTCCTTATAGTAAAACTCTGCAAGGCCGGCCTCAACCAAAGCTTTAACGCTCTGTCTTGAAGCCCCCGAAAGTGTTCGAACCTCATTTGTTTCTCCCTCATAGGTAGCAGAAAGAAGACTGAGCACAGCTGCCTGCTGGGGTGCTTTGCGGCGCCTGAGCTGCGCCATTTCATAGGCTTCCTCAGCGCTGATAACAAGGCGAATCCATTCGCTCATTTTATCCTTGGCCTTGCGCTTTCCGTCACCGGAAAACCAGAGACCTGCAGGCAAAATGGCTCTTACTGCCTCATAAACAGTGCAGAAAAAGCGCTCACGCATCCAAAAAGCCAGCTTTAGCTGCTCGGGAGTTAGCACAGCTTCTTCATCGAGAAGAGAGATTATTGCCTTGGGTTTATCATAATCACATTTATCGCTCAGGGACAAAACTATCCCTTCCGCGCGGCGATTACCCTTTGAAAAAGGCACATAAACTCTCATACCCGCTTTAATGGAGCCTTGCAGAGAATCGGGAACAAGATAATCATATGGCTTATCAAGCCAATATGTAAGCTCGGAAACTGCGACCTTCGCATATAATTCCGGCATCTTTTTCCCTCCCCTCTGCTTAATCTCAAAAATCGATTATTCCTCGGTCTCCTTGGAAACCATGCTTACCTTGCCTGCATAAATCTCGTTAATGGCAATAGAAACAGCCTTCTCATCAAAGGGCTCGCCCTTCTCTTCTGCCTCGGCAGAAATCTCTCTTGCACGCATTGCAACAACATTAACAAGCTGATAGCGGCTGCCAACCTTCTCGGTCAGCTCAGATACGGGGGGATAAAGCAACATAACAGTAATTCTCCTTATAGTTAATTATTTTTTTCTTTATCTATTATTGATGAAAATTCGCTTACAGCGCGATCAACATCATCGTTGACAATAATATAGTCAAATTTTTCTGCCACACGACATTCCTCACGGGCGGCAATCAGGCGGTTTTGGATAACATCCATAGTGTCCTTACCTCTTGCAATAAGGCGCTTTTCCAAATCCTCAAAAGAAGGAGGCATCAGGAATACCATCAGAGCATCGGGACGCTTTTCTCTTATCTGGAATGCACCCTGAACATCAATGTCCAAAATCACATCAAGACCATTTCCAAGCATCTCATCAAGAGCCTTGCGGGGAGTTCCATAGCAGTTATCCACATAGATGGCATGTTCAAGAAATTCGTCAGCATCAACCATCTCCATAAATTTTTCCCGGCTTACAAAGAAATAATCCTTGCCGTCCACCTCACCTATGCGTGGGGCTCTCGTGGTTGCGGAAATGGAGAATTTAAGATTGGGACGAATATCCATCAGCGCATGGACAACAGTGCTTTTTCCGCAGCCTGAAGGAGCAGAAATTACGATAAGCTTTCCTTTACTCATCTTCTTCCTCCGTGCAAAGCTCTGCCTCAGGTTTGCCAGCCATACGGCCTGCAACGGTTTCGGGCTGGATTGCGGAGAGGATGACATGTCCGCTGTCCATAACTATAACAGCTCTGGTGCGACGTCCGTAGGTTGCGTCTATAAGCTGTCCGCGATCTCTCACATCCTGAATGATTCGCTTAATGGGAGCGGACTCAGGGCTCACAATTGCAACAAGACGGTTGGCGGAAACCATATTTCCGAAGCCGATATTAATAAGCTTCATACACTTTCCTCCTTACTCTATGTTCTGAATCTGCTCGCGGATCTTCTCGATCTCGCTCTTGAGCTCTATTACAATTTTAGCTATATCGCTGTTGCTGCATTTGGAGCCTATGGTATTGCTCTCGCGGTTGAACTCCTGAATCAGGAAGTCCATCTTTCTGCCGATGGGAGAGCCGCCGGATAGCATTTCTCTCATCTGTGCAATATGGCTGCGCAGACGAACGGTTTCTTCATCAACGGCAACCTTATCGGCAAAAATTGCGGCTTCAGTGAGTATTCTCTGCTCATCAACACCGGCACCTGAGAGAACATCGTTCATCTTCTTCCAGAGCTTTTCCCTATATTCGGCAACAGTTTCGGGAGAGCGCTTCTCAACAGCGGAAACATAGCCTTCGATGGTTACAAGTCTCTCTTCAACGTCGGCAGCAAGCTTGTCGCCTTCTCTTGTGCGCATAGCGTCAAACTCCTCAAGAGCCTGCTCGCATATTGCGGTTATACCTGCTGCGAGGATATCCTTATCGACTTCTTTCTTTTCAACAGAGAGAACGTCGGACATTCTTGCAATGGAAAGAGCATTAACATCGTCGGGAAGACCGCAAAGTTCAGCAATCTGCTTTATTGCTGCGGCATAGCCCTTTGCAAGCGCCTCATTGACACTGACAACAACGCTGTCATCACCTGTATTGGAAACGCTTACAAATACATCAACCTTGCCTCGGGAAATATGCTTCTGGACGCAGGACTTGATGGTTTCTTCCGCAAAAAGGAAGCTGCGGGGCAGGCGAACGGAGCAATCAAGATAACGATTATTCACGCTCTTGAGTTCAACGGAAATATCGAAGCCCTCGCACGAGCCCTTTGCTCCGCCATAACCGGTCATACTTTTTATCTTACTCATAGCTTATCAGCCTTTCTTGATCTGTATAAACAGCTTGTACTCTCCGATTGCGCCCACAGAAGTGGTTCCATCCACATAGAGCTTGACGGGAACGGAGAAGAAGCCGGTGGCTGTTCCGAATTCGGTCAGGTCTGCAACAGCGCGGACATTTTCCGCGGTGACACCGGCAAGAGCATCAGCACTGCCGCGAAGTGTTACATTGTTGAGAGAGGAATCCATAATGGTTGCAGTATAGCCCTCGGTTATATTAATGACACTGAGGTTTTCTGCAGGAACGTTGACTCTCTTGGTTTCAAGTCCAACCACATCGAGAGTTACCGTGACTTCTTTTATGCTTCCGATGATTTCCGTATCGTTGGGAATGACAATTGTGTAGGTCTTAGTTAAGCTGCCGTCCACCTTGCTCAGGTCAACGGTATCGAGAAGAATGCTGTTAACTCCGGCCAGTACCTGTGCATCGCCGGAAAGGGTGATCTTGGATATAGGCTCAAAGGTCTTGACAACATTTTCATCGTTGGCGCCTGCGCCGGGAACGGTGGCTATAACAAGGTCAACTTCCTTGATTGCAACAACGGGAATGGTTACGTTGACAGTGTCAAACTCAAGGATAATGGAGTCATCCTCAATGACATTGTTTTCCTTATCTCGGAGAACAAAGGTGCTGTCAAAGCTGAGAGTTGCGTCAATATCTTCTCTGTCAATCTCAATCCATGCATGGTCAACCTTGGCAAGGGAGGTTTCAGGCCCGCTTATCTTAATAGTGGAAGGGCCAAACTGCATAGGCTCGGATGAGAATCCCTCAGCAGTAGACCCGTTATTTATACCCTTAACATCCACAGTCTGCGTGCTGAGCTTGTCCACGTAAAAGTTGACAGCAATATTGTTTGAAATGCGTCCGCTAAGATTGCTGGAATTAAAAGCGCTTGAAAAAACTATTCTGGGAGCGAGAGAATAGTTGCCGGTTTTATTTATCGTATTAAGATCAATGGCAGCCGTTATATCAGCAGCACTGAGTTTTGAAAGAACTCTGGGAGAGCCGCTGACAGTGACGCGGACATTTTTGGTATCAAGACTTTTGATGATAAGTCCGCGGCTGTCCCGCATTGCTTCCTCTCCTTCAAGAACAACCTTTACACCGGAGAAAGAGACTTCATCAACCTTGCCCTCCTGGTTTGTCACATAAACCCAGAGCATGATTGAGCAAAATAGTGCAATTATGACAAGCAATAACTTGTTTTTGTTAAGTAAAAATTTCTTAATTCTTTCAGCCATTTTTATCCCCCTTGAAGAAGCGGAGAAGCTTGCTCTTGCTCTTCTCCTCCACATTGGGTACGAGTTCCTTGCGGAGCAGTGTCTCTACGGTTTCTGTGCTGAGATGGCGCTTGAGCATTCCGTCAACAGCCACAGAAATTGCGCCCGTTTCTTCGGAAACGATAACGGCAACAGCATCGCTCCTTTCGCTGACGCCTATACCGGCTCTATGACGCATACCCAGATCTTTACTGAGATTCATATTGGAGCTCATAGGGAGCATGCAGCCGGCTGCTGCAATTCTGCCGTTTTTAATTATAACAGCGCCGTCATGAAGAGGAGCCTTCACGAAGAAGATATTCTTCATAAGCTCGGCAGTGACATCTGCATTGAGAAGAGTGCCGGTGCTTATAGGCTCAGCAAGTTGGTTATCTCTCTCGAAAATAATGAGAGCGCCGGTACGGGTGCGGGAAAGATCTGCACAGGCAAGCACAGTCTGGGTAATAGCGCTCTCCACATTGAGAGCCTTATACTCGCCGCCAAAGATACCGGTAATGCGGCTTGATCCAACCTTTTCGAGGAATCTTCTCAGTTCGGGATGGAATATAATAACCAATGCAATAAGTCCAAGCTCAACGATGTTTTTCAGCAGCCAATTTATCATTGTCAGCTTCAACACTCCGGAAAGCCAGAGAACAACAAGGATTACAACAAGCCCCTTGAAAACATGCATAAGGTTGGTTTTCTTAATGAAACCGATGAGCTTATAAATAATAAATGCAACAATGGCAATGTCAAAAATATCCGAAATACCGACAAGTTTTATGTAGTTGACGGCATTGGATAAAAATTCAGATAAGGTGCCCATAGTTCCTCCTTGTACCCTTCGTAGTATATAAAACGCCTAATATATATGTTGACACATTATTATAATACATTTTCAGCATTATGGCAAATAAAGTTTGACGAAAACTAAGAGTTTTTTAAAATTTTTTTGAGCTCGTGCGAGGCCGTCCGAGCTTGTGCGGCAGAGATAAACGGAGAAAAACTGAATCTTACGCTTCCGCTTTCGAGGGTTCCTCCCCTTCTGTGGGCTTCAGGTGCGCAGTGATGTCCCGAGCGAACCGCGACGCCTCTTTCGGCAAGCTTCGCAGCCAGTGTTTCGCAGTCGGTTTTTGAGCTTACGAGAGACACAAGCGCACTCTGCGCGTTTTCTTCCCGACTGCGGAACACCTTCAAATTTCTTTCACTTCCGAGACCCTCAAGAAAGATGTTCATAAGTTTTTTCTCCTGCCGCCCTATATTAGCTGCGCCCCGCCTCAAAACATATTTTACACCTTCATTAAGTCCTGCGATACCTGCAGTATTATGAGTCCCCGCCTCAAGCATATCCGGAAGAAAATCCGGCATCAATGGTGCCAGACTATTTCCTCCGCTTCCACCATATAACAGCGGCTTTGCTTCATTTTTGCATATAAGCACTCCAGTCCCCTGAGGTCCCATAAGTCCCTTATGTCCCGGAAAGCAAAGAAAATCCGCATTTATTTTTTCAAAGTCTATACCGCAATTCCCTGCCGATTGGGAAGCATCAACTATGAAAGCTTTATTATATTTTCTGCAAAAGCTCCCCAACTCTTCAATAGGAAGAACATATCCGTAAACATTGGAAATATGGGTGCAGATGAAAACCTCCGAAAGTGGGAGTTTCGCCGCTGCATCCTTCATAAAACTTTCGCGGTCAAACAATGGCGCTTCAACAAATATAATTTCCGCACCTATGGCGCGCAGAGGTCTCATAACGCTGTTATGCTCATAGCCCGAGCAAAGCACCCTTGTGCCCTTACGCACAAGAGAATTTACTGCAATATTTAGCGAATGTGTGGCATTAAAAGTGAACACAACTTTCGTGGGATCGCTACAGTTAAAAAGTTCTGCAAGGTTTTCGCGACAATCATAGATAATCTCCGAGGCATCCATCGCGTATCTGTAAGCTCCCCTTCCCGGACTGCTCATGGATTTCATAGCCCGCAGCACGGCCGATGCTACCTCTGGCGGCTTCTGAAGACTTGTGGCAGCGCTATCCAGATAAATCATTGCCCAACCTCCGAATAACTTCCGTCAGAATTAATGCGGAAAACTTTTCCTATCCTTATACCGGAATTTTTCAATATTGCGATGGATTTATCCCTATTTTTCTCTCCAACCTTCAAGCCGTAGCTGCAGCCCTCGGACGTGACTTGCTGCGGCGCTTTAATGATATACGAGCCTATATTGTTTCCCGCCAGTATTCTCTCTCCTCGCTGGGCATAGCTGATTGAACGGCACATAATTACAAATCTATCCACATTTACTCCCCCGACAGAAAAAGCATGAGCTGCTCTCAGCGAGCCGCTCATGCTTTGGTATTTATGTGTCATTATATGCCGATGGAAGAAGTTTGTTTATCGCTCCTTTTCAAGGAGCACCACCGCGTGGGCAGCGATTCCAAGGCCTTCGCCTGTGAAACCAAGGTGCTCCTCTGTAGTAGCCTTGACGCTTATCTGAGTAACATCAACACCGACGGCATCGGCAATATTGCTGCGCATTTTTTCGATGTGAGGTGCCATCTTGGGGCGCTGGGCAATTATTGTGCAATCTGCATTGGAAAGGACATAGCCTTGAGCCTCAATGCGTTTTGATACCGCCTTCAAAAGCTCAATGCTGTCCGCACCCGCATAGTTCTCATCGGTATCGGGAAACAGCTTTCCTATATCTCCAAGCGCAAGAGCGCCAAGCATTGCATCCATAAGTGCGTGGACAAGCACGTCTGCATCGGAGTGTCCCAAAAGTCCCTTTTCATAGGGAACATCTACTCCGCCTATTATAAGCTTTCTGCCTTCACAAAGGCGGTGAACGTCATATCCATGGCCTATTCTCATACTTCACCAGCCTCTCTTTTTTGCGCAATGGACTCAGCAAGGGGAATATCCAGAGGTGTGGTAACTTTGATATTATCCTCGCTTCCCTGCACCACTCTAACCTTCACACCCATTGCCTCTACCGCTGCGCAGTCATCGGTATATGTCTTTCCCTCAAGGACAGCACTGCACAACGCTGCTTTAATTATATCTGCATTGAACGCCTGAGGAGTCTGCACAGCGAAGGTATCCTCGCGGGGAGGTGTCTGAATAGCTATTCCGTCTTTGGCCACGCGAATGGTATCCTTTACTGGAATAACAGGACAGGCAGCATTATAAAGCACCGCCTGATGGATGCACTCATATATGATGTCCTCGGTAACAAAGGGTCTTGCACCGTCATGAATGCAGATAACCTTTGCCTTTTTATTGGCTTCGCTGACACCGGCGAGGGCAGATTCCGTGCGGGTGGCCCCGCCGATAACGACCTTGCTGAGCTTATGAATTCCAGCATCCATAGCAAGAATAGCCATCTCCTCAAGGCGATCCTCACGAGTGACAATAATTATTTCGTCAATATACGGACTATTATTTAGAGCCTCAAGGCTACGCACAATAACGCTCTTGCCGCATATATCCATAAGCAACTTATCCTGCTGCATCCTGGTGGAGTTGCCTGCGGCAACAACAACGGCGCTGCAGTAGCTGTGATGAACCTTTCTTAGTGCATCTGAAATTTTGCTCATTATTACTACCTCTTAAGAAATAACCGCGCACAGCTCCATCCGATGCAGCTGCGCGCGGGAGAAATTATATAATTCAGCCGATTGCAGAATATAGAAGATCTTCAGCTTCCTCATAGGCAATGCCCATGGCAATCACAAGTTCGGAAATGAAAATCTGTTTTGCACTGTGAAGCATTTTACGCTCGCCCGTGGAAAGTCCGCGCTCATTATCCCTGAAGACAAGGCTCTTGATAACAGCCGCGACTTCGAGGAGATCGCCGCTTTTTATGCGCACCATATTCTCACGATAACGCTTGTTCCAGTTCGCATTATCGCTGACTTCGATATCGGGAATGGATGACAAAATCACAGCCGCACGCTCCCCGTCAATAACGGGTCTAATGCCAATAATGGTGCATGTCTCAGTGGGTATCATGACAGTCATATCACCCACCGGAATATGCATCATATAATAATCGCGGTTTGTTCCGTTTATGCGGCGGGATTCTATGGCGCTGATGGTACCTGCACCGTGCAGAGGATGGGCAATTTGGTCGCCTATCTTGTACATGAGGAATCTGGCCTCCTTAGCGGAAAATGCGTATATACTTCCGAAAATATTATACACATATATTGATTTTTTAGCAAGAAGTTTTATTCATTTTTCACTAATTTTACCAAAAAAACAAAAAAAGACCACCGCATTCACATGCGGTGGTCTGAAAACTTAAAGAAAAGTTTTAATTACTCAGCGTCTGCCTCGGGAGCAACACCGGTGGTTTCACCGTTCTCGCTGATCTCGTAAACGAGAGCATCGGACTCAGCAACCTCTTCCTCTTCCTTTACGGGAGCGGGAGCGGGCTCGGAGAGAGCGCGGATGGAGAGAGAAACCTTATGCTTCTCTTCGTCGATAGCAGTGATCTTAGCTTCAACTACATCACCAACATTGAGAACCTCGCCGGGCTTTGCAATGCGGCGGTTTGCGATCTGGCTGATGTGGATGAGACCATCAACACCGGGAACAACCTCTGCGAATGCGCCGAACTCCATCAGCTTAACGATGGTAACGGAAGCAACAGAGTCAACGGAGTAGGCGGACATGAACTTGGTCCAGGGATTCTCAGCGGGATCCTTGTAGCCGAGGGAGATCTTACGAGCTTCCTTATCGAAGGAGATGACGTAAACTTCGAGCTTATCGCCAACAGCAACAACCTCAGAGGGCTTGGTAACGCGCTTCCAGCCCAGGTCGGAAACATGAACCATACCGTCAACGCCGCCGATGTCTACGAATGCGCCGTAGCTGGTCAGGCTCTTAACAGTGCCTTCATACTTCTTGCCAACTTCGATCTCGTCCCAGATCTTGGCAATACGCTCATGACGCTCCTTAGCGGATACGTCACGGATGGAGCCAACAACTCTCTTGCGGCCCTTATTGACTTCGCGGATTCTCAGGCGAACAACCTGCTTGAGGAGCTGTTCCATATCAGCATCCTTGGGCAGACCGGACTGAGAGCCGGGAACGAATACGCGGATACCCTTAACGGTGACAACAACGCCACCCTTGTTAACTTCGGTAACAGTGCCTTCAACGACAGTGCCGTTCTCAGCAGCTTCTTCCAGGTCGGACCAGTTCTTGACAGCGTCAAGGCGGCGCTTGGAGAGCATAACGGTACCTTCAACGTCATTGACGCGGACAACGCAAGCAGCAACTTCGTCACCAATGCTGATAACATCAGCAGCCTTGGCGCCGGTGCCGTCTTCGAAGTCTTCTACGGGTATGTAGCCGGAATGCTTGATTCCGAGATCTACAGTGACCTCAGTCTGGGTGATAGCAACGACTATACCCTTGACGGTATCTCCATTATATATAGGTTTAATGGATTCCTCGAGAAGCTCAGCGAAGCTCTTTTCGGTCTCCACTGCATTGGTCATTTCTTTGATTTCTTCGCACATTTTTTGTTTTACCTCCTTTAATATACAGTCGGGCACAGAGGCTCCGGCTGTGACACCTATGGTGTCAAAAGCTACAAGGGACTGCATGTCCAACTCATCCGCGTTTTCAACGAACAATACATTGGAGCAGTTTTCCGAACAAATTCTGACAAGGTGGCGGCTGTTGGCGCTGTGCTTCCCACCAACAACAACCACAGCATCGCATTTCGCTGAAATCTGCGCCGCTTCTGCTTGCCGAGTTTGCGTAGCAAAACATATTGTATCAAATACTTGCGCGTTTGTACATAACTTTTTTATTAAATTTTCGCAAAAATTAAAAACTTTTTTTGTTTGAGTTGTCTGGAAAACCATGGTAATGGGATTATTTTGTCTTTCAGGGTCTTCCATCAACCATTTTTCCAATTTTTCGCCATCATCAAAGACAATGGAATCATCGCAACAACCCGCAATTCCGCGAACTTCGGGATGATTTTCGTCGCCAATGATAATAAGCTTGCGCCCGGCTTTTTCAACCTCTTCGGCAATCTTATGAACTTTGTCAACCTTAACGCAGGTTCCGTCTATAATAGCGCAGTCTTTGCTCTCTATTGCGGCATATTCTTTTCTGCTTATACCATGGGCGCGGATGAGAACATTTGCCCCATCGGGAATGTCATCTATATGCTCCACAGTGAGCATCCCGGCCTT
>JAZUAQ010000103.1:0-4823 GCA_045638085.1 Oscillospiraceae bacterium
TCCCAGAAGTTATCAGCTTTGCCCATACGGACAATATGGTCAGCGGGAACGCCGATTTCCTTCGTCCATACATCAAAGGCCTCGTCATCATCGAGATAGATGCTGGGATAGAGTCTATCAGGCTCAAGACCAACCCATTCGGGAGAGGTCAGGAATTCCCAGCTCCATGCAAGAGACTCGCTCTTGAAATAGTCGCCGAAGGAAAAGTTACCGAGCATCTCAAAATAAGTGCCGTGACGAGCGGTTTTACCGATATTTTCAATATCACCGGTTCTGATGCACTTCTGGCAAGTGCAAACTCTGCGTCTGGGAGGCTCAACCTCGCCGGTGAAATAAGGCTTCATAGGAGCCATGCCGGAGTTGATGAGAAGCAGAGAGGGGTCATTCTGGGGAATGAGAGAAAAGCTGGGGAGTCTAAGGTGATCCTTGGTCTCGAAGAACTTCAGGAACATTTCACGAAGCTCGTTAAGACCGATGTTTCTGTGAGCCATTGTCAATTGACCTCCATATATATCTTTTTATTTATTTGCAAAAAAATAAACTCCGCCCCAAAGCAGGGGCGAAGTTAAAATACTTCACGGTACCACCCTGATTATCCGTATATACGGCATCTCAGTAATTCTTTAACGGGAATAAATCGGCGGACTCATCATCCACAGGCTCAGAAGTGGCTGCCTTTTATAAAGTACGGGAGCTTTCAGCAAATGCTTCCCTCTCTGTAGAACTTTAATAAAAAGCTCGTTTCGTCATAGCCCACAAATATTTCTTAAACATTTTAGCACATTTAATAAACTTGTCAACCGGAAATTTCAAAGAATTACAGGGACCTTATCGTGAATTTCCATAGAATTTTCTGTAACGAGGCAATCATAAGCGAGAATTTTGACGCCACTCTCCTCTGCTTTTCTTAACGCTTCGCAGAACTCGGGATGAGTTGCATTATTGGGTGAAAAGTAAGTGACATATTTCATCTGAATGACAAATATAATGTATACCTCATATCCATCTTCTTTTGCAGTAATAAGCTCATTGATATGCTTGATACCTCGCTCGGTGGGGGCATCGGGAAAATAGCAGGCGCCATCAATTTCGAGAGTTACACCCTTTATTTCGACAAGAATTTTCTTATCTCCAAGACGAAGCATAAAATCAAAGCGGGAGTTTCCCCATTTATATTCCGGTTTGATAAAGTCAGTTTCGCCAATAAATTTACCGCTCGCTGCCCATTCTTTGAATGCGGCATTAGGGGCCTGAGAGTCCATATTAATAAGTCTGTCGCCTTTTCTTACAGCGACAAGGTCATATGCCGTTTTTCTTGTAGGTTTAGCATCGTACACGCAGTAAACCTCAGCACCGGCAGGTAAAAGCTCTTTGCAACGTCCGGTGTTTTTAACGTGCACAATCTCCTCCCTGCCATCAATCATAATATGAGCTATGAATCTGTTGGGGCGGGATAAGAATATTCCTTTTTTGATGTTTGAGTATTTCATAAGCTTAAAAATTAGGGCTCCAAAACGGAGCCCTGATATTATCTTATTTTTCTGAGCAGAGAAAGTTTGCCGCATTTTTCAGGTAAAACCATATGTACATCCATCATGGGATGTGGTGCTGCCTGAATGGACTCCCCTTCTGCATTGAACATTTCGTTAAGAATAAAAGAAACAGGCTCTCTGTCGGGACTGACAAGCTCAAGCTTATCTCCCACGCAGAACTTATTGCGCTGTGAAATGACTGCATTACGCTCATCGTCGCAGGAGCTGACTATACCGCAGACATCTGCGTCGGTGAAATAATGAGCATCAGCGTAATATTGCCCCGGTTCGCCGTAATAGAAGCCGGTGGAATATTTTCTGTGGCTAACCTTCATACATTCGTCCAACCAAAGAGGATTAAAGCTTTTGCCTGCAAGATAATCATCAATTGCATGACGGTAGGCGTTAGTTGTAACGGCGGCATAATAAGCGCTCTTCATTCGACCTTCAATCTTAAAGGAGCTTACACCGGCCTCCACCAAGTCATCAATATGTTCTATCATGCACATATCGGAACTGTTCATAATGAAAGTTCCTCCGTCCTCGCTGATTTCGAAGTAATCTTCGGGACGCTTTTCTTCAACAAGATGGTATTTCCAGCGGCAGGGCTGGGAGCAGGCACCGCCGTTTGCATCTCTGTGAGTAATATAATTGGAAAGCAGGCAACGACCGGAAAAGCTTACACACATTGCTCCGTGTACAAAGGCTTCAATTTCAAGGTCTTTGGGAATTTTGGCTCTGAAGGTGCGGATGTTGTCCATGCTCATCTCGCGAGCAAGAACAACGCGCTTTGCTCCGAGATCATAGAGCATTCTTGCGGTTTCAGAGTTAACGACACCGAGTTGGGTGCTTATATGAACGGGTACATTGGGGGCATGACGTTTTGCGAGAGACAAAACACCGAGGTCCGCAATTATAAAGCCGTCCACTCCGGCATCGGCTGTCTCCTCCAGATATGCAGGAAGAGCCGTAAGCTGATGCTCGTGGGGAAGAACGTTAATGGTTACATATACTTTTTTGTTCATGCTGTGGCAGAGATTAACTGCCGCACGCATCTCATCTGGGGCAAAGTTTCCCGCGCTTGCGCGCAGGCCAAATTCCTTACCTGCCAGATAAACTGCATCGGCACCGTAGTGCAATGCCATTTCAAGTCTTTCACGGTCACCTGCCGGTGACAAAAGTTCAGGGCGTATAGTTATCATAGTCTTGTGTATTTACAAAGTTTTGGAAGTCGTTATAGTAATGGAAGAATTTGTGGGTGCCTGTTTCTGTGTCAAGTGCGTAGTAGTAATAAGAAGTGGAAGCAGGATGGAGAGCTGCTTCGATTGATGCAAGTCCGGGGTTGCAGATAGGGGTGGGAGGAAGGCCGGTTCTTGTATGGGTATTATAGGGACTATCCTTCTCAAGTATCTCGGCGGGAATCTGAACGCCAACATGCTCAGGATGCTCATAAAGAACGGTAGCATCAATTCCCAGGGTCATTCCAACTCGGATTCTGTTATAAATTACAGAGGCGATAATTGCGCGTTCATCGTCATTTGCGGCCTCTTTTTCAATCATGGAAGCAATTTTGATTGCATCATAGAAAGTGATGCCAAGGTTATCGCAGATGACATACATATCGGCATAAAGCTGTCTGTGGAAGGTGTTAAGGAACTTACTGATAACAGAACTTGCAGATTCGCCTACATAGAAGTCATAGGTGTTGGGAAAAATGAAGCCTTCAAGTCGTCTTGCATCTCCGAGAGTGCTATCGTCAAGAAAACTGAAATCATAGTGATAATTTGCCGCTGCATCATAAAGGTCTTCAACAGAGCATACGCCCTCAGCTTCAAGCTTATGGAAAATCTGGTACATTGTGTATCCTTCGGGGAAGGTTACGGCATCTCGGATTTCCTTAAGTCCTGTGCTCTTTTGGAGATTTTTAACAAGGGCACGGTAATCATAACGAGTTGAAAGCTCATATGTGCCCGGGTCAATTTTTTTATCGGCATTTGATACCTGAGCGAAAATCTTGAAAAGCCAGGGATATTCTATTATTCCGCTATCGCGAAGAAGCTGAGATACGGCAGAAATATCGGCAAGAAGCACGGTTTCGCTTCCGACCACATTGCCCTCCTCGTCAAGTACATCAACTTCCTCTTCGCTGAAATAATCATCACTCAGTACGACAGACATTTTTGTGTCGCCTTTGTTGAGTGCAAGAATATCGCAGGCTGCCATCCAGGCAAAACATGCAAGGGCAACGGAAAGACAAAGAATGAAGGTGGCATACATAATTCCGCCAAGACAGCCAAGTCTGCCGCTTCTGCTGAAACGTATGGGACGATAATCTCTCTCCTCAAGCTCATCCTCATAATAAAGCATATCCTTAAATTCTTCGGAATCGTCATCCTCTTTTTTATCATCAGCTTCATCAGCCTCATCAAATATATCGACAAGGCTCTTTCCCTCGACAATATCGGAGTCTGCTTCATTTATGGGAGAAACCTCGGTATCAGCGCTTTTGCTGTTGTCGTGAAGCTCAGCTGTAGATTCCTCGTTCTTATTGACGTTATCATTGGTGTTGGGATCTATCATAGTATCTCCTTTCTTAAAGAAGAAAAGTAACAGTCATAAAGCTGCAATCATAATATGTTGCAGATGGGGTTGGCGCCGACCTCGTCCCCTGAGAAAAGTACGGGTCCGAAATCATATCCGCACAGTGATGTGACCACGAATATTTATTGTATGCGGAGGAAGGTTAATAATATGTGCTTTAATAACGGTAATGGCAATTGCTACCTTTGGATAATCCTCATTCTCATCGTTATCTTCGGCTGTGGTGGATGTGGCAACGGCTACGGCCGTAACGACAACGGTTGCGGCTGCGGCTGCTGAGAATAAGATATAATTATATAGCGGGGCTCCGAAAGGGGCCCTTTGCTTATTCTTCTATGGATTCAATTACTGCTTTATAGATTTCATCGTGTATATCTTCAATGCTTCTCATCTGACCGTCAACTACGCAGTCAATAACCTTCCAACCATAAACCTCGGCAGCAAATCTTCCTGCATCAAGAGACTTTGAGAGGTAAGCGAAGTCTTTTTCATGAATATCAGCCTCGGTGTTTGTGGCATTTTGTCTTGCGTCCATCTGACGCCTGGAAACATCAATATCTATATTGAGATAGATTACAAGGCTGGGAGCAGGCAAACCGAGAAGACGAAATTCAAAATCATAAAGCCAGTTTAAGAAATCAAGTCTCTCACTATCGGAGACCTTGCTTCCCTGATGGCAGGCGTTGGAGG
>JAZUAQ010000104.1:0-20566 GCA_045638085.1 Oscillospiraceae bacterium
GCCTCCGACTTCATCTTCTGGCCTATTGCTCAGGCTCTTGGCTTTGATGTAATCTGGTTCGGTATCTATATCATTCTCGTTATGGAACTCGGTGCTATTGCACCTCCCGTTGGACTCAACTGCTTTATTATATCGGGTGTCGCGAAGGATATACCACTAAGCACTATATATAAAGGCGCTTTGCCTTTCGTTATTACAATTTTCATCGGTGTTGCACTTATAACAGTATTCCCTGATATAGTTATGGTGCTTCCCAACCTGAATTGAGGTGGCATCTATGGAAAAAGTTAAAAATATCAGTGCAAAAATTGAAAAATTTACAACCATAGTTGGATATATCAGCTTTGTCTGTGTGTCAGCCATGATGCTGCTGAATGTTGCCGATGTACTTTATCATAAGCTTTTCAATAAGAATATTATAGGAGCTTATGATATAACCCAGCAGCTTCTTATGTGCGCTGTTTTCTGCTCCTTTGCCTATGCTCAGAGCAAGAAAGCACACATAAATATGACTCTTATAATTGCAAAATTACCCAGAGCATTGAGATATGTCCTTTTCTCTCTTATGAGTGTTCTTTCTGTTGCTGTCGCAGGCGCAACAACCTGGGCTGCATATATGCAGACTCTCGACAGTATCAATAAGGGTTATGTTACAGATGTTATATATATGCCTCTCTGGCCCTTCAATGTTGTAATGATAATCGCCATGGGTATATTTACCCTTACCATAGCATACGATACCGTTTTGTATATAATTGCAATTAAACGCGATGACTATGCAGAAATGATCCAGAAAGACTGGACCTAATATTTAGAAAAACAGCCGCCAAAAGGCGGCTGTTTTTTTATGTAGAACAATTAAGTTGCGATTTATTATAGCAAAGGGCAGTGCAGGAGGCCAAACGAAAACAATATCAATTATGCGATGAAGAATAATTGAGCCAAATCGTAAGTTTACTATAACTTTGCTTGATTAATGTTTTAAATTAATGTATTATATGCTCATACATTATTTACGGAGGTTACTAATGATAAAAGATATTCTCTCCGCTTATAAATCCGAGTTGCCTTGCGGTGTGCACACTGAACTTCGCGCTCAGGTTAACCGAAACCGCACAGTTGGACTTATGGGCGGCAACATTATAAAAAACGATAGGGAAGATATTGCGGGTGTTTCTGCACGCAGTTACAAAAACGGTGTATATGGCTTCGCTTCAATGGCTGAGCTTAGTGATGATGCTGTTAGAAAAGTTTTGAAGGCTTCACTTGAAAACGCCGATTTTCTTGACTCCCATATTAAGAAGCAGCGTGAGATGTTTCCTGCAATTGCTTCAGGCAAGCATTTTATGGATGTTAATATGCCTGACCCAGATCAGAAGACCTACGTTGACATTCTCAGAGTGCTTGATGACTATATAGCCGACAAATGCCCTGGGCTTATTGACCGAATGCTTGTTGCATCTTCCAACGGCGTAGAAAAGCTTCTTATCTGCTCTGACGGATGTGACACGCATGCAAATATTACTCGCAGTCATATTAAATTTAAGCTGACCGCAATGGGAGAGAACGGCAATCCTGTTGACTTGATGGGCTCGTTTGGCGGATATGGCTCAATGCTCAGTATAGCCAATGATATGACTTCACTTTACGCAAAAGTGGATGAGATTTATGAGCGTCTTATGCAGAAAAGAAACGGCGTCTATCCTGAAGCCGGAGTTAAGACTGTCGTAATGGGCTCTACTATGGCAGGCATACTTGCTCACGAGGCTGTAGGTCATACTGTTGAAGCGGATCTGGTTGTCGGCGGCAGCGTAGCGGGTCCTTATCTTGGCAAGCAGGTTGCATCCGAGCTTGTAAACCTTACCGACTTTGCCAACACCGCATTCGGCGAGCAGACTCCTCAGCCCATCTATGTTGACGATGAAGGCACTCTTGCTGAGGATGCCGTGATTATAAAAGACGGTATTCTTGTTGGATATATGAACAGTCGCGAGACCGCGCAGCGCTTTGGTGTGAAGCCTTGCGGCAATGCCCGTGCCTGGCTTTTCTCCGATGAGCCCCTTATCCGCATGAGAAACACTCTAATTTTGCCGGGTAAAGATAAGCTTGAGGATATTATTTCCTCTGTAGACGACGGATATTATCTCCTTGACTATAATAATGGACAGGCGGACACAACCGGCGAATTTATGTTCGGAATATGTTCCGGCTATGAAATCAAAAACGGCAAGCTTGGCCGTCCTATTCTTGACACCACTATCAGCGGAATCGCCTTTGATATGCTTAAAACTGTTGATATGGTTTCCGACACAACTAACTGGACCAGCAGCGGAACATGCGGAAAGAAGCAGCCCATGCCTGTTGGTATGGGTGGACCCGCTCTTAGATGCAAGGTAATGATTGGAGGACGCTGATATGAAAGAACTTAAAAATATCGCAGCAGGCGCCCTCTCCGCCTTGGCTGAGCGCGGTGCAGATAGTGCATCCGTAAGCGCAGGTTATGTTGAAACCCGCGAATTCAACGTTGACGGTGGAGAATTCTCTCTGTTTCGTACTATGTTCGATAATTCACTTGTTCTCACCGCCCTTAAGGATAGAAAAAAGGGAAGCGCAGCAATCAACCATTTTGATGCTGAGGCCATCAAAATGGCTGCAGATAACTGCATAGCTGCAGCTGAAGCCTCCGAAGCGGATAAGGATTGGGAATTTGGACCCAATGCGGGAGACGCTTCTTTCGTTGATGGAGTAACTGAGCCTGATATGGAGCTTTTCTTCTCTCGCTGCAGGGAGCTTGTAGCTTCTATTAAGAATGAATATCCGAAAATTTTGATTGAGCAGCTCATTGTTGCTCACAAGTCCCGCAAAAGCGTTTATATTAACTCAAACGGATCTTCTTTTGACAGACGCAGCGGAAGCTATAATCTTATGCTGATGTTCTCCGCCCACGAAAACGGCAAGGGCTCATCCTTCTTTGGATGCGGATTTCAAACTGTTGATCTCTCAATTCCCTTCATCGAGCAGGCATCCCTACGTCGTGATCTTGCCAGCGTAGAAAAACAAATCCATACAAAGTCTATTTCAGGAAAATTCCGGGGAACAGTACTTGTGCCTCCCGGATGCCTTGGCGAAATTCTTTATTATGCTCTCGGCACTTTTGCAGACGGCGCAGCTGTCAACAGCGGAACCAGTATATGGAAGGATAAACTGGGAGAAAAGGTGGCAGATGAAAGACTCAATATCAGACTTTCTCCCTGCAGCGATGATATTATTTCCGGCTCACGCTGGACAAGCGACGGATATATTACAGAGAAGTTCGACCTTATTAAAAACGGTGTTCTAAAGAGCTTTGTTATTGATAAGTATTTTGCAAATAAAACCGGTTTTGATCGTTCTCTGAATTATTCTCTTGAAAATCTTTCTGCAGCTGCCGGTGATAAGCCTGTGGAGGATATTGTCAAAGGCATTGACAGAGGTCTTCTGCTTGGAAGAATTTCGGGCGGCCGGCCTTCTTCTTCCGGTGATTTTTCTATGGTTGCTAAGAACAGCTTTATCATCGAAAACGGTGAGATCGGTGAGGCGGTCAGTGAGGTTATGATAAACGGTAATCTTGCAGAAATGCTTAACAATATTCAAGATATCTCCATAGAGAAGGAATGCGATGGCGGTACAAGTCTGCCTTGGATGGCTTTTGATGGAATAACCGTAAGTGGCAAATAAATATAGAAGCACAGGTAAATAACCTGTGCTTCTTTTAATGTCCGCAATCAATTTTTCGTTGATGTTTTGCTATATCGATGTTATCCTATTCTATATAGCAATTTTGGAGTTTTACCCTATGACAGATAATTACGGAAGAAATATTAAATATTTGCGTTTGTCAGTTACGGAGCGCTGCAATCTTCGATGCCGATACTGCATGCCTGAGGACGGAGTATGCAAAAAGCGCCACGAGGATATGCTCAGCGAGGATGAGATGATTATGGTTGTAAAAGCCGCATCACGTCTTGGCATAAACAAGCTTCGTATAACGGGTGGTGAGCCCCTCATTAAGAAAAATATTATTTCCATATGCCGCAGGGCTGCTGCAGTTGATGGGATAAATGAGCTGTGCATTACAACAAACGGAACTCTTCTCCCTGAAATGGCATCTGATCTTAAAGCCGCAGGTGTCAGCAGAATAAATATAAGCCTTGATACGCTTTCTCCTGAAAAATATGAATATATAACCAGATGGGGAAAGCTTTCTGCCGCACTTAAAGGAATTGAAGCTGCTCTTGAAGCAGGATTTGATAAGGTGAAAATAAATACTGTTTTGATAGGCGGATTTAACAATGACGAGATATCTGACCTTGCGCAGCTAACTGTCAAATACCCCATAGACCTTCGCTTTATTGAGCTTATGCCTATGTATGACAGTGGAGATTTTGGCGAAAAATCCTATGTAAGCGGAGAAATAGTTTTAACAACAATACCTGAGCTTATACAGCAGAAAGCTGCAGACGGTGTGGCGAGACTTTATAAAATCTCCGGTGCTAAAGGCAGTATCGGCATAATAAGTCCGGTAAATAATCATTTCTGTGGGACTTGCGACAGGATCCGTGTTACCGCGGATGGAAAAGTAAAGCCTTGCCTTCATTCTGCTGTTGAATATTCTCTTAAGGGAATGGATACAGATTCTATGGAGCGAGTGCTGAAAAATGCGATTGTTTCAAAGCCTCTTGCTCATAATCATCTCTCTGCCAAGCAACGCAGCGGTTCGGGAAGAAATATGAATGAAATAGGAGGCTGAGTTATGCAAGGTGTTCCTATATTTGCATTTTCTGCATTTTCCGGTACGGGTAAAACAACTCTTATTGAGAAATTGGTTTCTGCATTTACCGCGGAAGGCTATGCTGTTGCCGTCATAAAGCATAGCAGTCATGATTTTGAAATCGACTGCGAAGGAAAGGATTCATATCGTTTCACTGCTGCAGGTGCTGCAGTAAGCCTTATTGCTTCAAAGAACAAAACTGCGATTATTGAAAGCAGAGAGCTCGAACTTTCTCAGCTTATTGAGAGGGTAAAAGATGTAGATATAATTTTTGTAGAGGGCTATAAAAATGAGTCGTTACCGAGAATTGGCATAGCTAGAAAAGAGTGTGGAAAGGGCTTTATCGATTCATTTGATAAGTTTATCGCCCTTGTTAGCGACTATGATAATATTGAGAGTGTTATTCCTCATTTCCATATTGATGATATAGAAGGGGTGAAGAATTTTATTATGAGAAATATGAATGATTTCACTCATTTTAATGAAGAAGGCCGAGCTAAGATGGTTGATGTGGGTGAAAAGCCCGAAAACCGCAGAAGCGCTGTTGCAGGTGCAAGAGTATTTGTCAGCCCCGAAACATTTGCTTTGATTAAAAACGGCGGAATGAAAAAAGGCGATGTGCTGACGGTTGCACAGATTTCCGGCATTATGGGTGCAAAAAAGACCGCTGAGCTTATTCCTATGTGCCATAATGTTTTTATTGAGGGTGTTAATATGAATCTCAGCCTTGATGAAGACCTTTGCTGCGTTGATATAAAGGCGGAGCTTAACTGCGACGGAAAGACTGGGATTGAGATGGAAGCCCTTACTGCTGTTTCCGTTGCTGCCCTTACCGTTTATGATATGTGCAAGGCTGTGCAGAAAGATATAGTCATCAGCGATATAAGACTCCTCAGCAAAAGCGGCGGAGTTCATGGAGACTTTGTCAGAAAGGAAGACTGAAAATGGCATATACTGCCGCGGTAATAACCATAAGCGATAAAGGTGCTGTTGGACAGCGCATTGATACAAGCGGTCCAGCCATATGTGAAATTCTAGAAAATGACGCATGGGAAGTAGTTTATACCGAAATAATTCCTGATGATTTTGATAAAATCAAAGAGGTTTTCTGCCGTTGCTGCGATGAAAAGAAGATTGATTTGATTTTAAGCACCGGAGGAACGGGTTTCTCTCCCAGAGATATTACTCCCGAGGCCACTCTTGCAGTTATTGAAAGAAGAACTCCCGGTATACCCGAGGCTATGCGTGCGGAGAGTATGAAAATTACTCCTCACGGATGCCTTAGTCGCAGCGAAGCTGGCATAAGAGGATGCAGCCTCATCATAAATCTGCCCGGAAGCAAAAAAGCTGCCTGCGAAAATATTCTCGCTGTGCTTCCTGCTGTCCGACATGGGATAGATATGCTTCATAGTGCTGGCAGTGCTGATTGCGGAGAGGAGAAAAAATGAAAGAAAAACCCTCTTTAGAAAAATGGATGGCAGAAGCAAAGAGGCATGAAAACGCTGCGAAGTGCGGGATGTATCTGCTTCATAACGGTACTGTCAGAGTTACTCCGAAGGCAAAAGTGAGAGAAGGCGCAGATACTGATAAGGAAGTAAAATCGCTTCGATTCTCATATGATAAAGAGCTTTTGGACGAAATAATTTCCGACGGATATAAGCTTGATGGTATTTATTATATTAAAACCTGGCTGAATGAGGGTGAATTGGAAGCAGGGGAGGATATTATGTATGTCCTTGTGGGAGGAGATATTCGTCCCAGAGTTATTAATGGTTTAGATTATATTGTAGGCAGAATCAAAAACGAATGTGTTGAAGAAACAGAGATTTATATGTGAGGATAGCTTATGGGTATCAAACTTGAAATTTGCTGCGGAAGTCTTGATGATGTTATCAATGCTAAGGCAGGAGGCGCAGACCGCATTGAACTCAATTCCGCACTTTTTCTCGGCGGGCTTACGCCGAGCATGGGTCTTGTGCGTGAGGCTATAAAGATTGGCATACCGATCATAGCTATGGTGAGACCCAGAGAAGGAGGCTTTTGCTATACCGAAGCAGAGTTTAAGTGTATGCTTTCCGATATGTCTAGTTTCGTCGAACTGGGTGTTGACGGGCTTGTTTTTGGTGTGCTGAATGCTGATGGAACAGTTGATTATGATAGATGCGCTCAGCTGATTAAAGCTGCGGGAGATAAGATTAAAGTTTTCCACAGAGCCTTCGATGTGGTACCTGACTGGAAAAAAGCGATGGATCAACTTATTGAACTGGGATTTGATCGCATTCTTACCAGCGGACAGGCAGTCAATTCGATTGATGGTGCTGAAACGCTGAAAGAAATGATAACTTATGCCGATGGAAGAATAGAAATCCTTCCTGGAGGCGGAATCAGACCTCATAATGTATGCAGTCTTATAGAAATAAGTGGCTGCACTCAGATTCACGCTTCTGCCGCCAGTAAGCATAAGGATAGTTCCTGCCTTGCAAATCCTAATGTATATTTTGGGGCTGAAGGTATGCCTGAAGACGAATTCAGTGTTGCGGATATAGAAAAAGTTAAAGCATTTAAGTCTGCAATATAAATATGAACATGTTTATATTTTCTTGATTTTTCGATTACTGCATTGTAAAATAAAGAAAAAGACAGGAGGTTCACCATGAAAAAATGTACTGATTTGCGTTCCTGTATTGATATGCTCAAGGATATTCCCGGGCAGCTTATTGAAACCGATATTGAGGCAGATCCTCATGCCGAAATATCCGGCGTTTACCGCTATGTTGGTGCCGGTGGAACGGTTATGCGCCCCACAAAGCAGAATGGACCTGCCATGGTCTTTAATAATGTAAAGGGGCACCCCGGCGCGAGAGTGTGCACCGGTATACTTGCCAGCCGTCAGAGAGTAGGCTATATTCTTGGTGAGAATCCAGAAAGACTTGGATTTAAGCTTATGGAAGCTGTTTCTAATCCAATTCCTCCTGTTGAAATTCCCAATGAACGCGCTGTTTGCCAGCAGGAGGTTTATCTTGCCAGCGATCCAGATTTCGATGTTAGAAGGATAGTTCCTGCTCCTACAAACACTGAGGAAGATGCCGGACCTTACATAACTATGGGTTTGTGCTACGCTACTGACCCTGAGACAGGGGAGAAGGATGTAACCATTCACCGTCTTTGCCTTCAGGGCAAGGATATAATATCCATGTACTTTGTTCCCGGCGGACGTCATCTTGATATATTCCGTGAAAAGTATGAGAAAATGGGCAAGCCCATGCCTATTTCCATTTCCATAGGTGTTGACCCTGCTATTTGCATTGCATCCTGCTTTGAGTCTCCTACAACTCCCATTGGTTATGACGAACTTCACTGTGCAGGTGGACTTCGAGGTGAGGGCGTTGAACTTACTAAGTGCCTGACTATCGACGAGCTTTGCATTGCGAATTCTGAATATGTTCTTGAGTGCGAGCTTATTCCCGGAGAATATATCCGTGAGGATATTAACACCAATACTGGCTATGCCATGCCTGAATTCCCTGGATATATAGGCGCAGCATTACCTCAGGTTCCTGTTTTGAAGGTTAAAGCTGTAACAACGCGCCATAATCCCATAATGCAGACTGTTATAGGTCCCTCCGAAGAGCATGTCAGCATGGCTGGTCTGCCTACTGAGGCCAGCATTCTTCTTATGGAAAAACGCGCCCTCAATGATTTTGTTCAGAATGTTTATTGTGCACCCTTCGGCGGAGGCAAATATGCCGCTGTTATTCAGGTAAAGAAATCTGCTCCCATTGACGAAGGAAAACAGCGTCAGGCCGGACTGATTGCTTTTGCGGCATTCCGCGAGTTGAAGCATGTGTTCCTCGTTGATGATGACGTTGATCTGTTCGATGTCAATGATGTTATCTGGGCGATGACAACCCGCTTCCAGGCTGATGTGGATATGATCCCCATTCCCGGTGTGCGTCTGCATCCTCTTGAGCCTTCAAGCGATCCTGCTTATTCTCCTTCCTGCCGCCACCATGGCTGCGCCTGTAAGGCCATTTTTGACTGCACTGTGCCTTATGATTTGAAGGATAAATTTAAGAGATGTTCCTTTATGAACATAGATAAGGATAAGTGGGCCGATGTACTCTGATATCATTAAAGCCTCTGCTCAGTCCAAGGGGCTTTACGTTGAAGCGAAGGCTCAATATTTAGGCGAAGATATCATAGTCTCTGTAGGCGGTGGAACTTTGTATCATATCGGTGCGGTTTCTCTTGCGGTTTATGAGCCCGAGAGGGACTCTGCAACAGTGAGCACCGTCTGCGTGCATACCCATAGAGATGACGCGATTTCCTCATATTTTGCAAAGAAAATTTCCCGGGAAATGAAGTGTACTGTTTCCGTTTCTGCGGGAATACATATTGACAATGCAGACGAGACTCAAATTTCGGAGCTATCAATGCTCAGCCGAAAATGCTGTGATGAAATTCTGCGCTTATTAAAGGCTGGAGGAACATTATGAGAATTATAGTCGGCGTATCAGGTGCAAGCGGAGTTTTGATGAGCAAAAAGCTTATTGAAACCCTAAAGTCTGAAACTGACTGTGAGATACATCTTGTCGTGACAGACTCTGCGGCGCATACCTGGTATTTGGAATGCGGCAGTGATGTATCAGAGTTATATAATCTTGCTGATGTGAACTATGATCCCTATGATATGGCGGCAAACATATCAAGCGGTAGCTTTGTGACCGACGGTATGATAATTTTACCCTGCAGCATGAAAACCCTTGCTGGAATTGTCAGCGGTTATGCTGATAATCTCCTCCTGAGAGCTGCAGACGTGTGCCTGAAAGAGGGAAGGAAAGTTATTCTTTGTCCAAGAGAAACGCCTCTCAGTAAGATTCATCTGCGTAATATGTATGACGCAGCGGATTATGGATGCACCATAATCCCTCCTATGCTTACTTTTTATTCAGGCGCAGAAACTATGGATGAACAGATAAACCATATTATCGGTAAAATACTGTTGCAGTTTGGTATTGTGCCTCGCAGCTTCAAGCAATGGGAAAATTAAAAAAATCCTCCGGATTTCCGGAGGATTTTTTTGTTATAGCCTGTGACTTAGAAAAGTCCGGTGATTTTGCCGTTCTCGTCAACATCAATGTTCTCAGCGGCGGGAACCTTGGGGAGACCGGGCATGGTCATAATATCGCCGGTGAGCGCTACAAGGAAACCTGCGCCTGCGGAAACCTTGATGTTTCTGACGGTGATGGTGAAATCCTTGGGAGCGCCAAGCTTCTTTGCATCATCAGAGAAAGAATACTGAGTCTTGGCCATGCAAATGGGAAGCTTATCGAAGCCGAGAGCCTCAAGCTCCTTAGCCTGCTTTTTAGCGCCTGCGGTAAGCTCAACGCCGTTTGCGTGATAAATCTTGGTAGCAATGTCATTGAGTTTTTTCTCAATGCTGTCTTCAGTGTCATAGCTGAAGCTAAACTCATTGGGCTGCTCGCAAAGACGCACAACCTCTTCAGCAAGAGCCTTACCGCCTTCGCCGCCCTTAGCCCAAACCTCGGACAGGGCAACATTGACGCCAAGCTCACGGCACTTATCTTCAACAAGCTTCAGCTCAGCTTCGGTGTCGGTGGGGAAGGCGTTTATAGCAACAACGCAGGGGAGACGGAAGACATTCTTGATGTTGTCAACATGCTGGAGGAGGTTGGGAAGACCCTTTTCAAGGGCTTCCAGATTTTCGGCATTAAGCTCTGCCTTGGGGACGCCGCCATGGTTTTTGAGTGCGCGGACAGTGGCAACGATAACAACAGCAGAAGGCTTGAGACCAGCAAGACGGCACTTGATGTCAAGGAACTTTTCTGCGCCAAGGTCAGCACCCAAGCCGGCTTCGGTAACGGTGTAGTCAGCCAGTTTCATAGCCATCTTGGTAGCCATTACGGAGTTGCAACCGTGTGCAATGTTTGCAAAGGGACCACCATGGATAAATGCGGGAGTGCCTTCAAGGGTCTGTACCAGATTGGGCTTGAGAGCATCCTTGAGAAGGGCAGCCATTGCGCCTTCTGCCTTCAGATCATGAGCGGTAACGGGTCTTCCATCATAGGTGTATGCAACCACCATACGGCCAAGACGAGAGTTGAGATCAGGAATATCAGCGGCAAGGCAGAGAACAGCCATGATTTCGGATGCAACGGTGATGTCAAAACCGTCTTCACGGGGAACACCCTGCATACGGCCGCCGAGTCCGTTAACTATGTTGCGAAGCTGACGGTCATTCATGTCAACGCAGCGCTTCCAGGTGATTTTCTTTACATCGATACCCAGAGAGTTGCCCTGCTGAATATGGTTATCAAGCATTGCAGCAAGCAGTTTGTTTCCAGCACCGATAGCGTGGAAGCCACCAGTGAAGTGGAGGTTGATATCTTCCATGGGAACAACCTGTGCCCAACCGCCGCCTGCGGCGCCGCCCTTAACACCGAAAACAGGTCCAAGAGAAGGTTCGCGAAGAGCTACGAGGGTGCTCTTTCCGATTTTGCGCATAGCATCGGCAAGACCTACAGTAGTGGTAGTTTTACCCTCACCGGCAGGGGTGGGGTTGATGGCGGTAACAAGGATTAGCTTTCCGTTGACGCGATCAGACTCTTTGAGAAGAGCATAGTCGACCTTTGCTTTATAGCGGCCATAAAGCTCCAGATATTTTTCATCAACGCCGGCAACTGCTGCGATTTCACCAATGGGTTTCATTTCGCAGGACTGAGCAATTTCAATATCAGTTTTCAAAAAAGGTTTTCCTCCTTATTTTTTGAAATATGCAACTGCGGACTCAAAGAGTTTCATATCGTAGTTGCCGATAACGTTCTTATAAAGGTTCTTTCCAACGCGCTCGCTGTGACCCATCTTACCGAGGACGCGACCATCGGGTGAGGTTATACCTTCAATAGCGAAGATAGAGCCATTGGGGTTGAATTCACCGTTGAAGGTTGCGGCACCATCCAGATCAACATACTGAGTTGCAATCTGTCCGTTTTCTGCAAGTTTTCTGACAAGCTCTTCGGAAGCAAGGAAACGACCCTCGCCGTGGGAGATGGGAACGGTGTAAATTTCACCGGGCTTGGTTGCTGCGAGCCAGGGAGAAGCATTGGAACAAATGCGGGTTCGGACAAGCTTGGACTGATGACGTCCAATCACGTTGTAGCTGAGAGTGGGGCAATTTTCATCGGTGTCAATGATTTTGCCGAAGGGAACAAGTCCCAGCTTAATAAGTGCCTGGAAGCCGTTGCAGATACCGAGCATAAGACCATCACGTTTGTCAAGAAGTTCGGCAACCTGCTCTTTGATTGCGGGATTGCGGAAGAAAGCGGTGATGAACTTTGCGCTGCCGTCAGGCTCGTCACCGCCGGAGAAGCCGCCGGGGATGAAAATCATCTGGCTTTCGCTCATCTTGCGTGCAATATCTTCAATGCTGCGGGCAACATCATCAGCTGTAAGGTTACGGATGACCGCGATTTCTGCATCTGCGCCAGCGGCCATAACAGCGCGGGCGGAGTCATATTCGCAGTTTGTGCCGGGGAATACGGGGATAAGAACCTTGGGACGTGCGGTCTTGATAATGGGGGAGGGACGCTCGTATTTCTCAAAGGAGAACATTTCAAGATTTCCGGAAGCGGGTGCGGAGGTGGGATAAACACCGGAGAGAACAGTTTCATTAATGTTGAAGAGTTCCTCAACACAAGCGCTGTCGCCATCAAGATCGATAACAGCTTCTTCGCAAGTTTCACCGATTTTGATATAACCGAGAATATCAACTTCTTCAGTGAGCTCAGCGATAATGAAGCCGTAGAAAGGCTGATGCCAGAGACCGGCAAGAGCGCCGTTGGACTTAAAGCCGATACGGTTACCGAAGCTCATCTTCATAACAGCTTCGCCTGCACCGTTTTCAATTGCCCATGCGGAGGCAACCTTGCCGTCTGCGTTGAGCATATTGAAAATATCCCATGCACCCTTGAGACCGTTAGCGGTCTGGTCAGGGCTTGCAATAAGGTAGACAGAATTGCCAGCCTTCTTAAATTCGGTGCTGAGAACCTTGTCAGCCTTAACAGGTGCGATTGCGAAGGAGATGAGAGTGGGGGGGACATCCTTATCCAGGAAAGAGCCGGACATAGAGTCCTTGCCGCCTATTGCAGCAGCATTGAGCTCAAGCTGAGCATCAAGAGCGCCGAGAAGAGCGGAGAAGGGCTTGCCCCAACGGAGAGGTTCATTACGGAGCTTCTCAAAGAATTCCTGGAAGCTGAAGTATGCATCCTTATAGTCTGCGCCTGCAGCAACGAGCTTAGCCATAGAGGTGTAAACAGCACTGTATGCACCCAGATATGGGTCGCAGCTGAGCTGGTCGGGGTCGCAGCCCCAAGCCATGATGCTTGCCTGTTCAGTTTTCTGTCCGGGAAGAACGGGGAAGAGGGCAGCCATAGCCTGAGAGGGGGAAGTCTGAGTCTTTCCACCGAAGGGCATCAGAACGCTGCCTGCACCGATGGTGCTGTCGAAACGCTCAACAAGACCACGTCTGCTTGCGCACTTAAGAGAAGAGGCCATCTCGCGGAGGGACTCAAAGAGGGGAGCATCAAAATAGCTGCGGTCAGCTTCTGCAATTTCAACCTGAGTATGCTTGGTTGCACCGTTAGTATCGAGGAATGCGCGGCTGAGGTTTGCGATTGTCTGACCCTTCCAGGTCATAACCATACGCTCTTCTTCGGTGACAACTGCAACGCGGTAAGCCTCAAGGTTTTCTGCCTGTGCGGCAGCAATGAACTTATCTGCGTCGCCAGCTTCAACAACAACAGCCATACGCTCCTGAGACTCAGAAATTGCAAGCTCGGTGCCGTCTAGACCGTCATACTTTTTGCGTACTGCATCAAGGTCAATTTTAAGACCTGCAGCCAACTCACCGATAGCAACGGAAACACCGCCTGCGCCGAAGTCATTGCAGCGCTTTATAAGACGGGTAACTTCGCTGTTTCTGAAAAGGCGCTGAATCTTGCGCTCTTCGGGAGCGTTGCCCTTCTGTACCTCGGAAGCCATAGTCTGAAGGCTCTTGAGATTGTGACTCTTACTGGAACCGGTTGCGCCGCCGATACCGTCGCGACCGGTGCGTCCGCCGAGAAGGATGATAACATCACCGGGGGCGGGACGCTCGCGGCGTACATTATAAGCAGGAGCTGCGGCAACAACTGCACCGCACTCAAGACGCTTAGCAATGAAGCCGTCGTGGTAAATTTCAGCAACATGACCGGTTGCAAGACCTATCTGGTTACCGTAGGAGGAGTAACCTGCTGCTGCGGTCTGAGCAAGCTTGCGCTGAGGAAGCTTGCCGGAGAGAGTTTTATCAATGGAAACACGGGGGTCACCGCCGCCGGTTACGCGCATTGCCTGATGGACATAGGCGCGTCCGGAGAGGGGGTCACGAATGCAGCCGCCTATGCAGGTTGCTGCGCCGCCGAAAGGTTCAATTTCAGTGGGGTGGTTATGTGTTTCGTTTTTGAACATAAGAAGCCAATCCTGCTCCTCGCCGTCAACAGTTGCGTTGACGTGAATTGAGCAAGCGTTGATCTCTTCGCTTTCATCAAGCTCGGGAAGCATTCCGCGCTTTTTAAGAGTCTTGGCACCGATGGTGGCAAGATCCATAAGGGTCTGAGGACGCTTTGCAGCTTTTTCTTCGCCGTAAACCTCAATGCGTGCTTCCAGATAGCGCTGATATGCATCAGCAATGGCGCTGTCGTCAATCTTGACATTGTCGATATGGGTGGAGAAGGTGGTGTGGCGGCAATGGTCGGACCAGTAGGTATCAACAACGCGGATTTCGGTGACGCTGGGGTCACGGCCTTCTTCGTCGCGGAAATAGGTCTGGAGGAACTTAAGGTCATCAAGATCCATTGCAAGACCCATTTTATCGAGAAGTGCGGAGAGACCATCGTCATCAAGAGCGATAAAACCGCTTACAGTTTCAACGCGGTCGGGAGTTGCATACTCTGCGTCGAGCGTTTCGGGCATTTCAAGGCTTGCCTCTCTGGACTCAACGGCGTTGATAACGTATGCCTTAACAGCGTCTATATCCTTCTGAGTAAGTTCGCCATAGAGAGCGTAAACCTTTGCGGAACGGACGGTGGGGCGCTCGCCCTGGCTGAGAAGCTGGATGCACTGTGCGGCAGAGTCAGCTCGCTGATCAAACTGACCGGGCAGAGGCTCTACTGCGAATACGGTATGTGCATCGGAAAGTTCAGCCTGAGCATAGACATTATCAAGCTGAGGCTCAGAGAAAACAGTGGTACGGGCATAGTCGAAAAGTTCAGCATCGATGCCGGAAACATCGTAGCGGTTGAGGATGCGTACATCCTTCAGCGCGTCAAGGCCGAGAAAGTTACGGCAGTCGGCAAGAAGACCAGCAGCCTCAGGGGCGAGACCGGGCTTTTTTTCTACAAATACTCTATAAACCATATCTTATGCCTCCATTGCGCGCTTGCCTATATCCTTGCGGTAATAGGCGTTTTCAAAATGCACCTTTGCAACATTTTTATAGGATTTTTCTACAGCCTCAGGAAGGGTGTCTGCGGTTGCAACAACGCCGAGAACTCTTCCGCCATTAGTAAGAAGCTTACCTTCAGAAAGCTTTGCACCGGCAATATAAATCTCAGCATCCATATCTTCGTCACGACTGATTTCATATCCCTTTTTGTAGGAGAGTGGATAGCCTTCAGACGCCATAACGACGCAGCAGGCTGCACCATTGGAGAATTTAACTTCAGTTTCTTCAAGCTTTTCTTCGGAAACAGCTCTCATAATAGTGAAGAGGTCACTTTCGAGGAGGGGAAGAACAACCTGAGTTTCGGGATCACCGAAGCGGCAGTTATATTCAATAACCTTAGGACCGTTGGGGGTAATCATAAGACCAAAGTAGAGGCAGCCCTTGAAGGGACGTCCTTCAGCATTCATTGCAGCGATGGTGGGCAGGAATATTTCGTCCATGCAGCGCTGAGCAACAGCCTCAGTGTAATAGGGATTGGGAGCTATGGTACCCATACCGCCGGTATTCAGACCCTCATCTCCGTCGTGGGCGCGCTTATGGTCCATAGAGGAAACCATGGGTTTGACTACCTTGCCGTCAGTGAAGGCGAGTACAGAAACTTCGGGGCCGGTGAGGAATTCCTCGATAACAACATTCAGACCGCTGTCTCCGAACTTCTTATCAGCCATCATCTCATGAACGGCATCCTTTGCTTCCACAAGGCTTTCGGCAATAATAACGCCTTTACCAAGGGCAAGACCATCAGCCTTGACAACAACGGGTGCGGTGAGAGTGTCAATATAGCTGCATGCGGATTCAATGTCGGAGAAGGTTTCGTAAGCGGCGGTGGGGATGCCGTACTTCTTCATAAGGTTTTTGGAGAAAACCTTGCTGCCTTCGATGATTGCAGCTTTCTTATCGGGACCGAAGCAAGGAACGCCGGCTTCAGTGAGAGCGTCAACAGCACCGAGAACCAGAGGATCATCGGGAGCAACGACTGCAAAATCAATAGCATTTTCCTTAGCGAAGGCTACCATTGCGGGAATATCCTTTGCGTCAACGGTAACGCAGATTGCATCTTCAGCAATGCCGCCGTTGCCGGGAAGGCAATAAAGCTTATCAATTTCGGAAGATTTTTTAAGGGCTTTGACGATTGCATGCTCGCGACCGCCGCCGCCTATTACCATTACTTTCATTTGAAAACCTCGTTTTCTTTAGTGATGGAAAAGACGCATTCCGGTGAATGCCATCACGATGCCGTATTTGTTGGCGGTATCGATAACATGGTCGTCACGAATGCTTCCGCCGGGCTGTGCTATGTACTGAACGCCGCTCTTGCGTGCGCGTTCAACGTTATCGCCGAAGGGGAAGAATGCATCGCTGCCGACGGAAACGCCGCTCATAGTGGCGATCCATTCCTTTTTCTCCTCGCGAGTGAGAACTTCGGGCTTAACCTTGAAGTTTTCCTGCCATACGCCTTCTGCAAGAACATCTTCGTATTCATCGGAGATATAAATGTCGATGGCATTATCGCGGTTTGCACGGCGGATACCGTCTACAAACTGGAGACCAAGTACTTTGGGGTGCTGACGAAGCATCCAGTTATCGGCCTTGCTGCCAGCCAGTCGGGTGCAGTGAATACGGCTCTGCTGACCTGCGCCGACGCCGATGGTCTGACCGTTCTTAACATAGCAAACGGAATTGGACTGGGTGTATTTAAGAGTGATGAGGCTGAGGAGGAGGTCATGCTTTGCCTCAATGGGAAGTTCCTTGTTTTCGGTAACAATGTGGGAAAGAAGTTCTTCGTTGATTTCGAAGTTGTTATAGCCCTGCTGGAAGCCGATGCCGAAGATATGGCGCTTCTCAATGGGGTCGGGCTCATAATCGGGATCGATCTGTACTACATTGTAGCCGCCCTTTTTCTTTCCGCGAAGGATGGCAAGAGCCTCATCGGTGTACGCAGGAGCGATAACACCGTCGGAGACTTCCTTGAGAAGGTAACGTGCGGTTGCCTCATCGCAGGTGTCGCTGAGAGCAGCCCAGTCACCGTAGGAGCAAAGACGGTCAGCACCTCGTGCCTTGATGTATGCACATGCAATGGGAGAGGTATCCAGTCCGTCAGCAAAATAAATCTGCTTTTCAACATCGGTGAGGGGAGTGCCGAGAGCAGCGCCTGCAGGAGAAACATGCTTGAAGGATGCAGCAGCAGGAAGACCGGTTGCTTTCTTGAGAGCTTTTACAAGCTGCCAGGAGTTGAGAGCATCCATAAAGTTGATATAACCGGGCTTGCCGTTGAGAACGGTCAGAGGAAGTTCCTTGCCGTTATCCATGTAAATTTTAGAGGGCTTCTGATTGGGGTTGCAGCCGTATTTTAGTTCAAGTTCCTGCATCGATTAAGCCTCCTGGTGTTTGTTGATGATAACAGTTTCGCTCTCGCCGCTTACAATATCAATGCATCTTACAAAGAGAGAAACCTTGTTATCTGCGTTAAGAGCGTTCCATACTTCCTTTGCCAGGGTATCTGCGTCGGTATCGTTTACGATAACCTCGCGGGGCTCGCCATAGAAGGAGGGGAGAGGCTCTGCGTTTTCCTGATAGGTGTGGATGAAATGACCCTGGCCGGCAATGGGATTCTCGTATCCGAAGAAATAACGGCGGTTGGAGGAGGAATCTCCGTTTGCGCTCTTCAGAATGGAGAGTGCATAGCTGCCGTCCTTATGGAGAATACCGGAAATGCGGGGAGTCCAGTTGGGACCATCGGGCTCAAAGGTGCGCTTACGAAGACTCTGTGCGAAGATTTCGCCTGCAAGAACACCGTCACGTACAGTATCAGTCTGGTCGCCGTTGGTAACGATAAGCTCATCACCAACCTTGCGAACGGGATGATAGATAATGAGGGAAGGATCGGTCATCTTGCTCTCATCAAAAGCCTTGGTGCGGATGCCGTCTTCGGTAAGCTCAAAAATGCGGTTTCGGCTGTTTTCGCTGCGACCCATAATGAAATAAACAACTACACTTTTTTTGCCGTCTGCGGTTTTGCCAAGCATAATTCCGCGGCCGGGATAGGGATGTGCTTTCAGTATTTCAAGAAAATTCTGCATTATATTTCTTACTCCTTTATAATCACGGTGCGTCCTTCAACGCTGAGTCTTCCCTCACAGAAGAGGGAAACGGATTTGGGAAGTATTTTCCACTCAGCATTTTCCATAATTCTTTTCTGCAGAGTTTCAGGTGTGTCGTCATGCTTAACTTCAACAGCCTTCTGCATAATTATAGGACCCCCATCGCACTCTTCGGTTACAAAATGACAGGTAGCGCCTGAGAGCTTAACGCCATATTCAAGAGCCTTCTCGTGGACATGAAGTCCATAAAATCCCTTTCCGCAGAAGGAAGGGATAAGTGCGGGATGAACATTCATAATGGCGTTGGGATATGCTTTGATAAGTTCCTCTGTGAAAATAGTCATAAAACCGGCAAGGACAACAAGGTCAATATTGAGCTCTTTAAGCCTATCAACATAGGCTATAGTCATCTCGCGGGCGTCTGCATAGTCTTTACGTGCAATTACATATGCAGGAATGCCAGCGTTTTTTGCTCTTTCAATTGCGTATGCAGAGCTTTTGGAGGCAATCACGGCGGCAATTTCGCCGCCGATGATTTCTCCGCGATTCTGAGCATCAATAAGTGCCTGCAGATTAGTGCCGCCGCCGGAAACAAGAACAGCGACTCTTACCACAGGATGACCCCCTCGCCCTCAACGCATTCGCCGAGGATGTAAGCATCCTCAACGGCGGAGACGGCCTTCTCTGCATCAGCTTTATCAACGATTACGCACATGCCAACACCCATGTTGAAGGTATTGAACATATCGCGCTCGGGAATATTGCCGGTTTCGGCGATTTCAGTGAACAGGGGATGAATGCGGACATCGTCCTTCTTGATCTTTGCAGCAACGCCTTCGGGCAGGGCTCTGGGAATATTCTCATAGAAGCCGCCGCCGGTTATGTGTGCGCAGGCCTTGATAGAGACCATCTCGCTGATTGCAAGAATGTCCTTAACATAAATGCGGGTGGGAGTGAGCAGCTTTGCGCCGAGTTCACCGGCAAGAGCTTCCTCGCCGAATACCTTACGGACGAGAGAGAAACCGTTGGAGTGAACACCGGAGGAGGGGAGCGCGATGATGACGTCTCCTGCCTTTACGGAAGCAGTGTTAAAGATTTTCTTCTTATCAACAATGCCTACAGCGAAACCAGCCAGGTCATAATCGTCTTCGGGCATCATACCGGGATGCTCAGCGGTTTCGCCGCCGATAAGAGCGCAGCCGGACTGAACACAGCCTTCGGCAACACCGGAAACGATCTCGGGAATTTTATCGGGGAAGTTTTTGCCGCATGCAATATAGTCCAGGAAGAAAATGGGCTTTGCGCCGCAGCAGATAATGTCGTTAACGCACATTGCAACGCAGTCGATGCCGATGGTGTCATGCTTGTCCTGCAGCATTGCAATCTTCAGCTTGGTGCCGACACCGTCGGTACCGGAAACGAGAACAGGTTCTTCCATACCGGCGATGGAAGGGATGAACATGCCGCCGAAGCCGCCGATATCGTCGGCAACACCCTGAATCTTGGTGCGTGCAACATGTTTTTTCATGAGTTCAACTGCTTTGTAACCTGCGGTGATATCAACGCCGGCAGCAGCGTAGGAAGCAGAAAATGATTTGTCCATAATTTATTCTTCTCCAGTCCAGCAATAGGTGCAGATATTTTCTTTGTTTAGACCAATGGATTCAATGAGCCCCTCAAGAGTTTGGTACTCAAGGGAATTGAATCCGAACTTATTGCAGATGCAGCAGCGGAGGTTCTTGCCTCGCTCGGTTCTGCTGTCAGAATATTCGGAAATGTACTTGTCGCCCTCTTCGCCTTCGAGTTCTCTTATTACGCGGCGTGCTATAAGTTCAAGATCTCCGTTGCTTCTGGAGAAGTTGAGATATTTGCAGCCATACATAATGGGAGGACAGGCGCTTCTCATATGTACTTCTTTTGCACCGTTATCATAAAGGAAATCACCGGTTTCCTGAAGCTGAGTCCCGCGAACAATACTGTCATCAATGAAGAGGAGCTTCTTATCCTTGATGAGGTCGTGGACAGCAAGCATCTTCATTTTGGCAATATGGTGACGTACTCTTTCGCTGGAGGGCATAAAGCTTCTGGGCCAGG
>JAZUAQ010000105.1:0-7237 GCA_045638085.1 Oscillospiraceae bacterium
CATGGCTACGATCCGACTTGGGCGCACAATGCCCCTCTTTGGAAACTCCCCAACCGCGGAGGCAGGAAAGCCATTGTGCCACAAAAATCCGCACCTAAACCTTAGTGTGCATACCTCGTTTTCCGCTCGGGACGCTGCTGCCTCGAGGCACCTGTTCGGTGCCACCGGGATTTCCCCTCGTTCTTATCGGGTCGTCGGGAACTCCAACTCGAAAAGAATATGGCCGCCCCGAGACAAAAAAACAAGCGGCAGATGCTTTTTAATCATAAGCATCTGCCGCGGTTTTATTTGATTATGCCTGAGCAGGGAGATCTTCCAGCTCCTCTTTTTTAAAAATGCGCTTATGGAGCAGCGCAACAGAAGCCATGGCCAACACACCTGCAATAACCTTTGCGATAAGCATAGGGCTTACAACATTGGGGTCAATGGAAGAGGTGAAGCCCAGATGGCAGGCCAGCATGCAGCCGGCGCTTGCGGAGAAAGCTGCGTAATAAAGCTTGCCCCTGGGATTCATCTCGTGGAACTTGGAGTAGCCGGGGACAAGGCTTGTGAAGGCAAGCACGATAGAGAACACCGCAACATCATTGATGCCCGCTTTGGAGGAGAGAGCGTTTATAGGCTTGGAGAATGCCCATCTCAGAGCGTGCATCAAAGGCAGACTGCCGCCGAGGCTAAGAACTATTGTGCCTATTGTCTTCCATCCCTGAGTGATGGGAGTCATGCCCTTTATCACAACAAAGCCCGTCATAGCCTCCACAGCCGCAGCGCAGAGCCCCACGGTTATAATGGCCAAAAGCAGCTTTGCAAACCACTTGAATACCTTCATTGTAAACTCGGGGGCGAAAAGCAGACCCACGATGACAAGCAGCGCCACAACGATAACGGGGATGAGGTTTATAAGCACAACAATGGGTTTGATGCCCATACAGATACCACCCACAAAACAGGCGATGGGATCAAAGATATAACCCATAAGAACGCCGCCGGAGAAATAGCGATAATCCTCCTTGCGGATAAGACCGCAGGCAACGGGAATGGTGAAGGAAATTACAAAACCCATGACAGAACCCACAACCAGTCCTCCGTAGAGGGCAATCTGAGGGTCGGCACTCATTTCCGCGCCTATATGATAACCCACGTCGCAGCTTAAGAGCACGCCGGGGAGCATTGCGGGATCTGCGCCGAAAAGACGGAACACGGGCTCAACAATTTTCTGCAAAGCGGGAGCCAGCACGGGGGCAAGGCAGATAAGACCCACAACGGTCAAAGTGGTGGGACCCATAAGGCCGAAGGCTCGCTCAAACTCTCCGCCCATGCCAAGCTTGTTGCCGAAAAGACGGTCCAGCGCGCCAAGGACGAAAAATGCGGCCATGACTATCATGATTATCTTACTTATTCCCATTTGGACACCCCAAATTTCCAGTTATTTCAATTGCATAATAGCACAACAAGCCTTTTTTTGCAAACGGATAATTGTTTACAGAGAGGCTCAAAAGGTGGTATAATATTATGAATAAATTTATCAAGGAGCCCAGTATGAAGAAATTCAAGCTTCTCGCCATCGACGGAAACAGCATAGTCAACCGCGCCTTTTACGGCATCCGCATGCTCAACGCCCCCGACGGCACACCTACCAACGGAATATACGGCTTCATTACCATTCTTCAGCGCCTTCTGGACGAGGAAAAGCCCGACGGCGTTTGCGTGGCTTTTGACCTTCGCGCGCCCACCTTCCGCCATCTCCGCTACGAGGGCTATAAGGCCCAGCGCAAGGGTATGCCCGAAGAGCTCGCCGTCCAGATGCCTATTCTGAAAGAAGTTCTGGATCAGATGGGCATTATGCGCATCGAAAAAGAAGGCTTCGAGGCCGATGACCTTCTGGGTACTCTCAGCCGCATCTGCGAAAAAGACGGGGATGAGTGCGTCATCGTCACCGGCGACAAGGACTCCTTCCAGCTTATAACCGACGAAACAAGAGTTTTGCACGTTAAGTCCCGCATGGGTCAAACGGAGACCATTAACTATACCAAAGCGCGCTTCGAGGAAGAATACGGCTTTGAACCCATAAAGATGATAGACCTGAAAGCGCTTATGGGCGACAGCAGCGACAACATCCCCGGCGTTGCAGGCGTGGGCGAAAAGACCGCCCTTGACCTTCTCCACCGTTTCGGCAGCCTGGACGGAGTTTACGCCAATGTGGAAAGCCTCGAGATAAAAGAAGGCGTGCGCAAAAAGCTCATCGCGGGAGAAGATTCCGCAAAAATGAGCTATGAGCTTGCCACCATTATAACGGAAGCACCTCTTGAACTTGCTCCCAAGGCAGCAGTCTGGAACGAAAGCTGGAAAAGCGGGCTTTACTCCCTTTTCCTCCGCCTGGGCTTTACCAAGTTCATAGAAAAATATAAGCTTACTCCCGACCCGGAGGAAGCTCCTCAGGCAGAGGTTTTTCAGGGGGAATGCAGCAGCGAGAAGCTTTTGCGTTTCTCCCAGATTGCCCACGCCCTTGAAAAAGCAGGAGAGGAAACTCTCTATTTCACCTTCGAGGATGGGCTCGACACTGTAGTTTTCGAATACTCCCTGGGCAACGACGGCTATGCCTTCGTGCTGGAAAAAGCCGCCTATGAGGAGGATTTCCTCTGCGCCCTCCGCGCAATCTTCACCTCCCCCGCGAAAAAGGCGGGCCACAACATCAAGGACACCCTCCGCGCCCTTCTCGCTTTGGGAATCGAAAGCGGAAACTGGGTTTTCGACAGCGCCCTTGCGGCATACCTTCTGGATTCCACCGCTGGCAGCTATGAGATAAACCGCCTCTGCGTGCGCTACTGCGGCTTTGAGCCTTCCGTCGGCGGCGATGAGGACTTAGGTCAGATGAGCCTTCTGGACACTCCCGACGACGCTCAGCGCATTGCTTCCCTGACTTCTCAGGCGGCGGCAATTGCCTGCCTTGAAGAGAAAATGCTGCCCCTTCTTCGGGAAAAGGGCATGGATAAGCTCTATTTCGATGTGGAATTGCCCCTTTGCGCAGTCCTTGCCGATATGGAAAACGAGGGCTTTGAGGTTGACAAGGCCGCCCTTCATGAATTCGGCGAGAGTCTTGAAGGCAGCATAAGCGCCCTTCAGCGAAGCATATGGGATTTGGCAGGAGAGGAATTCAACATCAACTCCCCCAAACAGCTTGGCGCAGTGCTTTTCGAAAAGCTGATGCTGCCCCACGGCAAAAAAACCAAGACGGGCTGGTCCACCAATGCGGACATTCTTGAAAAGCTTCAGGGCAAGCACCCCATCATAAACGAAATTTTGGAATACCGCACCCTCACGAAGCTGAAAAGCACCTATGCTGATGGTCTTCTGAAGGTCATCGCTCCCGATGGGCGCATCCATACTTCCTTCCAGATGACCGTCACTGCAACGGGACGACTTTCCTCCACCGAGCCCAATCTTCAGAATATCCCCATCCGCAAAAGCTTCGGCGCACAAATACGCCGTATGTTCGTTGCCGATGAGGGCAAGGTTCTCATCGACGCCGACTACAGCCAGATTGAGCTTCGCCTTCTCGCCCATATCTCCGGAGACGAAAATATGATAAATGCTTTCCGCAGCGGCGAGGATATCCACGCTGTCACCGCCTCTCAGGTTTTCGGCATTCCCCTTGCCCAGGTGCAGCCCTCCCAGCGTTCCGCAGCCAAGGCGGTCAACTTCGGCATAGTTTACGGCATAAGCGCCTGGTCTCTCGCTCAGGATATAGGTGTTTTCCCCGCCGAGGCCAAGGCATATATGGATGCCTATCTTGAAAAATACAGCGGCGTTCATGCCTACCAGAAGCAGATTGTTGAAAAGGCAAAGGCAGATGGCTTTGTCTCCACCCTTTTCGGAAGACAGCGCGCCCTCCCCGAGCTTAAGTCAAGCAACTTCGCAATGCGCTCCTTCGGCGAGCGTGTTGCCCTCAATATGCCCATTCAGGGCACTGCGGCGGATGTTATCAAAATGGCTATGGTGAATGTCCACCGCAGACTTAAGGCAGAAGGTCTTGAAGCAAAGCTCATTTTGCAGGTTCACGATGAGCTTATTGTTGAAGCCCCGCTCCACGAGGCAGAGCAGGTGAAGCTTCTTCTTCGCGAAGAGATGGAAAATGCCGCAAAATTCGATGTTGCCCTGACGGCAGAAGCTGCCGCAGGCAAAACATGGGCGGAGGCGCACTGATATGGTAAGCTACAAAGAAGCAGGCAAAATGCTTGATAAGGCCATGGAGGCTCTTCCTCAGGGCATTTTTGACGGACTCAACGGAGGAGTAAACCTCATCGAAGAGGCCAAAACCGACTCCCGCGGCGGCCACATTCTTGGTCTTTACCACAACAACATGATGGGCCGCTATATAGAGATTTTCTACGGTTCCTTCACCGAACTTTACGGGGACATCCCCCCCATGCAGTTTGAGCGCAGGCTCAAAAGCACCCTCCACCACGAGCTGACCCACCACATCGAGGGTCTGGCAGGAGACAGAAGTCTTGAGCAGTGGGATGAGCTTCAGGACGCAATGTGGAGCGAGATTGACGCGGAGGAAGGCATCTTCGTTGGCAGCATTCTCTTTGTTGATGACGATGACACCGCCCTTGCCCCCGCAGCTAAAGCTCTTTTTGAGATGTACGCCGCTCAGCGCTGCCCCGATATTCCCGCGGAAAGCGCAGGCATCTTTGCCTCCGGCGAGGCTCTGCACAAAGACTGCCGCGCCGCCGCCGAAGCTTTGGGTGCAGACTTCTCCGCCCACAGCTTCAAAACTCTCAGCAGGGAGCTTCTTGAAAGCTTCGATGCAGTTATGTGCATGACCCTCGCTCAGGCAGATGAGCTTTGCGAGCGTTTTCCCGAAAACGAGAGAAAGATTTTCTGCGCCGACGAGACGGATATTCTCCGCCCCAAGCTTCGGCTCGGCTGGAAAAAAGCCCTTGAGCGCCTCCATGCCGTTATAAACGAGGAAACTCTTGAGCTTCAGCTTGAAGATGGCAGCGCATCCCCCAACCGTGTTTCCGAGGAGGATATACAAATCACCCGCCTTGACTCCTCTGCTCCCGAGGGGCTTATCTCAAGCATACTGGAAATTGAAAAGTGCTGCTTCTCCCTGCCCATCAGCCGCCAGCAGCTTTTAAGGCAGCTGGAAAACGAAAACTGCTTTTTCTATGCCGCAGTCTGCGGCGAGTTGGCGCTGGGCTACATAAGCGCCCAGAGGGTGCTGGATGAGCTAGATATTTTCAATGTTGCCGTCTCTCCCGATGCCCGCCGTCAGCATATAGCCCAAAGGCTGCTGGAAAAGCTTCTTGAAACCGCCGAAACCCTTCGCGCAGAAGGGGAGCTTGCGCGCATCACCCTTGAGGTGAGATTCTCCAACGACCCCGCAATTGCCCTTTATCAGAAGTTCGGCTTCGAGGAAGTTGGCAGGCGAAAAAACTATTATGAAAAGCCCCGCGAAGATGCGGTGCTTATGGATTTGAACTTGGAATGTACACTTTAAGAAAACTTAGCGACACCGAGCTTGGGGAAGCCTATGAGAGAGTTTTCCGCGAGGCCTTTCCTCCGGAAGAGCTTAAGCCCCTCTTCGTAATGGAAAAAATGAGCCGCGAGGGTCAGTATGACATCCTTGCCCTTTTCGACGACGACAAAAGCCTTGGCTATATCTGCTGCTGGCTTGATATGCCCTTTGTCCTCATCGACTATCTCTGCGTGGACCACCGCTACCGCAACGGAGGTCTTGGCGCTCAGATGCTCAGGCTCATCCGCGAATTTTACCCTGAAGACACCGTTTTCATCGGCGAGGCGGAAGCCCCCACGGGAGACAGTGCTGCCGACGCCATTATCCTGCGCCGTCTGGACTTCTACAGGCGCTGCGGTGCCGAAACCCTCGGCTATGACTGCGCCCTTTTCGGCGTGCATTATAAATGCATAGTCTGGAATAGAGGCGAATTTCCCGAAGAGGAAGTCTGCCGCCGCCACGACGGCTTTTACCGCCGCAACTTTACTGCGAAAATGTATGCATCCGCCATACAGCTGCCCCTGAAAGAGGGGGAAAAGCCTTTTTCAAGGCGAGACTGGGACGAGCGTCCCGATTCCGAAGAGGAGGAAGAATTATGATTATTATGAGCGTTGAATCCACCTGCGATGAGACCGCTGTTGCTCTCGTGCGTGACGGACGGGAAATTCTCGCAGACAAGATTTATTCTCAGGCCGATCTCCACGCCATTTACGGCGGCGTTGTGCCCGAAATCGCCTCCCGTCACCACGTTGAGGCCATTTATCAGCTTGCCGACAGCGCCATCGCCGCCGCAGGCATCAAAAAGAGCGACATTGACGCCGTTGCCGTAAGCTTCGCCCCCGGTCTCATCGGCGCGGTGCTTGTGGGCGTAAACTTCGCCAAGAGCGTTGCAAGCGCTCTGGGTGTGCCCCTCATCCCCGTCCATCATATCCGCGGACATATGGCAGCCAACTATCTGGCTTATCCTGAATTGGAGCCTCCCTTCGTATGCCTCGCCATTTCCGGCGGCAACACCATTATCGTGGACGTCCGCTCCTATACGGATATGCACATTGTGGGCGCAACCCGCGACGATGCCGCAGGCGAATGCTTCGACAAAACCGCCCGCGTCCTTGGCCTGGGCTACCCCGGCGGCAAGCCCGTTGACGAGCTCAGCCGCGGCGGAAACGACAGCAAGTATGTCCTCCCCATTGCCCATGTTGAGGGCAGTCCCTATGACATGAGCTTCTCAGGTCTTAAGACCGCCGTCATCAACCTTGTCCACAACGCTCAGCAGAAGGGCGAGGAGCTTGATAAGCCCTCCCTCTGCGCAAGCTTCTCCAAAGCCGTCAGCGACAGCCTTGTCCCCCGCACCATTGCTGCGGCAAAGGAGCTTGGCTATGATAAGCTTGTTGTTGCAGGCGGCGTTGCCGCCAACAGCCGCATCCGCGCCGACTTTGAGGCCGGCGCCAAAAAGGCGGGTTTGGAGCTTTTTGTGCCTCCCCTTCGCCTTTGCGGCGATAACGGAGCCATGGTTGGCGCTCAGGCTTACTATGAATATCTCTCCGGCAACACCGCAGACAGCGACCTCAATGCCTACGCAAGCATGGATCTGGATGCCGTGAGGTAAAAAAGCATGGATGAAAATATTCACGCAGGCCACCGCGACCGATTGAAAGAGCGCTTCGATGAAAACGGTCTCAAAGCCTTCAGCGATATTGAGGCTTTGGAGCTGCT
>JAZUAQ010000106.1:0-3320 GCA_045638085.1 Oscillospiraceae bacterium
TGATCTCCCGGACGTGAAAAGTCAGCAAAATGTTAAGCGGGCTTTGGAGGTTGCCGCCGCCGGTGGCCACAACATCCTCCTCGTTGGCCCTCCCGGCTCAGGAAAAAGCATGCTGGCCAAGCGCCTTCCCGGAATTTTGCCGGATATGAGCCGTCAGGAGATGACGGAGGCCACAGAAGTTCACTCCGTTGCAGGAAACACAACTCCCGACAGCCCCATAGTCTCCCTCCGCCCCTTCCGCGCCCCCCACCACACCGTTTCCCATGTGGCAATGAGCGGCGGCGGAAGCAATCCCCGTCCCGGCGAGATAAGCCTTGCCCATACGGGCGTCCTGTTTTTGGACGAGCTTCCCGAGTTTTCCCGTGATACTCTGGAGGTTTTGCGCCAGCCCCTTGAGGACGGAAAAATAACCGTCTCCCGCGCCGCAGGAAGCTGCTCCTTCCCCAGCCGCTTTATGCTGGTATGCGCCATGAATCCCTGCAAATGTGGTTGGTATGGCCACAGCGGTGGACGCTGCCGCTGCACAGAGTCCTCTCTGCGCCAGTATCAAAGCCGCATTTCCGGTCCTCTTATGGACCGCATAGACATCATTGTTGAAGTTCCCGCTCTGGATTTCGATTCCCTGCGTTCTCGCCCCAAAGGGGAGAGCAGCAGCGAGATAAAAGCAAGAGTCAATGCCGCAAGAGCCATCCAAAGCCGCCGCTTCGGCGATAAAGGCACTTCCTGCAATGCCTATATGCAGCCTAAGGAGATGCGAGCGCACTGCGCTCTCAGCAGCGAATGCGAGGAGCTGATGCGAGGCGCCTTCGAAGCCCTCGGCCTCACCGCCAGAAGCTATGACCGCATACTCCGCGTAGCCCGCACCATTGCCGACCTTGATGGAAGCGAGGATATCCTTCCTCAGCATATTGCCGAGGCCGTGCAGTACCGCAGCTATGAGCTTTTTGACGCTCAGTAAGACTTCATCGAAAGGCACATTATATTATGAAAAAAGTCAAAGCTTTTGACACAAAGCGCCTCCCCCTGAAGCCCCAAGCCTATCTTGTCCCCATTGAATGGGCTGGAACCCTCTGGTTTCTTGCCCCTGTAGGCGGAAAAATCAACAAAGTCAATTGTGAGGGACTTCGTCCCCCTTATCTGGTACTGCAAAACCATGCCTCCTTTGTGGACTTCCCCATGCTGGTAAAGGCTATGTTCCCCCACACCACCGCATGGGTCATCTCCGTAGAGGAGTTTGTAGGACGAGAATTTCTTATGCGCGGCATAGGCGGCATCTATAAGCGCAAATTTACCCAGGATCTGGGTGTGGTAAAGCATATTCTCACCATGCTCACCCGCTATAAACACAGCTGCACCATCTATCCCGAGGCTCGCTTCTCCTTTGTGGGCGTGAACGAGGAGATAGACGGCGCGCTGGGCAAGCTGGCCAAAAAAGCCCGCTGCCCCATTGTGGTATTCATCCAGCACGGAAACTTCCTCCGCTCCCCCCAATGGTGCAAGCATCCCTACCGCCGCATAAAGGTCAGCGGCGACTTCATGCAGGTTGCCACCCGTGAGGAGGTACTTTCTCTTCCGGCAGAAGAGCTCCAGCGCCGTATTGAGGAGGCCTTCCAATACGACGACTACGCCTGGCAGTATGAAAACCGCATTCGAATCACTTCCCCCATGCGTGCGCACAATATACATAAAGTCCTTTACCAGTGCCCTGTCTGCGGCCAGGAATTTTCCATGGAAAGCCACGGCATCCGCCTTTGGTGCAGCCATTGCGGCGCCCAGTGGGAGATGGATGAATTCAGCCGCCTCCACCGCACAAACGGAGAGGACATTTTCTGCCACGTGCCCGACTGGTATAACTGGGAGCGTGAGCAGGTACGCAAGCAGGTTCTTGATGGCTCCTACTCCTTTGCCGACGAGGCGGAGCTTTACCACATGATAAACGCCAAAAAGGGCTTTAGAAAAATCGGCGAAGTCAGCCTTAGCCACGGCCCCGAGGGCTTCACCATGGCCGGCAGCCTTGATAATGGGGAGGAATTCTCCTTCAATCGCCCGGTGAACACTATGCGCTCCCTCCACGTGGAGTTCAACTTCAAAAAGCGGGGCATTCCCGCTCCCGCCGATGCCATCGACCTTGCCACCAGCGATGACACCTGGTTTGTTTTCCCCAAAAACTCGAAAAATGTTCTCACCAAGCTCCATTTTGCCACCGAGGAGCTTCACAAGGCACATTCCCTGAAAAGGGTATAAGCCTTTTATACATGAGGAGTATATAGAATGAATGATATTATTTTGCTTAAACAGGGCGAAATAGTCCTGAAAGGCCTTAACAGAAGAAATTTTGAACAGAAGCTGGTGGCCAATGTTGTCCGCCGCCTGCGCCCCTTCGGCACTTTCAAGGTCTATGCCCTTCAGTCCACCATATATGTGGAGCCTCAGGATGAGTCCTGCGATATGGACGGCGCTTTTGAGGCATTGCAGACCGTTTTCGGCGTAATCGCCATTACCCGCGCCGCCGCCTGCGAGAAAGACCCCGACGCCATTGCAGCCAAGGCCATCGAATATCTTGCCGAGGATATGGCCGCTGCCCGCTCCTTCAAGGTTGAGTCCAAGCGCAGCGATAAGCGTTTCCCCCTCACCAGTATCGAGCTGAGCCAGCATGTTGGCGGTCTCCTCTCCGAGGCCTTCCCCGACACCGAGGTTGATGTCCGCTCCCCCGAGCTCACTGTCCATGTTGAAGTGCGCGACCTTGCCGCCTATGTCCACTCCAGCCCCCTGCCCGGCGCAGGCGGAATGCCCGTGGGCAGCAACGGCAGAGCCGTCACCCTGCTCTCCGGCGGCATAGACAGCCCCGTCAGCAGCTATATGATAGCCAAGCGCGGTGTCCACCTCATCCCCGTCCACTTCTTCTCCTTCCCTTATACCAGCGAAGCCGCCAAGGAAAAAGTTCTCACTCTTGCTGAAAAGCTCACCGCCTACTGCGGCAAGCTTATGGTTGAGATTGTCCCCTTCACCCGCATTCAGGAAGAGATTCGCGACAAGTGCCCCGAGGAATATTTCACCATCATTATGCGCCGCTTTATGATGCGCATTGCCCAGCGCATTGCCCAGGATAACGGCTGCGACGCTATCGTCACCGGCGAAAATCTGGGTCAGGTTGCAAGCCAGACCATGTCTGCAATGGCAGCCACCGAGGCTGTCACTCAGCTGCCTGTGCTGCGCCCCCTCATCGGCTTCGATAAGGCAGAGATAGTCTCTCTCGCCCGCAAGATAGACACTTTCGAAACCAGCATCCTCCCCTATGAGGACTGCTGCACCGTCTTCAC
>JAZUAQ010000107.1:0-31016 GCA_045638085.1 Oscillospiraceae bacterium
GTGGCATATTGCTGCCGACAGTATAAATACTGGTAGCCAACCCTATCTGCACACATTATCGTGCACAGATGCAAACTATTCTCTCCACTTGTGGCGATACAAGTTGCAACTTTATCGATAATCTCATAAAATATACCTTGACTTTACACCAAACTATAATGATATAGTCGCGGTGAAAGGAGGTTTCAGATATGATGACCATCAAAGAATTCGCTACATTGTGTGGTTGCAACACGCAGACCTTACGGTACTATGACAAAATTAATCTGCTGAAACCGATTGAGGTGGATCAGCGGTCCGGTTATCGCTATTACATGAAATCTCAGGCCATATCTTTTGTGAAAATCAAAAACCTTCAGGCCGCTGACTTCACAATCGATGAGATAAAGGCATTGCTTGCCATGCCTGAGCAGCAGGTGATTGAAGCATTCGACCAAAAAATCGCAGAGCAGGCACAAAAGATGAAACGGATCAAAGAAATTCAACAATCATATCTGACCGAAAAAAACAATATGGAGAAATTAGTACAAAGCGCAAGCGATTACCTGTTCCATGCTATATCGGATTTTGAAATGCTCCGCGAGTTTGGAATGTCCCCAGCAGACGGAGAGGCTGTTGTTGCCAAGTTGAAAGAGTTCTATGAAAGAACTACTGTGCGCCATCTGCCTGCTTCTACCGATGTGCAAATGATTTTGAATGGTTCCGTGATTAAGGGAACAGAGCAGATAATTGAAGCTTTCGAAGCTCTGAAGGACAAGGGCTACGATGATACGGTTCTGCTTGGAGACGAGGGTGTGGGCAACTCCGACATCCTTACACCAAACAATAGCGAAACTTTGTGGGAATGCCATGACTGGCATTTTGTACATGAGTTCCTTGATAACATTCCTGAACTGCGAAAGGAATACGAATATTGTTTCTATTTCCTGTTAACAGAGGAAAAGCATCCCTCTCGCATGGAATTCCCCATGTTTATGATCGCCGCAATGCTTCCCAAACTGGATTCAGAAGATATCCGCATTGGGTGCAGCGTTGAGCGTAGTGACGACGACCGGAACCATTTTATTTTGCTTTGCAGAAAATAAGCACTTAAAAACCGCCAATTTTCAGTACGAAAACTGGCGGTTTTGGTATTTTACAACTCTATTTTGATATATAAAATTAGTTGCATTGGAGGTTGTCCTTTGGTGGCAGCGAAGCAAATATGACCGCACACGCAAATTTTGCTTTTCATGGCGGCAAGCTGATCCCGGTGAATTTGTTCGCGTCTCAGTAGACTAACGCCCCACTCATTATAAAATAGGGGTAGACTCATCCTAACGACAAGTCCACCCTTATTATATCGCTATGCTCAACCATACAAATGTTGACAATTAAAGTACCAAATCGGACAAAAAAGTATAATCATATTACTCCACCCAAAACAGACCGAAAAAACCTAGAAAATCAACGGAGTCAGGATCCATATTTTTCAATCTTAAGCCCCTTTTATTGGATACATAGACAACTCAGTCCATTGTGATTTTAGAGAACTCCGCCTCAGTCAAATATCTGTAGCTTTGTGGCGCTTTAAGTTCATCCGAAATACAATGCAGCCCCTTTGGTGTAATGGTTGTGATGTTTCTCAACTCAATGCCATATGCCAGCTCCTTTTCTTCAAAATACTTTTGGAAAAAGGAATACTCAACAGCAGCTCTTTTACCGCATTTTTTCCACAATTTTTCGGGCGGCATAGAAAAGATTTTTGAAACTTCACAAGCTAAGGTGACAGCTTTCACAGGGGAACTTTCATAAAAAATGATAATATCATTTTCTTTTATCTTAGGAATGCGCTTCCTTAACTCTACAGATTTTTTCTTCTGTCTAATCAACTCTGCATATTGTGGCTTTATTGACATCAAAACACATTTTTTCTCATTCATTTAGAACACTACCTTGCTTGTAAATCTCGAAAAATTGGCTTTCGGAAATTTCTCTGCTTGATTGAAACGATTCTTGGCGACCTAGTATTTTGCGAATCTCTTCTAAAGGTACAGGCTTGTCTAACAGCTCTGTATAGCTGAACTTATATGCAGCGATTAGTTGATCTGCACCACCTATTCGAAGCATGTCTTGCCAGTCTAACACACCTAATCTTTTGTACCGTTTGTAAAGATTACTTACAGTATCAACCTCGACAGAGTCTAGACATGAACATGCTCGTATCATTTTTGTGCCATACATTTCGCCGTTACTAACATACCACAGAATTCTCGCAGGAAATTTAGTTATACGGTTTCTTTCTGACTTATAGTAAACATTTTCAACACTCAAGGCTGGCTCAGTCTTTTCATTTGAAAATAAGCAGGGGTTAATATACGCAAGTGATTCATCAAATAGCTGTTTGGCGTATTCAGGCTGTATAGGCACAATATAACAAGGGATGTTCTCTCCAACTATTTTCAATGGCCATAAAGATTTTTCAATCTGCAAAAGAATATGTTGCTTATCTTTCGTTGTCTGCACCGTACTCTCATACGTTTCTTTTAGAACTTCAACAAGACTTTTAGTTCCTGTGCGATGTACCATCGGCAAATTCGGAAATGTTACTATTTGCCTACAAATATTGTTTGCAAGAAAAGTTCCAGTATCTTCAAAAAAGCATGACTCCAGTGCTCCATAAAAGCTAGTATCCACGCCATTTTTATTTATGAAAACTTTTGAAAGGTTTTCATTTTTTGCATTTTCAATCAGTTTTACAGCCAGTCTCTTAACGAATGTATTTAATATTGATGGCTTAAGCGTATTTTTGTTGATAAAAATATTGTTTACAATATAAGCATTATCACAAACGCAATATACAACCAACGCAGTTATTTTAGCTACTGATTTGACCAATAGAAGCTTTGTGTTTTTTGCGTTTGCCATCCAGCCACGCAGAGCTCTTTCAAAGGTGGATTTTTTCTTATCTCCATATTGTGAGTAGAACACATCAACGACCTCAGAGAACACTGCATGCTGCATCTCTGAATATTCCAGATCCAATCCAGATAGTTTCTGCGGTTCATATGCATCTGGAGAGCAAATTTCATCAATCGACTTTATCAGTTCACCGGGGCTTTCAATGAGCAACCCATAATTATCAAATATGTGTGTCGAATGGGAGTTGTTAAGCCAGCCCATATCATTTGTAACAAACACCTTTGCTCCACAGGCTATTGCATATGCCATATGGGATATGTCAAATCCAGTATTCGTATCGGCACCTGCAGTTTTGTATGAAAGTAATTCGTCCATCACTTTAGAGTAGCTATTTTTATCATAATTATCTATTATCTCAAAATGACTCTTTGCAAAGTTGCAATGCTTAGTCCTCAATGCCGGGTCTTCTTTTTTGTTAATTTCCGCAAGTGCGTCTGGGGTTATATAATATGTCACGTTTCCTAAGACGTCAGGAGAAAACAATGCATCGGACTCAACACTGCCTCCATCACACAAATCAATAACAATATTTGTATCAACAACCACTTTTATGGAGGTGTTTTGCTCACTTAAAGAAAAAATGTTGGGCTTAAACGGATTAGTTCTGTACCAAGTTGTAAGAGTTGTCTTTTTTACAGTTGATCTTCCGGGTCTTTCACCTATTGGCATAAACCCAACGGAACGCCAAAACCCGTCAATTCCGTAATCTCTTCTGCAAGACAGCTTCATTCCAGAAATATAATATTTGTTTCTCTCAAAAAGCTCGTCTACTAAATATTTAGCCACACCAGTACCACGCTCATTTTGCGCAACACATAAATGAACAATGACCAGTGTTGAGCCCTGATCTCTAAACAATATATATCCTAATAAGTTCTCATCATTTGTAGCAGCGTAAATATGACCTTTTAATGCATATTCTTCAAATGCCTGTCTAGGCAAAAAGCCAACAGTATCTCTCGCAGAGTCACCTAAATCAATAACCTTATCCAACCAGTTTGAAGGATTCTCCACAACAATTAAGTCCATATTTTCACCCCTTTGCTTATTTATTATAATTCATACGCAATGGATTGTCACGAACAATAAGCAAAGCTCGGAGGTGATTATTCTTAATGCTCGAAATAAGTGCAACATCGAGTCAATTACCATTTTACACTTCTACTGTCCAATAATCCGCTCATTAAGATGATCACCTAGGCGCCCACGTATAAGCACGTGCTTTATTGTTGACACACGTGCTTATACGTGCTATAATTTGTGTGAAGAATATAGATAAAGGATGTGAGCCAGCATAAAATATAGTGAGCTAGAAAAGATACTAAGAAAAGCAGGGTGTACTATACACCGGGAAGGCTCAAGCCACACACTATGGTATAGCCCCACAACAGGTAAGACATTCCCCGTTGGCAGGCACAAAAACGAGGACGTCAAAACAGGAACACTAAATTCCATCTTGCGTGCTGCGGGGCTTAAATAGCCCTGTGGCATGCACAAAGAAAGGAGAAATTATATATGGCTAAATATGTTTATCCCGCAGTTTTTGTTCCAGAAGAAGAGGGGGGATACTCTATTCACTTCCCCGACTTAGACAATTGTTTTACTCAGGCCGAAACTCTCGAAGACGGAATAAAAATGGCAAATGATGCACTTTGTTTAACTCTTTATGATCTGGAGGAAAACAATCAATCTATTCCAAAAGCATCTAGTATAAGAGATATTAAAACAAACGGAGATGAGTTTACTACGCTTATTTCTTGTGATACGATTGAATACCGGAAGTTCTTTAATAGTAAAGCAGTCAAGAAAACTCTTACTATACCTGCATGGTTAAATTCAATGGCTGAGCGCGAAGAAATCAACTTCTCAGCGCTACTACAAAAAGCATTAAGAAGTGAGCTTAATTTGTAAAAGTCTTTTTTGCACTTGATAGAGGGCTTTTTATGGCAAAAGTATATTTGCATAATCCAGTAATTATCCGTTGCGCCTCGTATGATGAAACTTCAAAGCTATGTAAAGGTTGCCCTTGCGATAATTTTGATGCCAGTCTATCTATTCTTTATCGAGAAATTGATGCTTTTTATTATGTTTTCAATAGTCTCGATAAGATACCAAAATTTAATGGCATCACAGATTCTAAACCCACAGAGAGGCTTCCCCCGTTGTTGTCTGTTCCATATATCACCAACGGAGCTTTTGCATGTGAACTGGCGTTGAAATATATATTGATTTCTTCAAATATAACATTTCAAACTGGTAAGGGGCATAATCTAAAATATTTATTTGAGCTATTACCCGATGAGGATAAAAATGAAATAACAAACCATATGGTTGTAAATAATGGAGTTTCTCCAGGAGAAATCTATGATGAGCTGTCTGTCATTGCAAACAGTTTCGTGGATAGACGATATATGTTTACTACCATAACAGAATCCTATCAACAGTCAAAACTCTTTGCGCCCTTCGTTCACACTGTTTGTAAATATGTGCTTGGTGAACCATCCGATGAAGATTTCAAATGTTACTGTAATTGTTGTGATTTAGAGGAATAATACTTAGACTAACGATAATGACAAAGTTATCAAGTGGATACTTGAACGTGCAATTAGCATAGCTTACGACGAACTTCCTTAAACATATTTGTATGTCCGTTCAAACCTTTTTGTCCCCCCTGGCCAAATACAGATTACGAAAAGATAGGTTTTTAATCAATTTGCACTTGTAATAATTCCTCTCGCTCGACCTCCTAAACCCTATAATTACATTCCGACCACGTCGTCGCGGGCTTTGTATCGTTCGCGACGACTTTTTATTAAAAGGTCATCGTTCACAAAATTCAAATAATTAAACGCCACTCTGACATAAAAAAAGACCGCCTTGTGCGGTCTTTTTTTATATGGAGGTTCGTTTATCTTCCGCTGATCTGACGGCGGTAATAGATACGACTTCCGAGCCAAGCCAGCAGCGCTGCTGCCACAATGTAGAACAATGGAACGATTTGATATGCGGTGAACTGCGTTCCAAACAGAGAAACCAAGCGAAGGTCGAAAGTGCTCCACATGGCCAAAAAACATGTAGGAAGATAATCCCATAACTGCCCCAACACGCGATATTCCGCCGGTATTTGAATAATCATTCCAGCAATAATCAGCCCTGCGGTAATGGACATTGCAGCAATGCTGCTGTGGAAGATTTCTGACAGGAACATGACAAATATGCTGATCAAAAACGCAGCAACCAGCAGACAGCCGTATGCAATCAGACAGGCTTGTCCTAAGGTGATATTGCCTGCGTAGTTGGCGTAAAAAATCTGCATCGCGGCATCAAAGCCCTCTGAACCATATACGCACAGACTCAGCACCCAAGTCAGCACCGTCATCAGCAAGGCACCAATGCAGCCCACGGTGACACCGGAAAGCAGCTTGACCCAATAGAGCCGTTTTTTTCCGTTAGCAGTGCACAGCACAAGCTGCTCTGTTCGGTGAGTGCGCTCGTCGGGGAAGCTGCTGGAAAGGGCGATGGCGGCATAGAGCAGCATCATGAAACCTATGGTGAGAAATGTCTCCAGGATGTACTTATATGCCTCATGGAACTGATATACAACAGGGGTTTCGAGCTTATCGGCCTGTTCCTGCCAATATGCGATCTCGGCTTCGGTCAGATGGTTGTTAACAGCCGCTTCTTCAAAGCGCGCCATCATGGCAGCATATAATGCATCTTCATCGGGAACCCACTTTGCGGCTGCTTGTTTATCCATGCCGGTCCATGCTCGGATCAAATCAAAAATTTCGCTGTAGGGACGGGCGTAGGTTTGGTATTCTTCCGTCAAAACATAATTGCCTTCGATTGGCAAATCTTCGTAAGCGGCAATAGTTTCCTCCAGCAGGGACTGGTCTATAGGCTTGCCGCTGAGCGCTTTGCGATACGCCTGATCAATCAGATGTTGTTCGTAATTGGTGCTTATTGGTTCGCCATTTACGGAATAGGTTCCCAACAAAGGAAACAGGATTAAAAAGACAATAGCAACCATGCATACAAGGAGAGAGAGCCAAAGCAGTTTCTTCTGCATCAGCTTTTTCAGCTCATAAGCATACAGGGTCATCAGATTACTCATAACTTCCCTCCCCGAATTGCGCAAGATAGAAGCTCTCCAGATCACCCATTTGTTCATCCCATGTTCCGTGATAAATCAAAGCTCCATCTTTCATCATGAGCACCTCGTCGGCAATATGCTCTATGTCGGAAACAATATGGGTGGACAAAAGTACAATGCTGTCTTTGCCGAGCCGCTGGATAAGGTTTCGGAAACGCACCCGTTCTTTAGGGTCAAGCCCTGCGGTGGGTTCGTCGAGGATAAGCAATTTCGGGTTGTTCAGCAACGCTTGCGCGATTCCCAGTCCCTGCTTCATGCCGCCCGAAAATGTTTTAATCTTTTTGCGCCCCACGTCTTGCAGACCCACCAATTCCAGAAGTTCATTCGCCCGCCGTTTAGCCGACTGCTTGGGCAAGCCCTTCAAGGCTGCCATATACAGCAGGAAATCCATAGCAGTGAATTCCGGATAATAGCCAAAGTCCTGGGGCAAATATCCCAATATTGCCCGATAGCCTTCCTCGCGGACATCCATACCGTCAAAAGTGATAGTACCGCTTGTGGGCTGCAAAATGCCGCAGAGCATACGCATAAGGGTTGTTTTGCCTGCACCGTTAGTACCCAGAAGCCCAAAAACTCCACTATGCAAACGCAAGCTGACACGGTCCACTGCGATTTTATTTGGGAATTGTTTTGTTAATCTGTCAATGACAAGTTCCATGTGTATTCCTCCGTTCGCTTTATCGTGCAATGCATTTCATAAGCCATCTCTATGAGCAGGGCAATTGCCAAAACAAGCCACCAACTGATGTAAATTTCCTGATATATGAGCTCTGCCACAAAATGCAGGCCGGTATTGATGGCGCTGACAATTGTTGCAACACACATAGTTCCATATATAATTTCCTTATCATTAGTGCGGCGGGCAATCCATAAACTGACGTTTACAGTTAAAAGATATGGAACAAGAAGATACATCCCCGTTTGAAGAAGAGAAAAATCATTGCCAATGCGGCATAGGGGTGCAAGGACGGCAATCACAGCAAAATTGACCGCCCCCAAAATACTCATTCTTGCGAGAACCACGCTTTTCAAGGAAAATCGAGTGGATTTTTCAAGTTCACTCATCCCATACATCATTGAGCGATTGCTCTCTGCAACCGCCAAAAGACCTAAGGCCGGAACGAAGGCAGATACCACCCATAAAGTATCCTGGCTGATATTACAGGCACAAAGCAGTGCAAGCAATAATATCAAACCGGACAGAACCCATGATAATTTTCTCACGTATGATGCCTGTACCAATATAAAGCGGAACATGCCGATCTGCGGCTGGGGCAATGATCTTAAAAATCTTTCCTTTTCCTGCTGATTTGGTTTAGGAGCGGCAAACGCTTTTTGAATGTTTCGTTTTAGTTGATTATTCATTCTGAAAAGCCCTCCTTTTTTAATTCTTCTTTGAGCCATTTCAAAGATTTTGATAGCCTGCGATAAACTGCAAAGCGGGATAGGCCGGTGATGCAGCAGATAGAGTTGATCGTAAGATCATTTACATATCGCAAAAACAGCAGTTCCTGTTCATCATCCGGGAGTTTTGACACAACAGATTTCAACACCAGAGTGTCTATCCATTCTTCCGAAGGGTCACAAGTTGCTTCGTTTTCAAGTTCTCCAAGGCTGTCGGCAGTCTGTTTACGAAATTCATCTACGCACAGATTTTTGGCAATTGTGTATAAGTACGGCAGCTCTTTCCCATTATCAAAGCTTAATCCCTGTCGGTAAAAGCGAAGAAAGGTTTCCTGCGTAATATCCTGTGCTAACTGCTTATCAAATAACTTGAAATAGCAATAACGGTATATTTTGTCGTATTGTTTTTCAATATCCATGTGCTGCAAAACCTCCCTTCATAGTGTTTAACGGATTATGATAGCAAAATGTGCGGCTTGCCCCGAATTTTTTTTGACAGCGGGAATTATCTGACACTGGCAAACCTTCTTCTTGGGATAAAATATCCCAGGAGTCTCTATATTCTAATTCTTCTTAAGCCCATAAGCAAGTTGACCTTTGCGTTTTATCCCGATTAACAGTTGCCTTTGGCGCTTAATTGGAGTACAATCCTTTTTGAACAAATAATGGAGGAAATTATATATGAAAATTGCAGTTCCTTTTGCTAATGGCGAAGTTTTTCAGCACTTCGGTCACAGCGAAAACTTTAAAATTTATGAAATCGAGGGCAACAGCATTGTCTCTGCCGAAGTCATCAATGCTTCAGGCAGCGGTCACGATGCTCTTGCAACTTTCCTCTCCCAGCTTTCCGTAAGCGTTCTGATTTGCGGCGGCATCGGCGGAGGTGCCGAGGCTGCTCTTGCAGGAGCAGGTATTGAAATCTTCTCCGGCGCCCAGGGCGATGCAGACACCGCAGTAAATGCCTATCTGACGGGCGAACTTATGCCCTCCGGCGCAAATTGCGACCATCACCATGACCATGATGAGGATGCTCATGGCTGCGGCGGTTGCGGCGGCGGCTGCGGCGGTTGCCACGGCGGATGCCACTCCATGCCCACCATTGAAGGAATCAATGTTGGCAGACTCTGCAGAACCCACTATCGCGGCACTTTGAACGACGGTACCGTTTTCGACTCTTCCTATGAGCGCGGCGAGCCTCTGGAGTTCATCTGCGGAATGGGCATGATGATCCGCGGCTACGATGAGGCCGTTGCCAACATGGAAGTTGGTCAGAGCATCGACATCCACCTGACTCCCGATCAGGCTTACGGCTATGCCGACCCCCGCGCCATCTTCACAATAGAGATCAGCCAGCTGCCCGGCAGCGAAGAACTGAGCGTTGGCGAGAACGTTATACTCTACACCGCCGATGGTCACCCCATGCCCGTCAAAGTTGCCGCCCGCGACGATTCCACCATCACCTTTGACGCCAACCACGAAATGGCAGGCAAAGAGCTTAACTTCCATATTGAACTTATAGAAGTTGAGTGAGCTTTTTAACCTGCGCAATTAAAAAACCGCCGATAAAGGCGGACTCACACAGGGATTTATACGCTCCAAAGAGTATTTTTTCCACAATACTGCAAATAAAATCCACGGCAGGTGACAGCCTTGCCGTGGATTTTTTCATTGTCTTGCAAAAAAATCTTTCTCTTTGGAGTGCTTTGCAGTTTTGAATATTAGATTTTTTCTTGCAGCAACTTTGATGATCGCGGAAATACTTTGTGTATTTCAAGATCAACGGAGGAAGCTGCGGGGAAAAAGATTTATTCAAAACCGTGTAAATCCCTGTGTGAGTCCGCCTAATGGCGGTTTTTTCTCATTTTTTCCTCTTGGTATTCCTGACGGGCGCGACTGATGTATCCATCGGAGTCATATAGGCTCAGACTCAACAAATAGAAGTTGGTATCTTCACCCCGATCCTGCATAGCCAGCAGTTTTTTGATAAAGTAAATAGAATTGGACTGGTCATAATCGTATCTATCACGATAGGTGGTATTGCCCTCACTATCGGTCATGACATGGGTGCTTCTGAAAGTATAACTCAGGTGGAGACGCGCACCTTTATAGCAGCCTTCAGCGCTGCCGCAACCGGCGGCGCCGTAATAATAGTCGTGAGCTCGCTTCAAAATGCTGACCACAACACTTTGGGATTCCTTATCCTTGCAGTCCTTGTATTTTTTGACATGCTCCATCTCATAGTCACCCAGCATGACGAATCCCTCGCCGCTGCCGCTTTCCGAGGCAGCCTTTTGTGCAAGCTTTTCATACTCCCAGATATTTTGATTGTCTCTGCATTTGCTCAGGCACATACGCACCACGCGCGTGCCCGCTTCCTTATGCCCCTGCTCCGACAGAGCCATATATTGGTCAAATGCCTCCTGCCAGTGACCTGCCTCCGCAAGATCTGCAGCCTGCTGCAGCTTTGCAGCCAGTTCTGCCTCCCTGCGGGCTTTTTCTGCTGCCAGGCGCGCCTCATATCTTGCGATGACGGCTTCTTTGTCTGCGATCTCAAGTTCCTCGCCATTCATATACAAAAGAGTACGGGCGCCGGCAACGTGGCTTTGCCTATTGGGAAAAATATTCCATGTCAGCGCCTCTTCCGTGCAGCTGCTGAGCCACAGAATTGAGATATTGCGGTCATAGGACAAAAGCCAGTTTACAAGGCATGCGGTCTGAACGCAATCATCATAAGAGCCGTAATCATAGACGAGGAACTTTTTCTCACCCTGCAGGGCAGCAGAAAGGCAGGTCCATGCCGTTCTTGCATTACCGCCCATGGAGTAGGGGGCGCGGCTAATATATTTTTCAAGACCCGCCTGCTTGCTATGGCGCAGCAAGTTCTCCTTAAAGTCCTTGCGTTCCTTCCTGGGCATCTGATCCGCCAGAACTTCCACTATGGTCTCATATTTCCTCTTTTTTTTGTAATTTGCAATGGAATCATATATCTTTCCGCATGTTTTGAGCTCGCGGGCAAAGTAAGCGCCGCTGAAATCCCACAGTTGTTCCCTGGTGAAGCCGTAAATCAGGGCGTAACCCGGTTGTTCCCATACAAAGTTTTTTGCATCCATAGCATTGCCTCCACTTTTCAGCTTAATTAACATTATATCTCTGCTTTGTGGGTATGTCCATAAGAACATATCTCAGCACAGCGGATCACATTTCTCTTGCTTTAAGCTTGATTTACGTGATATATTGAACAAAAGCGAAAAAGGAGTGGATATACTATGACATTCACCTTTGCACACAACAATTTCAACGTCCGCGATCTGGATAAGTCTCTTGAGTTTTATAAAAAGGCTCTGGGTCTCAGCGAAAAGCGCCGCATTGCCCCCGAGGACGGCAGCTTCATCATCGTTTACCTCGGAGATGCCTCCGGCAGCGCCCACGCTCTGGAGCTTACATGGCTTCGCGATTGGGAGCGCCCCTATGATCTGGGCGACAACGAGTTCCATCTCGCCTTCACCGTTGATGATTTTGAAGCCGCCCACGCTCTCCACGAGGAGATGGGCTGCATCTGCTTCGAAAACGAGGCAATGGGCATTTATTTCATCACAGACCCCGACGAATATTGGCTGGAAGTTATCCCCGCCAAACGCTGAATTAACCTTATATATTCTGTCAGTTGCAGGCAGAGAGCATCACAGCAAAAAATGCGAAAGACCGGATTTCGGTCTTTCGCATTTTTATTTTCAGCAGTCTCTTATGCATCCGCCTCAGCCATCCCGGATTTTGTAACGGTTGCATAAACTATCTGATGTTCTTCAATTTGGCTGATATGAATGTGCAGGCCCTTGAAATCAAGTTCAATATTCTGTGCGCCGTCATTGGGAACCATATCAAGCTGTGCGAAAACAAGCCCTGTAAAAGTATCAACTTCCTCAAGGCCGATGTCCACATTCAATGCCTGCTCTATATCGTAAAGTTCCACATTGCCGATAATAGCCCATGTGCTGCTGCTTAGCTGCTCTATATGAGGCTCGGCCGCCGCCTCCTCGGGAGTATCCTCTCCCAGATCGCCCACCAGCTGCTCTATAAGGTCATTGATCGTAACAATGCCCTCCACGCCTCCATACTCATCCAGCACAACAGCCATGATATTCCGCGTTTTTTTCATCTTGCGAAACAGCACATCCGCCTTGATCGTCTCAGGCACAAAAAAGGCTTCTTTCACCGCCTTGAGCATCACATTTTCTCTGCATTTGCTATCCAGACGGAAATAGTCCTTTGCATTTAAGATTCCAATAATATTATCGGCAGAGTCTCTGTAAACAGGATAAAGAGTGTGTCGGCTCTCGTGTATTATTCTGTCCCACACATCCTCCGCATCCTCCATTCTGAGCATAATAACGTCCGTGCGATGAACAGCAATCTCTCCCGCAGTAAGATCATCAAACTCAAAAACATTCTGTATAAATTCTTTTTCGTGCTCGTTGATGGCTCCGTTTTCACTGCCCGCGTCCACCATCATAAGTATTTCTTCTTCATTCACCTGTTCATCAGCATCATCAGGGTCAATACCCAGCAGTTTAAGCACTGCATTTGTTGAGGCAGAGAGAAGCCACACCAAAGGTTTGAACACAGCAGACACTCCGCTTACCAATCCTGAGATGCCAAGCCCCAGAGTTTCCGCCTTTTTCATAGCAACTCTCTTTGGCACAAGTTCACCGAAAACCAGAGTGAAATAAGATAAAATAAGGGTTATAAAAATAACCGCGATTGAGTCCAATGTGGTCCTTGGAATATTAACACCAAGACCTATCATCCAATCCACCAAAGGCTCAGAAAAACCGTCTGCAGCAAAGGCCGAACCTAAAAATCCGGAAAGCGTGATTGCCACCTGAATAGTGGCAAGAAACCTTGCGGGCTCCTTTGTAAGTCGGAAAAGCCGTCTTGCTCTTTTGTCGCCTTGCGCTGCCATTCGCTCAAGTTTGGTTTCATTTATGGAAAGAACGGCCAGTTCTGCACAGGCAAAAACCGCGTTCAAAGCAATAAGCACAACTTGCAAAAAAATTAATCCTAACATCATATACCTTTCTTTTAATTACAAATGCGTTTTTCTTCTGAAATAACAAAAGACACAGCCTGTACGCAGCGCAGCTCCGTACAGGTCGTGTCTAACATATATTAAACGAAATGCTGTTGTATCGTTCAGGGTCGGGGCAACTGTCGCCGGCGATCATAGTTCTTTGCTTATCCTCCGTAATTTCAAAAATCAAGTCGCATTATACAAAATCCATCCCTGATTGTCAATTGGAAAGCTGTTAATTTTCCGCAAAGCTTATTGGCATGTTCAGAAGAAGCTTGATAACTGCGCACTGGCAGCGCTTGGGGAGGACATTCAGCAGCACAAGGCCTATATTCCTATGCTTTCTGTAGCGAAGAGCAGGATGGGCTGCTGTAGACGCCTTATATATAAGTTTTGCCACAGCTTCAGGGGCGATGGGCGTACCCATAAACTTTGCAGCAAGACCCGAGAAGCTCTTTGCCTGCTTCTTGTAAAGCTTTGTATTATCCGCCAAGGTCTTCGTTGCATCCACAGAAGAGCTGCTCAGCGGCGTTTTTACGGCGCCGGGCTGGACGGTCACCACTTTTTGCCCTATGAGATTTAGCTCCTGACGAAGAGCCTGGGCATAGCTTTCAAGGGCGGTTTTGCTGACATTATAAAGTCCGTTGAAAGGCATGGGGGCAAAGTCCGCCACCTCGCTTGTTATAATAACTATTCTTCCCTTCTCCCCAAGGCAGGAATGGAAAACTCTGTTTACAAGCATAGTGCCGCCCAGATTTATATCCAAAAGCTTTTTCATGCGGCTATAGTCACTCTCAACCAGAGACGCCATCATATGCACGCCCGCAATATTGGCTATCACATCCAGCACTATGCCCTTTTCGATGAAATAGTCCCGTATCTCCGTCAGCGCTGCTTCGTCTGTGATGTCCGCAGAAAAGCTGTGGAGCCCCTCATGTGCCTGCGCGGGGCTAAGGTCTATTTCGTAAACAGTGTGTCCCTGCTTAAGTATGTATTCGGCGGCGGCTTTTCCGATTCCGGAGGCTGCGCCCGTTATAAGAAAATTCATAGTCTTCGCTCCGCTCAGATTTTCTCTTCCCAATCTTTTTCCTTGAAGCCCACAAGCACAAAGCCATCGCCGATCAGAAGGGGACGCTTGACAAGCATTCCGTCCGTGGCAAGAAGAGCAAGCATTTCCTCCTCGCTCATTGCGGGCAGCTTTTCTTTAAGCTGCATTGACTTATAAAGCAGTCCGCTGGTGTTGAACAACTTTTTAAGGGGCAAACCGCTTGCGGCATACCAGCTTTTCAGCTCCTCAGCTGTTGGATTTTCATCCTTGATATGTCTGAATTCATACTCGGCATTTCTCTCATCCAGCCATTTCTGTGCCTTTTGGCAGGTGCTGCACTTGGGATAGCATATAAATTTCAGCATTGCTCATTCTCCTTTATCTGTGCTGCAGAATAATTTTCCGCGGCGTAAAGATACATTTTTTCAAACTTCTCTATTGCATTTTTCACCAAAGCCAGAGGGCGGGAAATCAGCAGCTTCATATTCCCTATTTTTCGCTTTTCAACCGCATAAAGCTTCATCATCCTTCTTCGCGGGGGAACGCAACGCCGTATTTTTTCAAATCCACTTTGCCCTTTATCACTTCAATGCCCTCTTTTTCAAGGCGACCGGTCTGCGCCGGAATGCCGCCGAAGGCATAGCTTTCCGAAAGCTTTCCCGCGGCATTGACCACCTTGAAGCAGGGGTATTTTTCTCCATCGGGATTTTTATGCAGCGCGTTGCCCACAGCCCTTGCAAGCTTTCTGCTTCCGAGGGCGGCGGCTATGTCCGCGTAAGTTGTCACTTTTCCCTTTGGGATTTCAAGCAACAGCCCATAAACACGCTCCGCAAAATCCATCTCCGCTCCCCCTTTTGCTTTATGAGGATTATACCACATAACTGCGCCCCTTGTGCATAAAAATATAATAATTGTTTTTATGAAGCCTTTCTCCCGATCGCGCTGCCTCCGGAATATAAAAAGATGAGTTCCCGAAAAGGAACTCATCTTTTTATTTATTTGATTTTCCAGCCGCTTACGTCGCACTGACCGAAGCCGTTATCGCCATAGGCATAAACTTTTCCGTCGGAGTCCACAAGCAGATAATGTCCGCCGCCTGCAACTGCGGCTACTATATATTTGCCGCTCACATTAAATTCCACGGCATCGCTCTCTCTGAAGAAGAAGCTTTTCAGCTCTCCTTCGGTGGTGAGACCCAAAACTGCTCTGGGACTCATGGTGAGAGCTATAATATCCTTCCACTGAGGGATTTTCTCAAAAGTGGACTGGGTGCTTCCGTCGGACATAAGGTAAACGGAAACGGCAGTGGAAAGGGCGATTGCCTCGGGCTTGAGGGTGGTCTGGCTTGACTTATTGGAAGTGAGCACGGAACCATCTTCCAAAATGCAGGCACCCTGATATGCTCCCGCGAAAACTTCCTTTATGCTTTCGGCAGCGAGGGTTTCGGAATAATCGTGATAACCTGTGAAGAGAAGCTTGCCCTCTTCGGTAACAGCAAGGGTATCGTGGTCATTGACTGCTATCTTTTTAACGCCGGTCCAGTCGCTCACATTGCACTGGCCGTGAGTGTTGTCACCGGTGGCCAGAACGCTTCCGTCTTTTCGAAGGCCCACGGTGAAGTTTGCGCCTGCATAGACAGCTACAACATCCGTCCAGCCGCTTACATCGCACTGGCCGAAGCTGTTATCACCAACTGCGGCAACGCTGCCGTCGCTGAGGATTGCAACGGTGTGGTTTTTGCCTGCTGCGATGCTCTCGGTTTTAAGCTTCTGGCGAGCATACTCTCTCGCAAGGAGAATCTGCTGGTCTGCCTCGGAAAGCTTGCCGCTCACCATCTCCTGAGCAAATTCCTCGTCTCCCGTCAGTTCCATGGCGATTTCATAGATTCTGTCCATAGCGCCGTTATAATCGCCCACCTCGCGGAAGACATTGATGGCTTCGCTGTATTCTCCCGCTGCATAGTGGAGCTCGGCAACTGCCATGCGGCAGTCCTTATAGCGGTTTGCGCTGTCGGAATAAAGTCCCAAAGAGCGGAAAATTTCCGCAGCAGCATCATACTTGCCCTCTTCAAAAAGCTCCTGAGCGGGGAGATAGATGCACTCTTTCACCATCTGTGCGCTGTCGCGGAAATCGCCAAGAGCGGCAAACATAAACTGAGCCTGCTCATAGTTGCCGGCAACAAGCCAGCCCTGAGCAATTGCATATTCGCAGCTATCCTTGGTTTCATCCTCAAGACGCTCAGCCACAACAACCTTCAGTCTGTCATATTTCTCAATGGCAGCTTCGGGCTTTCCCGCAGCAGCAAGGGAGCTTATGCGATCTTCATAAATATCAGGGAGCGTCGTCCAGAAGCGGCAGCCCAGGACTATAAGCAGCGCTGTCAGCACAGCGGCAAAGCCTACTGTTCCCTTTACAAATGCAGAATTTTTATCCATACAGGCACTTCTCCAATCTTACGCAGGATGTGTCCGTATGAGCGTCATTGGCATAACTCATGACGATATAGACATCGTCTATGCCATGATATTCCATAAGGTCGGCTATCCAGCCGCCAGTATCGGCGGCGTAGTAATAGCCCTGACGGACATCGGTCATATGAACCTCGTCATAATGGGGGCAAAGATAGGGTGCGAAAACGTTTGCAAAGCTATCGCCTATTACAAGAGCCTTGCGGCCGGTGGAAAAGCCCGTCTCTATCTTTGTCCAGGGTTTGATAACGCCGGTTACATAGGCCATATAGGTCTCTTCGCGGTAGTTTATAAGGGCGGAGCGCTCTTCAGTGGTCTTGTTATAAATGCGGTTTACTTCGGCAGCCTGAAGGGGATTCATCACGTCGAAGAAGCCTTTATAGGTATAAACCTTTCTGTAGCTATACTCATCATAGGGCACGGCGGGGATGCCCTGAATGTTCATCAGTTCCTCATAGGCATACCATGCGCCCAAAGCGGACCAATGATGGTCTATGGGGAAATAGATGGACTCGGTGAGGTGGGGATTGAGTATTTCGGGGATGTTGATAACATGAACGCCCTCGTTCACCTGCTCCTGAATTGCGCCCTCGGTGTTGCTGTACCAGCCTGCATATTTGCTGCTGTTGGGCAGAGGCTCCCAGCTATGGGTCAGAGGCACCATCATATAGAAAACGTTTCCGTCCTCGGGAAGCTCGGACTTATATGCATTGAGGGCGTGAGCCACCTGAGAAATCTGACTGTCGGAAACGCGGAAATACTCACGGAGATGACCGTTTTTATATATGTAGGAAAAACCGTAGGTATCGGTGGCGGGTATGATTTCAAGCTCTTCTCCCTCCTGAGGAAGTTCGCTTTCGTCGAAGATTATTTCCTCCTCGGGCTCTTCGGTTTCAAAATCCTCCATGCCGGGTACGGGCTCTTCCTGAATATCGGGCTGGGTGGGAGTTTCGGAGTCGGTTACGCCCTGAAGCTCATCCTGACTATCATCGAGAAGCTGAGTATCCTCCTCGGTTTCTGCGGAAAACAGACCAAGGAACCCCTCGCTTGCGTTTATAACAAGGTTTCTTCCGAAAAATCCGTCGGACAAAAAGTTCTCAAACTCTCCGCCATAGTTGCCGGAAAAGACGTTTTGCGCACTGAGCTCAGGTCTGCCCTGAAGCATGCGGTTTTCAAAGTCCGAAGCTCTGTCTTCCTTTTCGCCAAGGGCAACAAGCATAATGCCAAGACACAGGAGCACCGCAGCAGAGCAAACGGTTATGAAAAATGTGATTTTGTTTTTCATGCTTTTGCGGTCTCCTTTCTCAGAATCTGAAGTAAATGAAGGGGTTATAGCTCTGGCCTATAATGAAGAGCAGGGAAAGAGCCATAGCGGAAATATAGCAAACGCCGGAAACGACATTGAACACAAGAGCGTTTTTCTTCTCCAGGCGCTCTTTTATGGCGGGGACTATGGGAGTGCATGCCACAGCGAAAAGCACGGGGAGGACGGTATATCTGCGCATAACGGCCATGGTTACGGCATCGCTGAATGCCGCCTTAACTATTCCGCTGCCGCTTGCCTGCATACCAAACATTGCAAGAATATGGGTCTTCATATCTCCCATGTCGGTGTAATAGAAAATTACCCAGCCGATGACAACCAATATAAGCGTTAAGAAAACATTCAGCGCCTTTGGCATCTTTTCAATAATTTTGCTGAATACAAAGCGCTCGAGGATTATGAGCACGCCGTAGTAAGCGCCCCACATAAGGAAGTTCCAGTCTGCGCCGTGCCAGAAGCCGGTGAGAGACCAGACGATAAGCAGATTGATTATTGTGCGTTTCACGCCCTTGCGGTTTCCGCCCAGAGGGATATAGACATAGTCTCTGAAAAAGCTGCCCAGAGAGATATGCCATCTGCGCCAGAATTCGGAGATGCTCTTGGATATGTAGGGATAGTTGAAGTTATCCTTATACTTGAAGCCAAATATGCGTCCCATACCGATGGCCATATCGCTATAGCCCGCAAAGTCAAAGTAAATCTGCAGGGAGTAAAGCACCGCTCCGTACCATGCGCCCAGAACGGATATATTACCACTGCCCAGAGAAAGCTGCTCAAGGGCAAGTGCACTCACATTGGCGATAAGCACCTTTTTGCCGAGACCAACGGCAAATTTTCTCATGCCGCAGATGAAGTCATCGGTGGTGGTAGTGCGCTCGTTCAGTGCGTCGCAAACATCGGAATACTGGACTATAGGTCCTGCAATGAGCTGGGGGAAGCAGCTTATATAAAGCATCAGGCGGGGCAGATTCTTCATGCAGGGGGACTTGCCTCTGTAGACGTCCACGGTATAAGTGAGAATCTGGAAGGTATAGAAGGATATACCTATAGGCAGCCTAAGCCCCGGAATTTCAACCGCTTTTCCGAAAATTCCCGTAACGGAGCTGAGAAGGAAAGAGGCATACTTGAAGTAAAACAGCATTGCCACGGAAACCACAACACCTATGATAAGGAATTTCCGCTTTCTGTATTTATACTCGCTTCGGGCTATCTGAAGGGCACAGTAATAGTTGATAACCGTTGAGGCTATCATTGCCAGAACCCAGATAGGCTCGCCCCAGGCATAGAAAAGAAGAGAGAAGACAAGCAGCACTCCGTTTCTCCACTTCAGTCCGTTCCCCATGAAATAGAAAAGCATTACTGCAGGGAAAAACAACAGCAGGAATGTCAAACTGGAAAAAACCATAATATCCTCCGAATTATAGAAAGGCGACATTCGCCAAAATACACTACAACATGTTATATTATCATATATTCCGCTGCTTGTTAATACCTATTTTGACAAAAAAAGAGACTCCCGAAGGAGTCTCTTTCATTTTTATATATTTGTCTTACTGAGCAGCCTCGATAACAATGCGGCCGAAACCGGTGGTTGCAGAGTAGTCGATGAGCATGCCGGGATACTTTGCGAGCAGGGGAGAGTTGTCAGCACCAACAACGCCGCCCTCAAAGCCCTTGATGTAGTTGGCGAGAACCATGTAGTCTTCCATGACATAGTCCAGAACGTTGACAGCGCCGGAGAACATGTTGAAGCCGTCGCCCAGGTCACGGAGGGTGTAGTTGTAGCCTGCCAGGTTGTAGGAAGCGGTCAGGTCAAGAGCCTCGTATGCGCCGGTCTCCTTGTTGAAGACCTGAACATCGTATACGCGGTAGCCGCCGGTGGGAGCGCCGACCCAAACGCCCTTCTCGTCCATTGCAACGGAGCTGGGCCAATCGGGATCTACCTTATAGGTGATACCTGCAACATGGAGGAAGCCGCCGCACTCAGCATTGCCAACATCGCGTGCGCCCCACTCAAGAGCGTCAAGCAGCTGCTGGCCGGTGATGGTCTGCAGGCAGGCAACGTTGCCGAAGGTGTGGATCTGCTTTGCGGTGAGATAGCTGATCTCGCCGGTGATAGCCTTGTTGCGTACGCCGCCGCCGTTCATGATGGCAACGTCAACATCAAGTCCCATATCGTCGAAGAGGAAATACAGAGCGTCAGCAGCGAAGGCACCGGTGTTGGTCTCCTGCTTGCGGACAAGGCGATTGCCCTCTGCATCGTAGTTATCGAAGGTAAGTTCGGTGGAACCGATTACTTCGCCCAGCTTGGTGTTGATTTCTTCAATCCAAGCGTTCTTGATTTCAGCAACAGCTTCGTCGGAAGCCCATGCTGCGCCGTTATAGAGTTCGGAAGCGAACTCATAACCGACAACCTCGGTAACCTCATTGCCGTCCTCATCGAGAGCGGGGGCGCCGGACTCGTCCAGAACTACCTCGGTGAGTTCGTTGTAGCCGATGAGATCGGTCTTGATGGTGCCGTCAGCGCCAACAACCATCATACCGATAGCATTGAAATACTCGCCGGTCTGAGTGAGGAGAACATTATTGCCGTCCTTGTCAGCAACTTCCTTGCCAACAACGGTGGAGTGAGAGTGACCGTCAATGAAAGCGTTCAGACCGCTGACATTGGCGATGGTCTCTTCAGAAGTCCAGGGCTGGGAAGCGGGGTCATCGCCCAGATGGCCGAGACCGATGACAACGTCAGCATCAAGAGCATCAATGGCAGCCTGAACGTCAGCATAGAGAGCTGCGCCGTCTTCGCCGCCGGAGATGCCGTAGATGTAGTTGCCGGCTTCATCCTGGAAGTAAGCGGGGGTGGACTTGGTGAAGGACTCGGGAGTGGTCATGCCGACGAAAGCGATCTTCTGGCCGCCGATCTCGAATACCTTGGAAGCATCGAGAACGTTTTCGCCGCGTACGCCGTTTTCTTCGTGATAGAAGTTTGCGGAGATGTAGGGATACTCAGCCCACTCGATGATGTTCATGGCACCGTCCATGCCATAGTCGAACTCGTGGTTACCGAGAGTTGCCAGATCGTAGCCGGCAGCATTCATCAGCTTGATGATGGTTGCGCCCTTATCCATGGAACCGAAAGCGGTACCCTGAGCGGCGTCACCGGCATCAACGAGGAGGACATTGCCATAGGTCTTTTCCAGCTCTGCCTTTACGCCGGCAATAACATCATAGCTGAGTACGCCGTCGATATAGGTGTGAACGTCGTTGGTGTAGAGAATGACAACATCTTCTTTTGCGGGGGCTGCAGGCTCTGCGGGAGCTGCAGGAGCTGCGGGCTCAGCAGGAGCGGCGGGCTCAGCGGGAGCAGCGGGGGTAGCGCCGCAACCGATCAGGCCGACACACAGTGCCAGAACCAGCAGAAGAGACAAGAGTTTTTTCATTTTTTTACCTCCTTTTAATAGGTAGCCGCATTATATCACAACTTGTTGTTATGTGGAAGACTCTTTTAATAAATTTATATCGATTTAACAAAATCAGCTTTCTATTGCAAAGGCGTCAGCAGTGCTGTAAAATAAAAAAAAGCCTGATTTTCGGAGGATATTATATGTATAAGTTCCGCCCCGTCACAGACAGAATGAAGCTCATGCACGAGAAGGTGCGCCAGCGTCTTTTCCTTGTGGATTCCGAGCGCTCTCTCATAATCACCAACGCTCACAAAAAATATGAAAGCGTTGTTCCCGTTATCAGAAACGCCCTTATATTCAAAGCTCTCTGCCAGGAGATGACCACCCGCGTTGAGCCTCACGAGATTCTTGTTGCCAACAACACCAAATATTTCTGCGGCACCCGCATAGACCCCCGCTGGAGTCGCGGCGATATGTATGTTGCCTTTGCGGAAAGCGGCAAATGGACCATGGGCGAGGACGGCTATTATCATAACCCTGACTCTGATGAGCTGCGCCTTATTATGAGCCCTGAGGAATTTGAAGTTCTCCGTGAGCTTGGCCCTTACTGGGAGGGCAAAACCATATCCGACATGGCAAAAGCATGGCAGCCCGATGGTTTTGATGAGCTTAACCGCCTGGGTGTCCGCTCCTTCGGCGCAAATATGCCCATCGTTATGATGCCTGCTGGCCACTCTACCCCCGGCTACGGAAAAATCCTCTCCATGGGCTACAAGGCCATTGCACAGCAGGCCCGTGATTGGATGGATGAGCATTTCGGCCGCCTTATGGGCGATGATACGGATAAATATATGTTCTATAAGTCCGTTGAAATAGTCTGCGAGGGCGCAACTGCCTTGCTCAAACGCTACGGCGAAAGCTGCTACGCTGCTGCAGAGGAATGCGAAGATGAAGCAAGAAAAGCTGAGCTTCGTCAGATGGGCGATAACCTTGTCTGGATATCCGAAAATCCCGCCAAGACTTACTGGCAGGCATGTCAGGCCACTTTGCTCTATCTCCTGATGATTTCCATGTCCGGTATGCCCGATATAGGCTCTTTCGGCCGCTTCGACCAATACACCTGGCCCTATCTGAAGGCCGACCTTGACGCAGGCAAAATCACCATGGATCAGGCGCAGGAGATCACCGACTGCTTCTTCCTGAAGGTAAACAGCTTCTATAATGGCAGCGTGGGTCCCCTCACCTCCATCATCGGTATAGGCAACACCTATCTCCACACCACCATCGGCGGCGTTGACCCCGACACCGGTGAGGATTCCACCAACCCCGTCACCTATATGGTGCTTGAGACCATGGGACGCCTCAAACTCCATGATCCCACCATTTCTCTGCGCATCAACAAAAATACCCCCAAGGAGCTTTGGGAATGCGCCTTTGCGGTTAACCGTCTTGTTGGCGGTCTTCCCCTTTTCCAGAATGACGATGTTATAGTCCCCGGCATGATGAAGGAGCTTGGCTTCTCCCTCCGCGACGCAAGAGACTATGCCCTTATCGGCTGTCAGGAGATTACAGGCTCCGGTAATGACTATGCCGCAGGCAGCGGCACAACTCCCCCCGAGTGCTACACTCAGTACAGCACTATCCTCACAATGGCTCTCAACAACGGCTGCAATCCCTATAACGGTGCCCAATGCTCTCTCCGCACGGGCTATCTCTACGAGATGGAGTCCTTCGAGGCCGTCAAGGAAGCCTGGGCAAAAATGGCGCGTTATATACTGAAGGGACAAGTTACCCTCCAGAACTATGTTGAGCAGCTTTTTATGCACTATGACACTCACCCCATCCTCTCCATCTCCATGGAGGGCTGCATGGAGTCCGGAAAGGATGTTATCTGCGGAGGCGCAAAGTATAACTCCTTCGGCTCCACCGCTGTTGGTCTCGCCACAGTTGCCGACTCCCTCACCACCATAAAATATATGTGCTTTGATAAAAAGCTCTGCACCACCCGTGAGCTTTATGACGCATTTATGGCAAACTGGGGAGGCTATGAGATGCTCCGCCAGCAGATTCTCAGCGAAGTCCCCCACTACGGCAACGGGGACGAATATGCCGACGAGCAGATGAAATGGGCTGTTGACACCTATTACGACATTTGCAAAGAATGCTCAGGCCCTCGCTGCAGAATTTTCAAGGGCGGTATGTATTCCGCGGCAAGCCATGTTGCTCAGGGTTACATCACCTGGGCAACCCCCGACGGACGTCTTGCAGGCAAGCCCATTGCGGATGCCGCCTCCCCCGCTCAGGGTCGCGACAAAAACGGTCCTCTCTCCGTGCTGAAAAGCGCTCTCTGCTTCGAGCACGGCAAGTTCATGAACGGTCTTGCAATCAACATCCGCATTCACCCCTCCGCACTCAGCGCCGAGGACGGCGTTGCAAAGCTCCGCGCCATGACTCAGACTTATATGAACCTCGGCGGTATGGAGGTTCAGTACAACATAGTTTCCGCGGACACCATGCGCGCCGCACAGGCAGACCCCGAAACCTACCGTGACCTTGTCGTAAGAATTGCGGGCTACTCCGCCTACTTCAACGAGCTGAATCTGGACTGCCAGAATGACCTCATAAGCCGCACGGAAAATAATCTTTGAGATAAGCAGAAAACTGAATGGGTTTTGACATTATATGATAAAAATAGGCACTCACTTTTCAAAGTGAGTGCCTATTTTTTGCTTTGCAGCTGCACATAGTATGGCAAAGGATTATTCTATTACCACCGGAGAGATATTCAGTCCGCCTGCCAATCCCTCACTTTTTAAGAGCTGATAAAATCTTTGAGACATTAAATACAGGGAGCGAAGTATTCCCTCTCCAAATATCTGCGGGGTAATATAAAAATCATCGCCCGGATTAAAACGCTCTGCTCTGATATGGAGTTGATACGCGTTGTTAATATCATATTCCCGCATACCGCATATATGGCAGTATGCCTTAACCTCTCCATATCCCTCAGCCACGATGTCATCGGGAAGAATATTGGTCGAAGTGAGCTGATAGAGTTTCTCACTGACCCCACCGTTTTTAAGAAATACAGGACGAAACTCCGTTCCCCTTACTCCATGAAGAGCAGCCAAGTCTTTGACTCTGCAGTCTGCGAAAATTTCCTTAAATCCTGTATCCTCTGCATATAAAGCGGTGGTCCCCGTCAAAGGCGGCTCTTTGGAAATCATAAACGGTGAGTGCTGTTCCAAATGATGCACACGGGTGGGCGCTTTTCCATAAACACAACGGCGGTGATACGCTTCTTCGCTATTTATAATGTCGATTTTCTGTTTTTTCGGCTGAATCCAAAGATATTCTGCATCCCGTAGTTCCTTGGTCGAATAAACAGCAGTAACAATGGGATTGCGTCCGGAAATTTTGATCATATCCGAGAGATAGGATTGGGAAACATCACCTTTTAAGTTGAAAATTATAAAGCGACCCAAAAAACCTAAATCTTCGGTTTTATATTTCACAGCGTCAGCCGTTAATTTATCCTCAATTTCTTCGCTGTGGCGGGCGCAAAAATAATAGTTATATGTCATATCAGTCGAGCCTTATTCCGTAGTTTTGATAATACTCTTCTCTTATATCAATCGGGAAGTCGGCGCAAAGGTGGGTCATAAAGTGGGCAAAATCATCAAGCCTTCCGCCCGTCACCTTGTATGCCACTTTGTCATAATACGCAGCATATTTTGTCTCTCCCATGCTTGTGCCTTGATAGTAAAAGCAAAGCTGCTCCACGGCGTTTTCCTGTCCCGAAGCGTTTTTGAAATATTCGAAAGCATCTTCCGCACTACCAAATTCGTAGGCAAACACCTTGTAACTTTCGCTCTCGAATTCAATCTCTCCGCACCATGAGCTTAAAGGACGCAACTTATCCAAATCGCGGTCATTGACCGCTCCCTCATCCCGGTATGCTCCATACTTAATTTCAAGCTGAGAAAGCTCTGCAAATATTTTCCTTGGAAAAGGGTTTTCATTCACATTACGACAAGCCAAAAATGCGCCAACTATGGCAAGGACGCAGCACACGACAACAAGGGCAGGAACAAAGCCGTATAAACTTTTCTTCTTTGCCATACACACCCTCCAACATCGTTTTCTGTGTGCATCATTTAAGCGATATCGTTCAGCGCATCACTTAGCATAACTATTTCCACCGTCTTGCTTTGGTAGTTCACGCGGCAGATTATCCTGCTTCCAAACATCATAGCCACAGTTTCAATGCCTGTGCTGTCCAACATCAGCTCATATTTCTCCGCATAATACCGAGGGAAACTTCCTCCGGGTGCGGGAATAATGTAATTATAATCTCCGTTGTCCTCTTTGGTGATAGCACACTTATCGGCGGATAAAATATATCTCTCCCCGCTATACTCCAGCACGGCCCTCGTTTCGCTTTCCCACTCGATTGAAACATCGGGGCAAATTTCCTTGAGCGTTGCCGTAAGAGGAAGCAAAGCATAGCCATGACCGGGGTTGATATACAAATTGACATCCAAAGCTTCCTCTCCGAACACTATCAGCCGTGCATCTTCCGTAATCTTTCGCTCATCACCTGCAGTCTCAACACGCTCTTGCATGTTTTCCGATTTGCAGGCAGCAAGACACACAATGATAATGAGGGCAACAATCAAGCCGAAACACTTTTTACTCACAACATACCCTCCAATATCAGCCGTTCCTGTGCTCCGAGAAGGCCTATTGGCGCATCACTTTTTGGGGAAACCCTTGCCCATGTAGCAGAAGAACATGGTGAGGGGCATTCCGTCAACGCTGTCCATAAGGTTGGGGCGGAGGGTTTCGGGTGCAGGGAAGGGATAATCCATCTCCTTGAGAACATTGCCGACTATGAGACCGCTGCCGTGGATTTCTTCTCCGTGTAGGATGCAGTAGACAAGGCCTGCGCCTGCGGCATCTATGGGTATAAGACCGTTAAATCCGGGCATTTTTATGCGCTGAGCCACTGCCTCGGGGTCATCAACACTGTCGGGGTTGATAACACCCACGCCGCCGGGTGCGAGACAGAAAACATTCACTCCACTGCCGGCAATCTCGTTGGAGAGGCTCATTGTTGCGGAAGTTGCCGCCGCTTTGCCTGCGGTGTAAATGCTGCCGCCTATCATGGGGGGCATATAGTGGAACTGAGTTGTGGAATACACCACAGTGCCGTGGGCACGCTCTATCATGTCGGGAACAAAGGCATTGACGGTGAGCAAAACCGCTCTTGCGGAAATGGCATAGCTTTTGTCCAGATCCTCAACCTTTGCACCCAGGATAGGTCCGTTGAGGGACATATCCATAGCGTTATTTATGAGAATATCCACCTTGCCGAAGGCTGCATAGGCCTCCTGCTTCAAACGGGCAATGTCCTCCTCGCGGGATACATCCGCAGACACAAATATAGCAGTGCCCACGCCGTTATCACGGTTTATTTCATCAATGACGGCGGCGCCGCGCTGTGCGTTGCGTCCCACAACAACCACCTTTGCTCCCGCCCACGCCAGAGCCTGGGCATAACCCTTGCCCACATTGCTGGTTGCGCCGGTTACAAGAGCAACCTCTCCCTTGAGGCAGCCTTTTTCTATGCAGGTGTTTTCCAAAGTGAACATTCCCATTCCCCCCTGTTGTTTTTTGTATTATACCACATTCTCTTTCAGGCAGGCAACAAAAAAGCCTTTCTGCCGGTGCAGAAAGACCGAAATTTATCTTTAAAACGAAATAAGCCTTGACCTTCGCATTGTCGCTACAGTCAAGGCTTATTTCTCTGAATTCTTAATATCTAACATCATTTTAACCTCTCTTTCTACAGGATCGGCTCTCTCAAATTTCAGAGCCTTTTATCTTTCAGGTGTACATCGGATATCACCCTTTCTGACTATAATATACCATCAGGGTAGCTTATTTACAAGTTGGGATAATACCCGAAAATAAGCTCCCCCACTTGTTGCAATCGGAGATTTCTCCTTTTGCGGGGTGTTTTTCATTGACACCTGCCTATAGATTTGTTAAAATATAAACGTTGGGGTGTCCTTTCGGACACCCCATTTTTTCATATTCAAATCAGCTTATAGTGTCGGAGAGCATTGGCAAGACCGTCCGCCTTCAGCTCATCGGTTACATACTCAACCGCCTCCATGAGCTTTGCGGGTGAGTTGCCCATAGCAATGGAATGCTTCACAGCCATCAGCATGGGAAGATCGTTGGCGCTGTCGCCTATTGCGTAGCAGTCCTCCTTCTCCGCTCCCAGTTTTTCGCGGAGCATTTCCAATCCCGTCTCCTTGGAATATCCCTTCTGAACGCACTCATACATTCCGCCGCCGCGGTTGATAATCGTGTAATGCTGCTCTGCCAACTTTGCAAAAGAGTCCATATCGCTGTCCTCTCTCGCCCAGACGCAGAACTTATCGAAGAAATATCCCTCCTCAAGGGGATCCAAGTCCGTCTCAAAGCCACGCTCTACCATGCGCTCCATATAAAGGCGCATATTCTCGTCGGGCTCGTGGCAGAGGATATATCGCAACCCCTCCTCCGCTTCATAGTAGCCATCCAGCCTGCACTCAAGGGCCTTTCGTACTATGGCACCGCAGGCGGCTGTATCCATGGGAGCGCGGAAAATCTCCTTGTCCTCCAGGAAAAGAGACTGGCCGCAGCAGCAGATGTAGCCGTCGAAGCCGATATCCACGATGAAGGGCTCAATATGGGTATAGGGTCTGCCTGTGTTCACTATGCATATCACGCCATTTTTGCGGGCGGCGCGAATGGCCTCTATGGCGGAAGGCGGCACAAAGCCCCGCTCATCCATTATGGTTCCATCCACATCGAAGAAGATAACTTTTCTGCTCATAAAACGCATTCTCTTTCTTTTAATTACTAAATGAATTTTATCTTGCCGAGGGAGCCTTGTCAAGAAATCTCCCCTTGCCGTGGCTTTCCTGCCATGGTAAAATTTAATCACAATCCAACAAGGAGGTTAAAGCTATGTTATTTGGCGATTGGTCCTTTGCACCGGCTGCCGAAGCCGCTATGAAAGCAGTTCGCGACCCCTCGAATTTCCAATGGTATCTCCTCCCCATCTTCGCCCTCGTCCTCTGCGTATACTGGCAGGAAATGAAGGTGAAAAACTACAAAGCAGTTTTCGCCGCCCTTGGTCTTTATTCCATCCATTGGCTCTATGAAATCGCCAACGCGGTCATTGCCCATTTCTCAGGCTACGCCCTTTGGACAGTTTCCGCTGAAAGCAGCGCCTTTATTCTTTTGGTCGGCGTTGGCGCTGAACTGAGCCTTATGTTCTCCGTTGCGGGCTTCAGCTGCAAACTTCTCCCCGAAGACAAAAAGGCAAAAATCCTCGGCATCAACAACCGCTGGTTCATGGGCATTGCTATGGCTCTCTTCTGCGCAGTTGTTGAAATCTTCCTTGCATGGACCCCCGCCTTCATCTGGGTCTATCCCTGGTGGGGCTGCATTCCCGTCTGGATCACCACCTATATCCCATTCTTCGTTGGCGCTTACCTCATCTATGACCTGCCCATGAAAAAGCAGATAAAGGTCGTCGGCACAATGGTGGTCATCAACATTATCCTGCTGCTTGTCCTCATTCCGCTGGGAATCATCTGATGATTAAATAAATTAAATTTAATATAATAAAAAAATAATCCGCCAAAGAAATTTTGGCGGATTATTTTTTTATTCCACCAAATCTTGTTGCGAGGGCTCTTTTTTCGCACAAGGACTTGTGGAATTTCACAATTTCCACAATTTACAGGTTGCATTGTTGACATAATTCACAAAATATGTTACAATTTAGCTACATTTATGATTTTTTATATTGGAGTGATATGACTATGGCTAAGTCCGCAGCTCTCGAATACAAGGGCCATCCCCTTCGCAGAAAAGACAATCTGATATATTTCGGCAGCATGTCCGATAAATATATTATCATGCTCCAGATCCTCGAAACCAAAAAGGTTAAGGATATGGATGTTGCAAGCAAGGTTTCCGTTCAGCTTCAGCTCACCGATCCCGACATCAAGAGCCGCGATCGCGTTGTTAAAAAGAGCGAGAAGGACAGCCTTTATGCCGCAATGGACGTTGCATCCGTCTGGCTGGAGCGTGCACTCACCAAGCAGTAATCTACACCCCCATCAGGAGGTACATATGTACAGAAAGATAATCCGTACCCTCGTCATCGCAGTTATTCTCGTTTCCCTTCTGGCTCCCAGCGCACTTGCAGTGTCCTCCGGCACCGTTACCGCCGATGCTCTGAACATCCGCAGTCAGGCCACCACTGCCAGCGGTATACTGGGCCTCATCTATCAGGGCGGCACCGTTACCATTAACGACACTCAGGGCGACTGGCACAAAATCAGCTATAACGGCATTAACGGCTATGTTCACAAGAACTATGTCCGCATCACCGGCACAGCTCCCGACAGCAGCACCGGCAATACCACCGCCCAGTCCGGCACCATCGGTACCGTTTCCGGAATGAGTGTTCGCCTCCGCGCAGGCGCTTCCCTCTCCTCTCAGGTTTACGGCTACTACAACACCGGCGCACAGTTCACCGTTCTCGGCACCAGCGGCGAATGGGTGAATGTTAAAACCTCTGCAGGTCTTGTTGGCTACATGCACAGCGACTACCTGAAAATCGGAACCGCATCCGCAGCCCCCAGCGGCGGCGTTGCTGACCAGATCGTTGCAACAAGCAAGCTCTATCTGGGCACTCCCTATGTATGGGCAGGCACAAGCCCCTCCGGTTTTGACTGCAGCGGCTTTGTTTACTACCTCTACAAGAACTATGGCTACTCCCTCAACCGCGTAGCCCAGAGTATGTACAGCTATGACGGCGTATTTGTTGACAAATCCGCCCTCCGTCCCGGTGACCTTGTCTGCTTTGGCTACGGTCCCTATTCCATCACCCATGTTGGTATGTACATAGGCAACGGTCAGTTCATCCATTCCTCTTCCGGCAGCGGATGCGTGGTCATCACCGATCTCAGCTCCAGCTACTACACCAGAATGTATGTAGGCGCAAAGAGAATCATCAACTGAGAATAATAAAACAAAAAAATCCCGGACAATAGTCCGGGATTTTTTATTATACTTATGCGCTGATGCTCCTGATAAGACGTTTGAAGTCCTCATCAC
>JAZUAQ010000108.1:0-2340 GCA_045638085.1 Oscillospiraceae bacterium
CTCCGTTTCCGTGGTACTGCAGAAGAACGTTCTCTTCTCCGGAACTCTCAAGGATAACCTGCGCTGGGGTAAGGCAGACGCCACCGACGAAGAGATGATCCATGCCTGCCAGCTTGCTCAGGCCCACGGCTTCATCAGCGAGATGCCTGAGGGCTACGATACATATATCGAGCAGGGCGGCTCCAACGTATCCGGCGGTCAGAAGCAGCGTATCTGTATCGCACGCGCGCTGCTCAAGAAGCCCAAGATACTCATTCTCGACGACTCTACCAGTGCCGTTGATACCGCTACCGATGCATCTATCCGCCGCGCATTCCGCGAGGAGATTCCCGATACCACCAAGTTCATCATTGCTCAGCGTATCGCCTCCGTTCAGGATGCCGACAAGATCATCGTTCTGGAGAACGGCCGCATAGACGGCTTCGGCACTCACGACGAGCTGTTGGAAAACAACGAGATATACCGCGAGGTATACATGTCTCAGCAGAAGGGAGGCGGAGATTTCGATGGCGAACAAGGATAATATGAAGGATAAAATGCCTCCTATGCCCCCCAAGGGCGGCCCCGGTATGCCTCCTATGCCCCCTAAGGGCGGTCCCGGCATGCCTCCTCCCTCCGACGAGCATGACGTTCCCAATCAGTTCAAGGATCTTGGCATCGAAATGCCTCAGGGTAAGAGCGCCGCAAGTAAGCGTATGCGCGTAAATCCCACCCTCCGCGGTGGCCCCGGCCCCGGCGGCCCCAGAGGCGGTGCCCGCGGCCCCAAGATGAAGATGACCGGCGAGATCAAGGCTCTTATCAAGCGCCTTGTATGGGGCTACATTATCAAGCCCTATTTCTTCCGCATTCTCCTCGTAATTCTGTGCATCATCGCCAGCGCAATTGTATCCTCAGCCTCCGGTATATTCCTCGGCAAACTTATCGACGGCTACATCCTGCCTCTGGCAACCACCCTCAATCCCGATTTCTCGGGCCTGTTCCGGGCCATCATAGTAATGGGCTGCGTGTTCCTGCTGGGTATCGTAACCGAATGGGCGCGCCAGTGGCTTATGATAACTCTCAGCCAGGGCGTTCTCAGAGATATACGAGCCAGCATGTTTGACCACATGCAGAACCTGCCCATCAAGTATTTTGATACTCACACCTACGGCAAGGTAATGAGCCACTTCACCAACGATGCCGATACCCTCCAGCAGCTGATCGGCATGACCCTGCCCCAGACTGTTTCTTCTCTCATTACCATCGTTGTTGTCTTTGTTTCCATGGTCAGCCAGAGCTTCTGGCTCACCCTCGTTGTTCTTGCCTTCGTTGCTTTCATGCTCTTCGTTACCGGCAAGATCGGCGGCGTTTCCTCCAAGTTCTTCGTTAAGCAGCAGTATTCTCTCGCTGTTGTAAACGGCTACATTGAGGAAATGATCAGCGGTCAGAAGGTCGTTAAGGTATTCTGCCATGAAGAGACCGCAAAGGAAGAATTCGACGAATGTAATGACGAGCTGTGGGAGAACGCTACCACCGCTAACACTCTGTCCAGCGTGCTCATGCCCATTCTCGGCAACCTTGGCAGCTTCCAGTATGCGGTAGTCGCCATCGCCGGCGGCGCTCTCGCCGTAGCAGGCGTGGGCATCTCCCTCGGTAATATCGCAGCATTCCTCCAGCTTTCCAGAAACTTCACCATGCCCGTAACTCAGATCTCCGAGCAGGTCAACTCCGTCATCATGGCTATGGCCGGTGCGGGCCGCGTATTCCAGCTTCTGGATGCAGTTCCCGAGGAGGATGAAGGTAAGGTCACTCTGGTCAACGCTATTGAGAACGCAGACGGCACTCTCACCGAGACCGACAAGCGTACCAACACCTGGGCATGGAAGCGCCCCAACGCTGCCGGCGGCTACGATTATGTCAAGCTCACCGGTCACGTGGTGCTCAAGGATGTTGACTTCGGTTACACCGATGAAAGACGCGTTCTTCACAACATCAACCTCTATGCCGAGCCCGGTCAGAAGGTCGCCTTCGTTGGTGCTACCGGCGCAGGTAAGACCACCATTACCAACCTGATCAACCGCTTCTACGATGTTCAGGAAGGTACCATCACCTACGACGGTATTCCCGTAAGAGACATCAAGAAAGCCGACCTGCGTCGCTCTCTTGGCGTGGTTCTTCAGGATGTTAACCTCTTCACCGGCACCGTTCGCGAGAATATCCGCTACGGTAAGCTGGATGCTACCGACGAAGAGATCGTTGCAGCCGCAAAGCTGGCTAACGCCCACGGCTTCATCTCCATGCTGCCCGATGGCTACGATACCGTCCTTTCCGGCGACGGTTCCGGCCTCTCTCAGGGTCAGC
>JAZUAQ010000109.1:0-13459 GCA_045638085.1 Oscillospiraceae bacterium
CTCCCGCCACCATAAAGGGAAGCCAGTTCCGCCAGCCTCTTGTGGAAGCCCACGGCGCCTGCGCAGGCTGCGGCGAAACCCCCTATGCCAAGCTGCTCACCCAACTTTTCGGAGACAGAGTTTACTGGGCCAACGGTACCGGCTGCTCTCAGGCCTGGGGCTCTCCCATGCCCGGCATCCCCTACACCGTCAATAAGCGCGGTCACGGAGTTGCATGGACTAACAGCCTCTTTGAAAACAACGCAGAGCTTGCCCTGGGCATGTTCCTCTCCGTCCGTCAGCAGCGCGAAGCACAGAAGGACAAAGTGGAGTCTCTTATGGCTTCCTCCATCCCCGAGTCCCTCCGCAGTGCCTGCCAAAACTGGCTGGATACCTACGATAATTTTGATGCTTCCAGAGCCAGCAGCGATGCGCTCATAGAGCAGCTTGAAGCCTTCGGCGGAGCGGCCGCAGAAGAGATCCTCCTTGCAAAGGATCAGCTGGCGAAGAAAACCTTCTGGATGTTCGGCGGCGACGGTTGGGCCTACGATATAGGCTTCGGCGGTCTTGACCACGTTATCGCAGGAGGCGAGGACATAAATGTCTTCGTCATCGACACCGAGGTTTATTCCAACACCGGCGGACAGAGTTCCAAAGCAACTCCCATAGGCGCCGTTGCCCAGTTTGCCTCCTCCGGCAAGCGCAGCCGCAAAAAGGATTTGGGCGCAATGATGATGACCTACGGCAATGTTTATGTTGCTCAGGTTGCCATGGGCGCAGACCCCGCACAGCTTCTCAAGGCTATCCGCGAGGCTGAAAGCTACCCCGGTCCCTCCCTCATCGTTGCCTATACCCCCTGCGCCGCCCACGGCATACGTCTGGGCATGGGCAAAACTCAGGAGGAGATGAAGAGAGCCGTCCACAGCGGTTACTGGAATCTCTACCGCTATGATCCCCGCAAGGCAGAGCCCCTCACTCTTGACAGCAAGGCTCCCGATATGGACTTTATGGACTTCCTTCAGGGCGAGACAAGATATGCCTCCCTCTACCGCAGCTTCCCCGAAAACGCCGAAGTGCTTTTCAAGGCAGGAAGAGAAAACGCCGTCTCCCGCTACGAAAAATATAAGAAAATGGAAGAAAACCAGAAGAAATAATAAAAAACACGACCTGCAGATGCAGGTCGTTTTTTTATTAAGCTTATCAGCCAAGCATTTCGCTGAAGGTGAGGACAGCATTTCTTGCCTGCTCAAAGTTAACCATCTGCTGGTCAACCTCAATGGCGAGAAGGGGAATACCTGCGGCATCAAGCATGCGCTTTACGGGCACATAGTCGAACTCCTCGGGGTCACAGAACTTGGTCATAACCCAGATGACGCCGTCAGCACCGCTAGCCTTTGCAAGCTCAACCAGCTGATGACCGCGCTCCTTGACGGGGTCATAGAGCACGCTGCAGCCTTCGATCTTGCCATAGCGCTGAGCCATACCAAGGACGGGATCCTCGGTTACGGGGGTGGGATAGCGGGCATCCACGCTCTCCTGAGCAATCTGGTCTGCAACAACGGCTATGCCGTTTTCGTCGAAAATCTTGAGAAGCTCGGGGGAATCGGCAATAATGCCGGTGGTGACAACCTTAAGTCCCTTCCACTGGGGGGCTTCGGCAGCCTTGATGGCCTCGGTGAGGGCATTGAGAAGAACGCTATGCTCTTTTCTGTCCATAAAGTAGCCTGCCTTGATGGCGGCAGAGCGGTCTGCTGCGCTGATGAGGCCGGGCTTTGCGCCCACTGCTTCGGTGAAGGCGCAGATGGCGGCGCGATTTTCGTTATAAACGGCAACAGCAGCTGCGATATCCTCATTGGTAATGGCGCGGCCGCAGATTTCCTCCAGCTCGCCCTTGACCTTCATCATCTGGCTGCGGGAGAACTCGTCACCTGCAGCTATCTTGCGGTTCTGGGCATATGCAACGTTTATGACGGGAACGGTCTTTACGCCGTACTGCCAGTTTGCGCCCATTCCCTTCAGGCTGTCGCAGGAAATGGGAATCATAATGCCGCTGAGAGCGTTGAGCTCGCCGCGCAGACCCATTTCAAGAGTGGTGTGCAGAATGGAGCAGATGAAGGCGGGGAAATAGCGCTTGCTTTCGTTGGCCTGCATCTCAGCGCCCCAAAGTCCGAAGGGAGCCATGCCTGCGGCATAAACAAGCTCTTCGGGGCAGAAATAGGGCATAACGCCTATAACCTTCTTGCCCTCGGCAAGGGTCTTTTCAAGCTGAGCCTTGGGAGAAGCAGCTATAGCTTTCAGAAGTTCAAGTTCACGCATTTTTACTTGTCCTCCTTTGCACGTTTGTTTTCGTCCATAATCTCCATCAGAGCTTCAACTCTGGTATCATACTGAGCCTCAGAGAATACACGGGGGTCGGACTGGTCACCGTCAAAGCAGACGGTGGGAACGCCGGTGATTTCACGGAACTGGCGCTCCATCTCATAAAGAGTGCCGCTCCAGTGCTTGCAGCTGCGGTTCATATGGAAAACAGCGCCGTCAACCTTGTTATTGATGGCATCGTCAACGCGCAGCTTCAGTTCGCGCTCGAAGCAGTTGGAGTTGGGGACATAGGAGTATGCTGCCATAAGTTCGTCCAGATTGCTGTAGAGGAAGCTGAAAGCAGGGCCATAGACAGATGCGGTTACATTCATACCGCGGCTCTGGAGAGCCTTGTAGGTGTACTTCAGGTTTGCCCAGCAGGCAATACCCTCGAAAAGAACGCGGTATTTTTCCTCGCCCTTGAAGGAGCTCTTGCCTTCCTTGGCCAGTTCCTCATAATCCTCAGCCAGAGCCTCGAAAGCCTCGGCTGCGGCAACGGTGCCGCGTCCGACACAGGCAACGGCCATATTGTTGAAAATATCGAAACCGCTGAAGGGAGAGGGCTCGCAGGCCATATAGCCAACGGCCTTCAGCCATGCCTTGGAGGAGCGCTGGGAAACTTCCATAACGCTGCGAAGCTTATCATAGTCCATCTTCTTGCCGGTGATTTCTTCCAGCTGTGCGATGGCATCGTCAAACTGGGCGCGGATATACTTAACGCGGTCGGCGGAGCATTCCATAGCGTCCAGATGAGGAATGTCGATGAGAATCAGGGGGACATTCAGCTCGAGAGCCAGGTTTTCATACCACTTGATCATGCAGTTGCAGATATTATTGCAGCAAAGAAGGAAATCGGGGAAGGGGATCTCTATCTCCTCGCACTTTTTGATGTCCGCATAGGCAAAGTTGATGCGGGCATAAGAGCAGAGGTCGGAGGAATAGCCCATGCCCTCGGCATGCTGGCACATACGAAGTCCGCCGCCCTTGGCACCGACTGCGGCGCCCATGTTCTCGGGGTAAACAACATGGATACCCATAGCGGTGGTTATCTCCTGGGGGAAGTTGGAGGCGCACCAGCCAACCTTTTCGCCGCGGAGTTTTGCATCCCATGCATCCTGGGCAATTTTATCCTGAAGCTCGCGGAGGATTATCTTGGCGGGCTTTCTTTCCAGAATTTCGCTCATTTTTCCACTCCTTTGGATATTATTTTTCAAACCCGCAGAGCTAAAGCGCTGCGGGTTTATGTTTAACTGATTTTTTTCCAACCGTAAATGGCTGCGCCGAAGGCACCGCCCAACTGGTTAAGAGGGGAAACGCTTATAGAAACGCCAAGCTCCTTTTCAAGAGCGCGGACAACGCCACCGTTTCTGGCAACGCCTCCGCTCATAACAACGGGCTCGATGACGCCAAGTCTTCTCGCAAGACTTGCGGTTCTCACGGCAACGCTGTCATGAATGCCGGCAACAAGAGCGTTGATATCAACATTCTGCGCCAGCTGGCTTATAACTTCGCTTTCTGCGAAAACAGTGCAGGTGGAGCTTATACGAACGGTGGTCTCCGCCATAGCGTCGCGCTTTTCAAGCTCGCTCACATCAAGCTCCAGGACTCTTGCCATAACATCAAGAAAACGTCCTGTGCCTGCGGCGCATTTATCGTTCATAATAAAGTTCTCCATTTTGCCCTGTTCGTTCACACGAATGACTTTAGCGTCCTGACCGCCTATATCGATGACGGTTCTCACACCGGGGAAAAGGGCATAAGCGCCGATGGCATGGGCAGAAAGCTCGCTGACTATGTAGTCGGCGGCGGAGAAGGTGTTTCGTCCGTAACCCGTAGCGGTGACGCAGGAGATATCCTCCATGCTCAGTCCCGCCTGGGCAAGGGCTTCCGCCACCGCTCTGCCGGGACCGGAAGTTCCGGTTCCGGCGGCGATGATGCTTTTGCCAACGGTCTCTTCGCCGTTTTTAAGAATCAGGCATTTTGAGGCAGTGGAACCAATGTCCACGCCCATGCTGTATTTATCAGCCGCCATGGTAGGCCTTCAGGTCCTCCCAGGTGTTGTAGATGCCCTGCTCATGGAGCTCAGCAAGCTGCTCATCGGTGTAGCCAAGACCCTTGAGGACTTCTTCGCTGTGCTCACCGAGCATGGGAGCCATCTTGTAGTCGGGCAGATCATTGCCGATGAAGATGGGCTGACGGATGAGAACGCGCTTGTTGCCGGTGGGATAATCCATCTCGTAGAATACGTCGTTGGCCCAAGCCTGCTTATCCTCGAGAACTTCTTCCCAGCTCTGGAGCATGGAGTGGGGGATGTCTGCCTTGGTGAGAATCTCGTCCCACTCGCCAACGGTCTTCTTCTCGAAGGCCTCGGTGAGGATGTCAACGAACTCGCTGTGGAGCTTGTTCTTGGTGATGTTATCCATGGTGTAACGGGGATTGCCTACCAGATCCTCGCGGCCGATGAGGGGCATAAAGCGGGGATAGAACATATCGAAGGGAGGCATAGAGATCTGCATGAAGCGGCCGTCGGAGCAACGGTATGCGCAGTTGAAGGGGTTATCGGCGGTGCGGCGGGAGATGGGGTACTTCTGGCCGTACTCGGTGTACTGAGCAGCCTGAACCATGATAGCCTGATCCCAGATGGAGGTGTGGAGCAGGTTGATGCAGACGCGCTCACCGATGCCGGTGCGCTGTGCGTTCAAGAGAGCTGCCATAACGCCGGAAGCGAGAAGCAGACCGGAGATGTGGTCGCCCATGCCGGGGATCAGGTTGCCGGGCCACTCGTCCTTCTGACGGAGGGAGTCCATGATACCGCCGCGTGCCCAGAATGCGGTAAAGTCATAGCCGGGCAGATCCTTATCGGGACCCTTGTCGCCGTAGCCGGTGAGGGTACCGTAAACCATCTTGGGGAACTTCTCATGAAGCTCTTCATAGGTCAGGCCGGCCTTTGCCAGAGCCTGGGGACGCCAGTTGGTGAGGAAGATGTCAGCATCAGCAAGAAGCTTGAAGAGGATTTCCTTACCGGTCTCGCTCTTGAGGTTGAGAACGATGCCGCGCTTGTTTGCGTTTTCAAGGTCAAAAGTGGTGTTTTCATAGGGGCTACCGCTGCGGCCTTCGCTTACGCCGTTCCAACGGACAGCGTCGCCGCCCTTGGCCTCGACCTTGATAACGTCGGCGCCGTGGTCAGCAAAGAATCTTGCGCAGGCGGGAACTGCGATGAAAGTAGAGAGTTCAACTACTTTGAGTCCGGCAAGTGTGTTGTTCATGTTTTTTCCTCCAAATATATTGTTTTTTTATTTTTTGACAAGTGAAAATTAAGAACATATTCCTATTTAATTATAATTATTTTATCAGCTTTGTCAACGCAAATCGTGTTCTTATCCCTTTGACAGAGTCCTCAAAAAGCACTATAATACTTAGTATGAAAAACAGGGAAAAGGAGGCTGCAAAATGAGCGACAGAAAGGATCTCACAAACGGCAGCGTTTGGAAAAAGCTTACGCTTTTTGCCTTGCCCATAGTGGCAATGAATCTGCTGCAGGCTGTATACAGCATTGTGGATATGATAATCGTCGGTCAGTTCGTTGGTTCTGTAGGCATGTCCGCCGTCAGCATCGGCGGCCAGATAACCACGTTGGTGCTGGTCACCTGCTCCGGCATTTCCAACGGCTGCGCAGTATATATAGGCAACCTCTCCGGCCTGAAGCGCTACAGAGAAATGAAAGGCTATGTGGGCAGCATGTTCAGTTTCCTGCTCATTCTGGCGCTTTTCTTCACTTTTGCCATAATCGCCTTCTGCACACCCCTGCTGAAGGCTATTAACACCCCCACCGAAAGCTTTGACGATACCCGTATTTACCTCATCATTTCCATGCTGGGCACGGTGTTTGTCTATGGCTACGGTCTTCTCAGCGCCGCTTTGAGAGGCACAGGAGAATCCGTAAAGCCCCTCGTATATGTTATCATCACAACAATTGAAAACATTGTCCTTGACCTTCTGTTTGTTGCAGTATTCCATATGGGCGCTGTGGGCGCCGCCATTGCAACGGTTATAAGCCAGGCAACAAGCTGCGCACTGGTGGCAATATATGTGGTCCGCCACACACCCCTTTTCGATTTCAAGCTTTCCTCTTTCAAAATTGACAGGACAAAGCTTTCCGCCCAGCTCGCTGTTGGACTTCCTCAGGCCGTTCAGTACGTCTGCACCAACATCTCCTTCCTCTTCATCTCCTCCCTGGTCAACAGCTTCGGCATTGCCGCCTCCGCCGCAGCAGGCGCTGCAAACAAGCTCTGCTCCTTCGGCACAATGCCCGGCATTGCCTGCATGACCGCCATAGTCACCATGACGGCACAGAACCATCCAAGGAAGGATTTCAAGAGAATAATCCACGGTATGATCTGCGGCCTTGTTCTCTCCCTTTCCGTATCCGTCATCTTCGTGCTTCTATGCCAGATTGCACCCGAAACTATGTACAGACTCTTCACCTCCGATGCTTCCGTCCTCGAGGTGGGCATAAGCTATCTGAAATATTTCTCCCTCTGCTTCATCGGAGAAACCACTATGTTCTGTCTCTTCGGCGTAATAACCGGCTCCGGCTACACAAGAGCAACCATGTTCTCCGGAATTTTCTCCTCCTTCGCAGTGCGCTATCTTCTCTCCTATCTGCTCTGCCATTACACAGCTCTTGGCTTCAACGGCATCGCCCTGGGCTTTGTTTTCTCTCCCTTTGTCGGCATAGGCGTAAGCTTATTCTTCTTTATCACGGGCAAGTGGAAGAAAAACAAGCTCTATGCGGAAGTTGAATATTGATAAATTAAAAAACCCGGTCTGCGACAAAATCGCAGATCGGGTTTTGTTTTTTTATTTTCCGAAGAAAGCTTCTATTTCGGCTTTACCGCACTGCACAGAGCCTTGAGCGAAGAAGGGCTTTCCGCCGCCTCTGCCCCGGAGAGCTTGATTCATTTCCTTCACCATGGCACGAAGGTCTCCCTCTTTTTTGCCGAGGGCATATTTATATCCGCTTGTCTCGTCCCCTGAGAAAACGGCGCAAAGACCGCTGCAGCGGCTCATAAGAGCATCGGCAAGGCGTCTCACTCCGTCGGAAGAGAGTCCCTCTTCAAAAAGGAGGACATCTTCACTGCCCTCATACTTTTCGGCAGTTGCCGCGAAGACGCGGTTTTCCATGGCAGTGAGGCGGTAAGAAGTGGCAACAAGCTCATCCTGCATACGCTTTGCGGCGGCAGCTGTTGCATCATATTTTGCGGAGAGAAGAGCGCCCACCGCACCGTTTTGCTCGGTGGCGCAGCAGACATAGTCATAGGCTCTTTTACCGGAGAGCATCTCAATGCGCACGCCCTCGCGGAAGGGATGAACGCTGAGAAGCTTGATAAGGCCAAGCTCGCCTGCGCTTTTAACATGGGTGCCGCAGCAGGCGCACATATCCGCGCCCTCACACTCCACTATGCGCACATCTCCGCTGAGAGCTTTTTTGCTTCTGTAAGGCAGGGTGGCAAGAGTTTCAGCATCGGGCCAGGTGGCATTGATGGGGATATTTTTCCAAATGAGGGCATTGGCCTCCCCTTCAATCTCCTTCAGCTCCTCGCCGCTTATTGCGCAGTTGAAGTCGATGGTGACGGTGTCCTTGCCCATATGGAAGCCCACATTGTCGCAACCAAAGCGGCTATGGATGAGACCGCTGACAATGTGCTCGCCGCTATGCTGCTGCATAAAGTCGAAGCGGCGGGCGAAATCTATCTCGCCTTCCACAGTACTGCCCTCTTCAAGGGGAGATTCGCAATAATGGATGACCTCGCCGCCCTTTTCGTGGGTATCCGTGACGCGGACTCCCCCAAGAAGACCGCTGTCACCCGGCTGTCCGCCCCCTTCGGGGTAAAAGGCGCTGCGGTCAAGGACTATTTCATAGCCCTTCTTTCCCTCAGCGCAGGAAAGAACACGTCCACTGAATTTAGTCAGATATGCATCCTGATAAAAAAGCTTTTCCGTCATAAGCGGTACCCTTTCAAATAATAAAGCGGAAAACGAAACTCGTTTCCCGCCTTATCGTGCTGTATGTTTAATCAGATTAAAACCGGAGAATATTTTGTCTCTTTGCCGTTTTCGTCTGCGAGAACGAAGTCACCGCAATCGGAACAAAGAGCGAAGGCATAAAGTTCCTCGCCGCTGTCAAGCATCAGGCGGAGCATTGCGCTGCCGTCATTCTGCTGGAGGAGAGTATAGCTGCCGCTCTGAACAAAGCCGACACCTCTTGTGAGCTTCACGTGACCATTTCCGTCAAAGCTGATGTGGGTTCCGTCTTCACCGTCGAACTCACCGATAAGGAAAGTGGAGATATCCTTACTGCCGGAAATGGAACTGGGAATGGAGAAAGCAGCTTCATTGAACTTTATGTTGTTGTTCTCTACGTCATCAAATCCGCCGTTAAGGCTGATGACCAGCAGTACCACCATGCATATGGCAAGTACGCCTATCGCAAATTTTTTCATCTGCAATGCTCCAAACTATCAAAAACCACGAAATGTTGTTGGGGTTTAGAGACAAACCCCCAATATTTATCTCATTATAATACAGGTTTCGACAGTATGCAAGCATATTTTGTGTTATTTTTCAAAAAATTCTACAAAATATAGCGCAGAAATTGAGGTTTTTCAATCCAAAAAGGGAGATTTTTGCATATTTGGATATAATTGCATTTTACACAATATATCCACCGCCCAGGACTCGCTCACCACAATAGATGACAGCAGCCTGACCGCGGGCGGGGGCGCGCACCGCTTCGTCTGCGGAAAGCGCCACGATGCCGTTTTCTGCGGGAAAAACAGTGCATTCGGGGCATTCCCACTTGGTGTGGCGAACTTTTACGCTTCCGCGTATGGGCTCTTCGGGCTGAGGGATGAGCCAGTTGAAATCTCTTATGCGAACTTCGGTTTTGAAAAGATCCTCCCAAAGGGCGAGAATAATCTCGTTTGTTTCGGGGCGGATTTCTGAAACATAAAGCTTGCGCTCGTTATAGAGCCCCGGGATACGCTGACCCACTGTCCAGCGGTGGATGCCCTCATGGCGACCTATAGGCTGACCATTAAAGACAAAATCTCCCTCTCCGGGCACAGCGGCGCGGCGGGCTATCCAGCCGATATAGTCCTTATCCGGTATGAAGCAAATCTCCATGCTGTCGGGCTTTGAGGCAACGGGAATGCCGAAGCTCTCAGCCATGGCGCGGACTTCACTTTTTTCGAATTCTCCCAAGGGCAGCAGCAATCGCTCCACCTGCTCCTTCTTCAGGCGGCAGAGCATATAGCTCTGGTCATTGCCCGAACGGGCTTTATAGAGAGCGCCCTTTTCCGTGCGGGCATAGTGTCCCGTGGCAATAAACTCCGCACCCACTTCGTCGGCTTTCTCAATCAATGCGGCAAACTTCACGGCAGGGTTGCACATGATGCAGGGATTGGGTGTCTCGCCACGAAGATAGCTTTCCACGAAAGGTGCGCAGACTTTTTCCTCCAGCTGACGGGAGATATCCATTATATCCAGCTCAACACCCAGAAAGCGGGCGGTTTCCACCGCATCCGCTCTTGCATCGGCCGAGCCTATGTCCAGATAAAGACCGCGGACTTCATAACCCGCGTTTTGCAAAAGTCTTGCGGCAACGGCGCTATCCACGCCGCCGCTGAGACCCAAAAGCACTTTGCTCATTTTTGCCTCACTTTCTGTTTTCCAGCCACACCATCAGCGCGGCAATATCGGCGGGAGAAACTCCCGAAATGCGGCTTGCCTGACCGAAATTGCGGGGCTGTATACGGCCAAGCTTTTCCCTTGCCTCAATGCGCAGACCGCTTATTTCGGAATAATCCAGTCCCTCGGGCAGAAGCTTTTTCTCGAGGCGGGAAAATTCCTCAACCTGCTTCATCTGGCGGCGGATATAGCCTTCATACTTTATGCGTATCTCCGCCTGCTCCCAAACGGCTTTGGGGAGGGCGGGTCTTTCCTTGTCAAAGGGGGCAAGACCTGCATAGTTTATCTGAGGTCTGCGGATAAGGTCGGCAAGGGAAGAACCGTTTATAACCGCAGCTGTGCCGCAGCTTTCCAGATAGCCGTTAAGCTCCGCAGAGGGGGCAAGACCCGTATGCTCAAGACGGCGAATCTCTCTGTCCACAAGGGCATATTTTTCCTTGACGGCAGCCAGGCGCTCATCGCTGACAAGACCCACGCGGTTGCCAATATGGCAAAGACGGAAGTCCGCGTTGTCCTGACGCAACAGCAGACGGTATTCCGTGCGGGAAGTCATCATTCTGTAGGGCTCATCAGTGCCCTTAGTGACAAGGTCATCAATGAGTGTGCCTATGTAGCCGTCGCTGCGCTGAAGCACCATGCTCTCCCTGCCCAGAATTTTCATAGCGGCATTGACGCCCGCCACAAGCCCCTGGGCGGCAGCTTCCTCATAGCCCGAAGAGCCGTTGAACTGTCCCGCGCCGTAAAGACCGCTGACGGCCTTTGTTTCCAAAGTGGGATAAAGCTCCGTGGGATCTATGCAGTCATACTCAATGGCATAGGCGCAGCGCATCATCTCTGCATTTTCAAGGCCGGGGATGGATCGCATCATACGAAGCTGAACTTCCTCAGGCATGGAGGAGGAGAAGCCCTGAATATAAAGCTCCATTGTCTCCTGACCCATAGGCTCAACAAAAAGCTGATGGCGGGGCTTATCAGGGAAGGTCATGACCTTTGTCTCTATGCTGGGGCAGTAGCGGGGGCCTACGCCCTCGATAACTCCCGAATAAATGGGGCTTCTGTCCAGATTTGCCTTTATAGTATCGTGGGTATCCGCGTTGGTATAGGTGAGGTAGCATACCTTGCTGTTGCAGAGGGCCGAGCTGTCGCTTTCAAAAGAGAAGGGCTCTATCACCTCGTCACCGGGCTGGATTTCCATTTTGGAGAAGTCCACGCTGCGCTCATTCACTCTGGGAGGAGTGCCGGTCTTAAAGCGGCGCAGAGGCAGACCCAGGGAGACGAGGCATTGGCTGAGTCTGTCAGCGGCGGCGAGACCGTCAGGACCCGAGGACTGGATAACCTCGCCCACTATGGTCTGGGCGCGGAGATAAGTGCCGCTGGCGATAATTGCCGCCTTGCAGCGGAAACGAGCTCCCGTTGCGGTAATAACGCTTACCACAGCGCCCTCGGATGCTTCAATCTCAACTATCTCCGCCTGCTTGACACGGAGATTTTCCTGCCTCTCAAGAGTATGTTTCATTATCTCCTGATACTTTCTTCTGTCGCACTGGGCGCGGAGGGAGTGGACGGCGGGACCCTTGCCGCGGTTGAGCATTCTGTACTGAATGGCGGCCTTGTCCGCAGCCTTTGCCATTTCGCCGCCCAGGGCATCAATCTCACGGACGAGGTGACCCTTGCCCGTGCCGCCAATGGCGGGGTTGCAGGGCATGTTACCTATGGCATCCAGATTGATAGTGAAAATCACGGTGTCCAAGCCAAGTCTTGCGCAGGCGAGGGCGGCCTCTATGCCCGCGTGTCCTGCGCCGATAACCGCAACGGCGCAGTCTCCCGCCTCATATATGGGCACACCGCCGGGAAGATGGGTCTTCGCCGCCTCTTCCGCGGTGCGTCTTCCGTCGGCGGGCTTTTCCGCGGACTCGGGAATGGCAAAGCTTCTTCCGAAGCGAATGACGCCTTCAATATAGCCATTGGCGCAGTAATACTGCACTCTGCGGGTGGTTACAGCCCATTTTTGCGCCGCCTCTTTTACACTTATATAACCTTTTATCATGATTTTACCCCTTTGATAACGGTAATATTTCGTTTATGCGAAGTATTTTACGACAAACAGGCCAAAAAGTCAATGGATGGGCGGCGGCTTAAATATTTGAATTGCCTTGACTATCTGACGCAATAAAGGTAAAATATATAGATAGATTTTAATGGGGAGGTATAGCTATATGGACTTTGGCAAAAATCTGTCCCACGCCTATATCATCTCCGCAAAACCTGAGGAGGGCTTTGAAAAGGCCAAGGAGCTTGCAGCCGCAATTCTCTGCGAAAGCACTGACAAGCGCCCCTGCGGAACATGCCGCCACTGCAAAAAGAGTCTCCGCGGCATTCATCCCGATGTGACGGTTCTGACCCGTCCGCTGGATGACAAGGGCAAGATGAAGAAGGAGATTCCCATCGAGCTTCTCCGCGCCACCCTCTCCACCGCCTACATTATGCCCAACGAGGCGGATAAAAAAGTCTATATAATCCGCGATGCCGGAGCAATAGCCGCCAATTCCCAGGGCGTCCTTCTGAAAATTCTTGAAGAGCCCCCCTATTTTGACGCTTTTATCCTGATAACGGATAATCCCAAGCTGCTTCTGGAAACCGTGCGCTCCCGCTGCGTGAGCATAAATCTCAACGGCGAAGAGGAGAGCATCGACCCCGAGGCAAGGGAAAAAGCCGAAAAATATCTTGCAATTCTTGCTAAAGGCGATGCCCTCGCCCTCCTGCGTTTTACCACAGAGCAGGGAGAAATGAGCGTTGCCGATTCCACAGAATTTACAAAGGCCGCTGCCGCATTGCTGACAGATATGCTCTGCGGAAGATTGCCTGCCGCAGGTTTGAGCCGCAAGGAGCTTATGCGCCTCGTGGCGCTTATGAGAAAGGCGCAGGAATATCTGCGCTTCAATGTGAGCAGCAAGCAGCTTTTTGGCATGCTCAGCGTCTGCTCAATCGAATCGAAATGAGGAAAATACTTTGATTGATGTTGTTAGCGTAAAATTCAAAGGTCGCGGCAAGACCTATTTCTTTGACCCCAACGGCGTTGACTGCAGCGGCGGTCAGCAGCTGGTTGTGGAAACCAGCAAGGGTCTTGAACTTGCCGAGTGTATACAGGGAGCTCATACCGTTATGGACGATAGGATAGTTCCTCCTCTCCGTCCCGTTATCAGAGTGGCCACCGCCGATGGCCTCCGTATTGCCGAGCTTTGCAAGCAGCGGGAAAAGGAAGCCTTCGGTATCTGCGAAGAAAAAATTGCCGCCCACGGTCTGGATATGAAGCTCGTGGACGTTGAGTGCAATTTTGAGGGAAACAAGATACTGTTTTTCTTCACAAGCGACG
>JAZUAQ010000110.1:0-2736 GCA_045638085.1 Oscillospiraceae bacterium
CCTTTTCGTGAAGTTTGGGCAACGCCCAAGTGAAACAGCGGCGATACCGCTATGAAGTATCGTGCTTACGCATGATGTGAAGTTAAGTGTGCCACCCACGCCCGCAGGCACTTCACGATGCAAAGCATCACTTCACGCACCAAAGGTGTGCTTATCGTGCCGAAAGGCACACTTAGTTGGAAAGAAAAACCTCTGTCATAAGACAGAGGGTTTCTTTTCTGGGGTGAGCGGTGGGAGTCGAACCCACGGCCTTCAGGGCCACAACCTGACGCTCTAACCAACTGAGCTACGCCCACCATAAGGATATTAAATTAAATGGCGTGCCCTGCAGGATTCGAACCTGCGACCTACTGCTTAGAAGGCAGTTGCTCTATCCGGCTGAGCTAAGGGCACATCTTGGAGCGGGTGATGGGAATCGAACCCACGTGGCCAGCTTGGAAGGCTGGAGCTCTACCATTGAGCTACACCCGCATCACTCGTGTCAGCCTTAGTATAATACCATATCTTATTTCGCTTGTCAAGTGTTTTTTTACAATTTTATCTTATATTTTTTATATGTTTTAACAATTTACAGATTGTCTATTGTTTTTTCTCTTCAATCGCGGTAATATATAATGGTAAATTCGGAGGTGATGGTATGTTTGGATATATAAAGCCCTTCGTGCCTGACCTGAGAGTAAGGGAGCACGAGCTTTACAGAGCTATATACTGCGGTCTTTGCCGCTCTATGGGTCGCCACACAGGCTGCGCCTCCCGCCTTACTCTTTCCTATGACTTCGCTTTTCTCTGCGCTGTGCGCCTTGTTCTTGAGAAAACGAAGATGGACGTTAAGGTAACCTCCTGCGCCCTTTCCCCATGGAAGCGCCGCCCTATTATGGAGGATAATCCAGCCCTTTCCTACTGCGCCGCTGCCGCGGCCATTCTCACAAGAGAAAAGGTGCAGGACGATATCAACGACTCCAAGGGATTTGAAAAGCTCGGGCCACAGCTTCTTATGCCTGCGGCAAAGGGGATGGCAAAAAAGGCCATGAAATATGACAGCACACTTCCTGTGGATGCGGTAGCCAAGGGACTGTCAGAGCTTTCCCGCCTGGAAGCTGAGGGATGCCCCTCAGTTGATGCCTGCGCCGACTGCTTTGGAAAGGTGCTCAGTGCAATCTTTGCCCACGGACTTTCAGGAAGTGATCGCTCAATTGCCGAGGCCCTTGGAAAATCCATCGGCCGTGTCATCTACGTTCTCGATGCGGCGGACGACATGGAAAAGGACCGCGAAAAAGGCAATTACAATCCCTTAAACATTGAACCCATCTCTCCCGAATCCCTGTCCCTTGCAGTGCGCCTTGAGCTTTCACGGGCTGAGGCCGCTGTTAATCTTATGGATTTTACAGGCTCCATCGAGCTTCGGGAGCTTATATACAATATATTATATGAAGGATTGCCGAAGGAAGCCGACAGGATCTTCGGTAAGACGGAGGTATCATGAAAGACCCTTATCAGGTCCTTGGCGTTTCCAGAACTGCCACTGACGACGAAATAAAGAAAGCATATCGCGAGCTTGCGAGAAAATATCATCCCGACAACTATCAGCAGGACCCCAATCTTGCTGAGCTTGCAGGGGAGAAAATGAAGGAGATAAACGAGGCTTACGAGGCTATCCAGGCTGAAAGAAGCGGAAAGTCCTCCTCTTCCTCCTCAAATTCTTCCTATCAGGGCTCAAGAACAACAGACCCCCGATTCCTTGAGATCCGCGCGCTCATCAATCAGCGCCGCTTCTCCGATGCTGAGATCAGACTTGACTCTATGTCAAGCGCTGACCGCGGTGCGGAATGGAACTTCCTCAAGGCCTGTGTTCTTGCTCAGCGCGGCCACGTTTTCGAGGCCCAGAAGCATATTGAAACAGCCTGCTATATGGACCCTACAAATGCTGAATATCAGCAGGCGAGAGCACAGCTCTCCCGTACATCTCAGGGATATGGATACGGATACGGCACACCCTACAATACTTCGGGTGGCTCAAACGTTGATATGTGTACCGTTTGCCAGACTCTCTGGTGTCTTGACTGCTGCTGTGAGTGCATGGGCGGAGACTTTATCCGCTGCTGCTGATCATGAGAAAAGAATCTAAAACCTTTATACGCGCAAAGCGACTTGCCTTTGCGGCACTGCTCTCTGCACTGTCCTTCGTTTTAATGTACGCGGGAGCCCTCAGCGGCGTGTTTGATCTTTGTGCCGTTGTAGGCGGAGCACTTTTCTGCGCCTTTGCGGTTATCGAGATGGGCGGAATGTGGCCATGGCTTGTTTGCGCTGTGACAGGAGCGCTTTCCCTGCTCCTCCTTCCCGACAAGTTTGTTGCCCTTGAATATATTGCCCTCGGCGGCATTTATCCCATCATCAAGGCGTATCTTGAAAGACTGCCGAAGGTACCGGGCTACGGATTAAAGCTTCTTTCCTTTAACGTGATGCTGACAGCCTGCCTTCTCCTTGCGAAATTCGTTCTCGGAATACAGGACGAATGGGCGGCATTTAACGTTATCGTCTACCTTGCGGGAAACGTCTTTTTCCTCATTTTCGACTATTCCCTCACCGTTTTTATAACATACTACCTCCAGCGCCTGAGACACAAATTGAAAATAAGAATATAAAAAGTCCATTTTTGCCAAAGCAAAAATGAACCTTACCTCTTCACTATTACCTATCACCTATTACTTTAAAAAAGCACCCCGAAGGGTGCTTTTT
>JAZUAQ010000111.1:0-22068 GCA_045638085.1 Oscillospiraceae bacterium
CCCCCTACCATAAACCCCAACTGGTACCAAAAACAGGGCAGACCTACGCCTTACCTTACTCCCCCCGACGAGGATGATGTTATTGATTTCAGCATCTTTGAAGGAAAGAGCTTTGAGGAAATCACAAATGACTTCCTTGAAAAGTGGGGCATAGACCCTGAAAGCGTGAGCTTCGGCTATTATAACGTAATAACCGGCGAAGAGCAGTATTATGAGGGCGACAAATATATGGTGGCAGCCAGCGTATATAAAGTGCCTCTCAATATGTATTACACAGAGCAGATTTATAAGGGTGAGATGAGCTGGGATGATACCTACAAGGGCAGCCCCTATCACGCAATTCAGGTCAGCAGTATTATTTCCAGCAACAATGAGCTCAGCGAAGCGCTTCAGAAGGGCGTGGGCGATAATAATGAATACCGCGCAGCCATTGCCTATCTCTTTGATCTAGACCCCGAAACGGTGGAAGAAGAATACTATAATGATGACAACAAATATACTGCCCGTCAGATAATCGCTTGTCTCAAGAAGCTCTACGGAAACAGAGAGATTTACGAAAATGTTGAAAGATACATGCTTATGGCAGCGCCCAACAGTCATTTCACCGCTGCTGAGCACCGCTATGTTGCCCCTCATAAATATGGTTACCTCACATATAACGGCCATAACTACTATAACGATGCGGCAATAATCTATACACCTCATCCCATTCTGCTTGTCATGTTCACAGATAACTGCGCAGGCGGCGCCAATACTCTGACACGCCTCTGCACTCTTATGTGCGACTACAGTGAGTACACCCGCTATCTCTACGAGGAGGCTGCAAAAGCCACTCCAACGCCCAGCCCAACTCCTGAGGAAACCCCTGAACCCTCCGAGCCTGTAGCAACACCCGAAATCAGCTCCGCTCCCGAGCCCACCGTGGAGATAACTCCGACAGTGGAAATTGAGCCTGAAGAAGATGTAGAAAAAGTCAAAATTTCCGGCAGGCTTGTGCTGCTTATCATACTTTGTTGCGCTGTTGTGGTTGCGGCTGCAGTGCGTTTTGGCAAATATAAGTCCGTTAAAATAATACTGAGGGGCATTGCCATAATTGTGGCCTTGTGTGTTATGCTGGCGCTTTTGGGTATATTTGTAAAGGGGACCGGAAGCGAGCTTAACACAGTGTCCACAAATGTATCTGCAGGAATTTCCACAAAATACGATGATTTTATAAATAATGCAAAATCCGAAGCATTGGATGGCATTGTTCCTATTAAAAAGATGTATCGTCTGGACAGACAAAATCCCATTGCGCCCGAACCTGACCAGAATAATTTCGGTGAAACAGATGACCCTGCCGTTGTGGAGGCGCTCCTTGAAAAGGCTTCAGGACTTATAGACGGTCAGAAAATGGTATGGAACTCCGATATTCAGTTGCGACCCGGCTCAAAGCTGCAGTATTATTATGATGAGACCATCCTTGTTCTCACATGGAAAGAAGTTATTAACCGCGCTGTTTATACATTTTCCGAGGTGAAAATCGCAGATCCCAGCCAGTTCCGTCGTTATCTTGCGGATAATACATTCGGCTCCAGCGTTCAGTACGCTACCAGCGATATGGCGGCAACGGTAAACGCTGTTATGGCAATGAGTGGAGACTTCTATAAGTTCCGCAGCGGCGGTATGGTTGTTCATGAGGGCAGTGTAAAGCGTCTTGACGGAGCACTGGTGGATACCTGCTGCATTGACTCTAACGGAGATCTGATCTTTGTTCACAAGGGCGAGATAACCGATCAGGCCACTGCTGAAAAGTTTGTTCAGGATAATGACATTATTTTCAGCCTTGCCTTTGGTCCGATACTTATCGAAAACGGCGTAAACGTCACCCCTGGCAGCTATGTTTTCGGAGAGATAAATGATATTTATGCCCGCGCTGCCATTGGCCAGATGGATTCTCTCCATTATCTCCTTGTGACGGTTAACACCGAAGAACCTACTTATACAAATGCCGCAACCGTTCGTCAGCTTGGCGATGAACTCGTAAGAAGAGGCGTGCCCAATGCATATACTATGGACGGCGGCCAGACCGCAACAATAGTCGTGAATGACAAAGTTATAAACTCCGTTGAATTTGGTTTCCAGCGCAATATAAGCGATATTATCTATTTTGCAACTGCGCTGCCCGAGGTAAAAAGCGAATAAAAAATAAAAGCATCGGTTCTCCGATGCTTTTATTTTTATAGATAATCTCTCATGTCAACAGCAAGTTTTTCTTCGATTTTTATAAGCTTTTTGCAAATGTCCTTGCTTCTCTCGTCTGCAGCAGCATACTGGTTAAGATAGCGGCTGAGACTCTTGATGCCCATGTTGCAGCCGTCTGTAATCAGGTCGGCAATGGTGGCATCGGTGTCCTCAAGCCCCATCCTGATGCCGGTTTTCATGTGGCTCATGCTTTTTGCCATAAAACCGGGATCCTTGCCATCGTCATGATAGCGATTGAGTGCCTCCTGAATTTCTGACTTGAGAGCTTCATGTTCCCGCTTGCAGTCGGAAAGAATACGGCGAAGATCCTTGCGGTGGACTCTGTCTAAAACGTCCTCGATGGAGTCTACACCCATTTTAATCCCCGCGTCGCATTCACGCAAAAGCTTTATGGTGTCTTTTTCAATCATAAAAAACCTCCCTTTTTTACTATTGTGCGTAAAAAAGGGAGCTTTATTATTTGAAAAATTTAATTAAAAAGAATGCAGCAGGTGTAGGCAATCTTGTCGTCACCGTAATAGTATTTAACTCCGTTGTCCATGCATACTCCACTGACGAAAAGTCCGCAGGCCTCCATGGAGGGATAGAGCTTTTCAGGAAAACGGCAGGGAGCGTCGGGATAGGTGCATTTCTCGCAGCGGGTGCATGTGCCTGCGCTCATTGCAAGGAAGTCCTCACCCTTCTCCCGGAGAATATCCGTGTAGCGCTCAAAACGCTTTTTGTTTTCCTCGGCAACCTCCATCATGGCCTCGAAGTCATAGGAGTCCTCGCGCTCGCCTACTGTCTGGAGGATAAGACCCTTGCTGAAGGCCTTGCAGCGCTCTTCCCAATAGTCGAGCTCGCCGCAGGCGGGAGGGCAGGACCAGGTTTTGCCGTAACTCATGCATCTGTCAGCGGCGCACATACTGCGGACATCGCTGAGAAATTTCAGGGTGGATACGTCCAAATTTTCAGCGGTGGTGAAGCCGCATTCAAGAGCCAGGGTTCTGAAATCTGTCATAAAACTTCCTCCCATTCGTCAAACATCATTGCGTCAACATACTTGCCGTTGAAAAGGGCGGAGGAGCTGAGCTCTTCATAAGTGCACTTTTCGTTGATTTTTGTGAGAAGCTCTCTGCCCTCTGCGCAAAGAGCGAGAGCGGCGCCCTTGCCTGCGCTGTTGCCCACGTGGACAGTCTTGTCCATAAGAGCAGGGGGGAGGAGACCTATGGCGCAGGCGCTGGGGATCTTCATGTAAGCACCGAAGCCGCCTGCAATGAGAACGTTTTCAATGTCTTTGTAGCTTTTGCCGCTGCGGCTGAGGAGGGTTTCGATGCCTGCGCGTATGGCGGCCTTTGCAAGCTGAATCTTGCGGATGTCCTTTGCGGAGATATATACCTTCTCGCTGAAATTATAGCGCTCAGAGTCCTCCATGCGTCCGGTCTCATCAACTATCTCGTTGCACAGCAGAGCGGCTATAGCGTCAATTATACCGCTTCCGCAAATGCTCTCACTTTCACCCTCGCCTATGACGTGGAAAGTGAGGTCGGGGCGAACGGTATCGATGGCGCCGTCCTTTGCGGGAGAGCCGCATTCGGTCTCCGCACCCTCAAATGCGGGGCCTGCTGCAGTGGCGCAGCAGAGGAAACCTTCGCTGCTGCCGAGAGCCATCTCGCCGTTAGTGCCAATGTCGATGAAAAGAAGGCTCTTCTCGCTTTTGTAAACTCCGGTGGAGAGAAGGCCCGCGGTAATGTCGCCGCCCACATAGCCGGCAACGGCGGGGCAGAGATATATCTTTGCGTCGGGAGCCAGTCCGCTGATAAAATCGGAGGCTGCCGTCTCCTCGCCAAAGAGGCTGAGAGGAGTGAAAGGAGCAACGCCTATGCCCTCAGGGGAGAGACCTGCAAGAAGATGCTCCATAACGGTATTGGCGGCGATGGAGACATAAGTGATTTTGCTTGTGTCGGGGCACATTGCCTCCGCCATATCTTTCAGCTGGGCTCTTATCAAGTCACGAAGTTCGACAAGGCCTTCTTCGGTGGAAGCGTGGCGGATGCGGCTTATAACATCGCTGCCGTAGGCGCGCTGACGGTTCATCTCACCCTTTTTTGCTATGCATTTTCCGCTTTTGAGGTCATAGAGATATGCGGCAACAGTGGTGGTGCCGATATCAACGGCTAGACCGAGACCTTCTCCTCCTGCGGGAATATCAATTTCGTCGGTAAGAACCTTGCTGCCAACGGCTTCCTCTGTGCTGACGGAAAGCTCACCTGCGGGATAGAGGCAGCATGCAAGAACTTCTTCGTTATCATAAAGGCGAATTTCGCCGCTTCTGTCGCGGCAAAGACCGCTGACTGTGACGCTGCACTGGCGGCAGGTGCCGTTTCCTCCGCAGGGGGCGTCAATGTGTGCGCCGCAGCCGCGGACGGCTTCGAGGAGAGTCTTGCTGCCGGAAGCGGAGATAATTCGCTCCTGATCGCCGCTGCTCAAAGTTATTTTATATTCGTTCATTTTATCAACCTGTCCTTCGGGATAATAAAAATCCCTTGCCCGAGCCTTTGAGGCTGAGGCAAGGGATGCTTTTCTTATGTAAGGGAGAATCAGGCAGTGAGAACCTCTGCAGCCTTCTTGGCAGCGCTTGCGCCGTCAGCGGTGTAGATGTCAGCGCCGATCTGATCGCAGAACTCCTGAGTTACGGGAGCGCCGCCGACGAGAACGGTAACCTGATCGCGAACGCCGGCCTCGTTGAGGGCGACAACGACCTTCTCGATAGCAGGCATGGTGGTGGTCAGAAGAGCGGAGCAGCAAACGAGCTGGCAGTTCTCATTCTTAACAGCCTCAACGAACTTCTCGGGAGCAACGTCAACACCGAGGTCGATAACGTCGATGTTCTGGCTTTCCAGCATGAGCTTGACAATGTTCTTGCCGATGTCATGAAGGTCGCCCTGAACGGTGCCGATGCAAGCCTTGCCGATGGGCTGGCTGCCTTCAGCAGCGAGAAGGGGCTTGATGAGCTCGGTGCCCTTGTTCATTGCGCGTGCAGCGACGAGAACTTCGGGAACGAAAGCTTCGTTGCGGGTGAAACGGTCGCCGATGATGTTCATACCGTGGAGGAGGCCGTCGTTAAGGATGGTCTGAGCGGAGTAGCCCTGCTCGATAGCCTGGGGAACGAGCTCCTTGATGATCTTCAGCTTGCCGGACTGTATTGCCTGGGAAATTTCTTCAATAATGGTCATGTCGATATCTCCTTGTTTTTTTATAATTTACTACTATAGAATAGACAATCTGCAGAAAAATGTATATAACAAATTTATGACTTTTTGTAATTTTTTTATATATGACTATTTCAGACCGTGTTCTTTTTCCGTGTCGATTCGGCGGGAACGCTTTCTGAATCTGTCGGGTGTTACGCCGGTGAGTTTTTTGAAAACCTTGCAGTAGTAGCTCTGGTCGTTGAAGCCTACCATAGAGCAGATTTCAGCTATGGATGCGGTGTTGGAAAGGAGGAGGTTTTTGCTCTTTTCAATACGAATGCCGTTGAGGGCTTCCTTGAAGCTTATACCCATCTCGTCCTTGAATATGCGGGAGAAATAGGCGGGGGAGTAGCCAACAAGGGCGGCGGCTTCCTCGAGGCTCAGCTTGCGGGAGTGGTTGACTATCATATACTCCTTGACCTTATGCATAGCATCGGTGTGTTTAACATCCATCATGTCGAAAACATGGCGCATAAAGCGGCTGAGAGTCCCTGCCAGCCAGTGGGTCAGATCCTCCTGATTGCGCAGGGTACGCATGTCTTTCATATAGCGGTGGCTGAGATCGAATATCTGACGGGCGTTAGCACCGCCGTTGATTGCAGCTCTGGAGAGAACAACCAAAAGCTCGGTGACGCGGGTATAAATTTCTTCATTGCCGCTTATGTAGAAAAATATGTGACCCAGAAGCTCGTTGAGGAGACGGGAGGCGGTGATGCTGTCTCCCTGTGCAATGGCGGTTGCAAGCTCATTTTCCTTTTCGATGGGATATTCCGTTATGGTGTCTCCCGCTTTTAGAGCGGAGATATAGGCGCTGATATAGTTTTGCTGTTCGTGCTGCTCTCGGAGCATAAAAAGTTCATGGCTGCTGTCGCTGACATAAACGGCATTGGCAAAAAGCTGCCCTGAAAGGGCGTCAAGCCTTTGGGAAGTTGTCTGCGGGACGGAGGAGAGGATTTCAGCGGCGCGGAGAGTCTGCTCATCGTTCAACTCAAGATCGGTGAAAGCATCGCCTGCCAGAATATCCTCTGGATCCATGATGAGTGCGGGACCGCCCACAAAAGCGCCGGAATATATACCTGCGGAATGAATGGGAGAGGCGAAAAAGGCCATGCCTATGGGGCAGAAATATATGTATCTTCCGCCGAAACGTTCGCTCTGACGTGCGGCAAATGGATGAAGTCCGGCGCAGTTGAAGGAGCAGCTGAGATGGCTGCAAAGATTTTTGCAGGGGGCGCAGGGAGACTCGTCGGGACCGCTTTCGCAAACGGTGCTGCCCTCACTGTCCATAAGAACGCAGCTTATCCCGCTTGTGCTGGCAAAAAAACTTGCTGCTTCCGTTGCTGCGGCAATATCAAATTTTGCTTGCTGAATGTCCTTGGCGTTTTTGCTGCTTATATATGCCATTTGCTCAGATCCTTTGCAAAACGAAAAATTTTTATAAAATCATAAATATTTTATATACAAATGCCACGGGAGTCAATATAATAATGACAATAGAAAAAATGTGAGGGATAGCCATGTACGAAGAACTTTATGAGCGCATTCCCGATGCCGCCGCATATATGGAGCGAATCGGTCTCGGCGGAGCGGAGCTGAAAGCGGATAAGGAAAGTCTCGACCGCATTATTTATGCGCATTTGACCCATGTTCCTTTTGAAAATATCGATAGCTGGGCTCTTGGCGCCTGCCCCGAGTTGGGAATTAAAAAGCTCTTTGATAAGATTGTAGTCCGCCGCAGAGGCGGCTGGTGCTTTGAGCTTAATAGCCTGCTCAATGCATTTCTTCGCGAAATGGGCTTCGAGACTTATATGGCGGCTGCTAATGTTATGGCAGGCAGGGAAGAGATGTTCCCCCCCGCCCACTGTGTAGTTATCTGCACTATTGAGGGTGAGAAATACCTCTGCGATGTGGGCTATGGCGGCACAGTGCCCTTCGGCGCAATGAGCTTTTCGGGGGAGAGCCGCTTCGGCTTCCGTCTTGAAAATGACGGTGTCTATATCAAGCTTATAAATGAGGTCAGCGAGAGAGAGGAAATCCGCTTCAAGGATGTTCCCGCCGCGCCTGTTGAGCTTGTGCCTATGAATTTTTATATATCCCAGATACCCACATCCCCATTCCGCAATCAGCTGAGGATGAATTTGCGTCTGAGCAACGGAAGCGTTGGTATAATAGAGCATGAATTTAAGCTGAAAAGAGGGGAAGAGCGGATAGAAAAATACATAGAAATGTGTGATTTGCCCGAAATTCTGGAAAATTATTTTGGAATCCCTGCCGAGGGAGTTCCTGTCGGAGAAATAGGATAAAAAAACCAAGCACCACTAAAAGAATGGAATAAAATTATCATATTCCCTTGAACTATGCCATTTGCTGGTATATAATGGAAGTTAGAAAGAAAAGCAGATGGAGGAATAGCCGTGGGTAAATATGATGCATTGAAAATTGAAAACCAGCTTTGCTTTCCGCTTTATGCAGCGGCCCGCGAGCTGATGAAGCTTTACAGACCCTATCTTGATGCCATAGACCTGACTTATACTCAGTATATTGCCATGCTGGTCCTGTGGGAGAAGGAAAGCGTTTCCGTCCGCGATCTGGGACGAAAGCTCCATCTTGATTCGGGCACCCTTACCCCCGTGCTGAAAAGCCTTGAGGCGAAGGGACTTGTTAAGCGCTATCGCAGCAGTGCTGATGAGCGTGTGCTGATAGTTGAGCCCACGGAAAAGGCCCTTGAGCTTAAGCTAAGCGCCCTCAAGATTCCCGAGCAGATGTCCGTTCATGTGAAGCTTAACGCTGAAGAAACTCTGCAGCTCTATAATCTCCTTTATAAGCTTCTGGATGAATAAATTTAATATAAAAAACGGAGCGTATCCAGCGATACGCTCCGTTTTTTTAATCTCTAAAAATATCGCAAACATAGTCACGCAGAACATATGGAACGTCAAGGATGCTGATACCCTCGCGAACAAGCACTGTGCCGTCTGCTTCAACGCGCTCAATCTGAGTTATGCAGCCCTCCTCCTTATAATACCGGCGCTGAACGCACTCATACTCATCCTCGCCGATTCTTTTGCAGCGGTCAAGCACGGAGATGCTTATTATCTCGCGGCCGTGAATATCCAAAAATGAGCCGGGCTTTTCGGGGAGAGAATATGCAGTGAGCTCCTCAAGCTTGCTGTAGCTTTTACCCTTTACGAAAAAAACAGAGCCTTCAGGATAGGCGCGGATTCGGTCTGTGAGGGGAAAGACAATGGGAGGAGACTTGGAAAAATGTTTTTCGCCCTCTTCGCCGCGCACAGTGAGGCTGTGAGGAGAAAAGCGCTCGGCAAGACCATCATTTGGTACGGATGCGCTTTCAAGAAGAGGAAGCTTCTTAAAGCAGTTATCCCCCAGCTTTTTAAGACGGGAGGGGAGATAGAGATTTCTCAATCTGCCTGCCTGACAAAATGCGCCCTCGTCTATGCGGTGAAGTCCCTCGCCCAGAGAAAGCTCCTCAAGGCAGTGGTTTGTAGCAAATGCAAGACGGCCTATGCGGCAGAGGCTTTCGGGAGTTTTGATGGAGTGCCAGTAGCTGTGGAAGTCTGCGCCAGCGGCAACATAGGCTATGCCCTCGGGAATTGCGAGACAACGCATTCCGCCGCTGCCGCCGCCGGGAGTGCCGCAATAGCAATCGGCGAAATATATGCTCTCAGGGCGCTGAGCCTTGAACCAAGGGGTCTGACTTATATAGTCAAGGGGACGGTTGAGACGAAGATCCTTGGGAAGCACAAGACGGGTGAGCTTTTCCGCAGTGGAGAAATCGAGGGAGACATTCTCAAGTCCTTCGGAAACGATGAGAGTTTCAACGGCGCTGAGGTCTGCGTCGGAAAGCTCAACCTTGCCGACGGGCATGCCCTCAAACTCTGCGGGGATGAGGAGATTTGAAGAAGGGGAGGCAATGCCGCAGACGCAAAGCTTATCCCGCTTGCGCTCAAATTTAAGTTCTGCTACTGTGCTGTGGCGCTTGGACATTTCTGCAAAGGCATCAACTCCCACATGGCGGACGCTCCTAATTGAAAGAGGCTCGACGGAAACTATCTCTGTCACAACATAGCTTTGTCCCACGTCGTCAATGCAGACGCAGCTTTTGTGGGGAAGCCATTCTCCGTCAAGGAAGCAGCCTACGGGAAGAGAAACGGTATCTCCCCAGCACTGACCTGGCATGGTGTTGATACCGTGCTCCATCGTTTCTCTGAAAAATACCCGGCCCTCGCACACGAAGGCATCACCAAAATCCTCAACAAGAAGACGCTTTTTCTCGCCAGTCTCTTCCCAAACAAGGTAGTATTTGCAATACATAAATATTCTCCTTTCTTGTATTACTATGGCATTAATGCTGTACTAATGCCATAGTAATACATTATTAGTGCCTTGTCAATACCATATAATTAAATATTAATGCTTGACAAATACGATACTAAAGCCTATAATTTAATTAAAATAAGTTATGTATGCAAAACGGAGGGCAAACCATGGACAAGAATCCCGGAATAAGCTGCGCTTTTTATACCGTCAAGCAGCTGGCATCTCTTTTCGGAAAGAGCGAGGATACTATCCGCCGCTGGAAAAACGAGGGAGTTGGCAGGGAAGATGACAATATAAAGCTCCGCGCCGTGGAGCGTGAGGACGGTCTGGGCAGGAAGAATGCCCGCCATCTTGTCTTTTCCCGTGAGGCTGTAATCGAGTTTGTGAAGGCAAATCCCTTCCTTATGGACGATGCACCTCAGCTTGGTCTTATGATGCAGGCAGAGGGGGCATGGAGCGGAGAAGCTATTCCCTTGGGCGGCAGTATCGCTGAGGATGATTTTTTCGAGGATGAGAGCTTCCCCTTTGAGGAGCATTCCAATCCATTTGCCGACAGACGACCTCGCTGTGAGCCGCCACGCGGATATTTCCGCCGTCCTATACCCGATTTTGACGATGACTGGGATGAGGAATTCACCCCCGTCAAGCCTCCGCACCGCCGCAAGGCCAAAGAAACGGAGGATAGAGAGGCAATGGTTGCCTATATAGAATCTGTCCTTGAAAAGCAGCTAAAGGACTTGGAGGCCGAGCTTCGTGAGGTTGGCGACGCGGCAGAGGAGCTGAATCTCTCTTTGGATTTCCGCGGAGGCGCAACGGTGCGCAAGCTGCTTCTCGCAAGGGAAGAGGAACTTAAAAAGAATATAAGATACCTTGAGGAATTCCTCGACTATATAGAAGAGGAGCGCGGCTGATTTTTTTGAAAGGAGGACTCAAAAATGGCAAGACTGCACCGCAGAGGCATAGGAAAAGTGAATATAACAAGAAGCCTCTGCCGTGATGAGTATCTCTGCCAGAGCTTTGAAGGGCTCGATAAGGCTTATAATAAGCTTTGGGACGATGCGGTGGAAGGCTCGAGGAAAGAGGAAGACAGCTATTTTTGGGCCTTGAGCAGAAAGGTCACGGACTATGTTCTTGCACCCCTGATAAATAAAACCCTTGCAGCAATGGACCGCTGCCTGCTGAGCTCCGTAATGTGGTGGAATGGGGGAAAGATTTCTTCCGCAGAAATTGCAGCTCACGCTTATGAAGGTTTTGAAAAATGGTATTTTGAGCAGTTCCTTCCCGAACAGCATATACGCTGGCAGGAGAGCGACGCGTTTTTAATGGAAGAGATAGATGAATATATATGCTCTGCCATGGAGGAGGACGGCGTACATCCAGTCCACCTGCGGCTTTTTTCCACGGGAGTCTTTTTCACTGATCTTTGCTCCGTCATGGAAAAGCGTATTATGCCGGCGGTGAAAAAGCGTATGGAAGACTATGTACCGCTGCAGATAAAAGACAGCTCCTTGCCATCGGTGCGTGCGCGCCGTTTGAGAAGAGCCGCGGACAGCTTCTTTGCCCGTAAAAAGGCAGAGGGGGAGGAGCGGGGAGAGTTTATAATGGAAATTCTCCTTGAGGAAAACCTTGTCCTCAGCCATGCGGACACGGTGTTTCGCGCCCTCCGCGGAAGGATCTGCGCAGAAAAATTCCGCCTTGGACTGAATGGGTAGGTGATATCATGCAGCAGATACCAAGTTGGTATTTTGACTCCATTCAGCACGAAGGGATTTTCATTACAAATAAGGCCTTGAATAAAAAGCTTGATGAGGGCGGTTGGCTGAAGCCCTTCAGGGGTGAGACGGCAGTTTTCCTGCTGCCTGACAGCCTGAAGGATGCTCTCGCGGAGGTTCAGAATGAGCTTTTTGCTGAGGCGGGAGAGATGCTCAGCGGCGAGGCTTTGCCCAAGGAAAGTCTGCACATGACTCTCCATGACCTTTGGAATGAAGGAGACAGGGAAAAGTGTCCTTCTCCGCCCTATACTCATGGGGATATATGCAGCGCCATTGAAGGTATTCGCAGAGACTATCCCCAAAAGATAATGATGCGCTCTGTTGTGCCAATGAACATGGTTAATGCCAGCGTCGTTATGGGACTTATTCCCGCCACAGATGAGGATGGGAGGGCGCTGGCAGATATGCACAGTCGTCTCGATAAGCTGTATCCCCTCAACTACGGTCTTACGCCCCACATAACCTTGTCCTATTACAAACCCGGCGCTTACTCTGAGGACGTTTGGAAGCGCCTTTGCAATGTTTTTACCGAGAAGGATTGGCGCTTTCCCTTATACACAAAGGACCTTGTATTTCAGCGCTTTTCTGACATGAAAAACTATGAAACGATAGCCTGAGCAATATTAAAGCAAATGCCTCCGCTTTCAAGGGAAAACGGAGGCATTTGCTTTAACAAAATCAATTTATTCCTTGCCTTTTTGCGCGGCTTATGATATCATTTATGCTCGACTGTCATAGAAGGAAGTTTATATTTTATGATAAAGAAATGGCGAATCAGAATCCCATCTCTGACGGGCAACAAAACCCGCAGAGCTTATATATACATACCCGATGAAGCCTTTGAGGATGCAGAAGCCCGTTATCCCGTGCTTTACATGTTCGACGGCCATAATGTTTTCTTTGATTCCGATGCCACTTACGGCAAAAGCTGGGGCATGGCGGAGTATGTGGAAGAGACCAAGCTGCCCATGATAATTGTGGCGGTTGAGTGCAACCATTCCCCCGATCACGGAAGACTTTCCGAGTATTCCCCCTTCACTTTCAAAAATGAAGAGGTGGGTCATGTTCACGGCAGAGGTTTCACATATATGGAGTGGCTCACTAAGCGCTTCAAGCCTCTCATAGACAGGAAGTATCCCACAATTCCTGACCGAGAGCATACCTTCATCGCAGGCAGCAGCATGGGCGGACTTATGAGCCTTTTTGGTGTGACTGCGTATAACAACGTTTTTTCCCGCGCGGCATGCCTTTCGCCTTCCATATGGTTTGCTACCAGGAGCCTTGACGATATGCTCCGCAGCGCAGATATAGCCCCGGACACCGTGATTTATATGGACTATGGCGCAAACGAGTTCGGTAACCATGCCAATATGCGCCGCCGCTTTGCAACGGTTGCGGGCATACTTATGGAAAAAGGCGCCAATGTCAATTGCCGCATTGTGCCAAATGGCGACCATTGCGAAGCCAGCTGGGAGAAGCAGGTACCCTTCTTTATGGAAACACTTTTTTACGAGCTTTAAAAAATAAAAAAAGATAAAACAGAAACATAATACAGAAAAAGACAAAAAGAAAGCGAGCAGGAAGCTATAATGGAAATGCAGTATTTCAAGAGCTACAGTGAAGCTCTCGGTCGCGAGATGGAATGCAAGGTCTATGGCCACGCAGGACTCCCCGTGCTCTTTATCCCCTGCCAGGACGGTAGATTTTTCGACTTTGAAAACTATAAAATGAGCAATGTCTGGGCACCCTGGATTGAAAGCGGTCAGGTGATGGTCATTGCCGTGGATACCATGGACAAGGAGACCTGGAGCGATAAGTTTGGCGACAGCTATTGGCGCATTCGCCGCCACGAGGAATGGATGAGCTACCTCGTCAATGAAGTTGCCCCCTTCATCCGCGAATACTCCATGAAGCGCAACGGATGGGAGGAGTATCCCGGAATCACCGTTTTCGGCTGCTCTCTCGGTGCAACCCATGCTGCAAACCTCTATTTCCGCTTCCCCGAAATCTTCACCGGTATGCTGGCACTCAGCGGAATTTACACCGCAGAGTACGGCTTCGGCAGCTACATGGACGAGCTGGTTTATGCCAACTCTCCCGTGCATTACCTTGAAAATATGCCTTCCGACCATCCCTACATAGAGAAGGTTAACCGCAACTATGGCATTATCTGCGCAGGTCAGGGTCCTTGGGAGGTTCCCGAGACCAGCTTCCGCCTCCGTGATATTTTCTTCCGCAAGGGCATCAATGTCTGGGTGGATATCTGGGGTCACGATGTCGAGCACGATTGGCCCTGGTGGTATAAGCAGGTTGAATACTTCCTTCCCAAACTTCTTGAAGCATAAAAATTAAAATATATAAAACAAAAATCAAGATAATCAAATCAACACGAAAGAGCTGAAAAACCGAAATGAAAAACTTTATCTTTATTTCTCCCAACTTCCCCACCAACTACTGGCAGTTTTGCCGCGAACTGAAGAACAACGGACTCAATGTCCTGGGCATCGGCGAGGCTCCCTATGAGGAACTCACTCAGGACCTGCGCGACAGCCTCAACGAGTACTACAAGGTTTCCAGCCTGGAAAACTATGACGAGGTTTACCGCGCCGTTGCATTCTTCACCTTCAAGCACGGACGCATCGACTGGCTTGAAAGCAACAACGAATATTGGCTGGAGCGCGACGCAATGCTCCGCAGCGACTTCAACATCTGCTCCGGTTTCAAGAGCGAGGATATGCCCCGCATCAAGTATAAGAGCAAGATGAAGCGCTACTACACCAAAGCAGGCATTCCCGTTGCCCGCTATCATCTGGTAAACGATCTGGCAGGCTGCCAGCGCTTTATCAAGAAGGTAGGTTATCCCGTATGCGCAAAGCCCGATAACGGCGTAGGCGCTGCCAACACCTATAAAATCAAGTGCGCTGAGGATCTGGTTCGCTTCATGGAAGATAAGCCCGAAGGCGTTCCCTACATCATGGAAGAGTTTGTCTATGCCGAGGTTAACTCCTATGATGCAATCATTGATTCCAACGGCGAGCCCATTTTCGAAACCGGCAACGTTACCCCCAACTCCGTTATGGATATCGTAAATAACAACGATAACTCCATTTACTACATAGGCCGTGACCTGCCCGAGGATACCCGCAAGGGCGGCCGCGACACCCTCAAGGCTTTCGGCGTAAAGAGCCGCTTTGTCCATTTCGAATTCTTCCGCCTCACCCAGGATATGGAAGGTCTGGGCAAGGCAGGTCAGGTTATCGCTCTTGAGGTAAATATGCGTCCCTGCGGCGGCTTTACCCCTGACATGATAAACTTTGCCCACTCCACCAACGTATACAAAATCTGGGCAGATATGATCGCTTATGACTCTACTTTGATGCCCCAGGGCGAGCATAACTTCTGCGCCTTTGCAGGCCGCCGCGACGGCAAGGACTTCATCCTGGATGATGAAGCCCTCAAGGAGAAGTATTCCTCCAATATGAAGATGATTGACCGCATCCCCGATGCTCTCTCCGGTGCAATGGGCAACCGCATGTTCGTTGCCAATTTCCCCACCAAGGAAGAGATGGATGCCTTCTATGCAGACGCTCTTGCAAGCAAGTAAACAGTGTTCTGATATAAAAAATCCCGTGTGTTTTTAACACACGGGATTTTTTTATTTATTGGTTATGCTTCGTAGGGCTCAGTTTTCTCAGGCATTTCGACGAAAGGAGTTTCTTCGGAGGAAGGAACTTCCTCGATGGAGGGAGCTTCTTCGCTTGTATCAGCCTTGAGAATTTTTTTGCTTCTGCCGAGGGTGGTGGCCATCATTATCATAGCGCAGATAATGGAGAGGACAAGACCTGCACCCATAAGGGTGTAGCTGAACATATAGAGGTTGCCGTGGCGCTGGACATAGTATTCCATGTAGCCTGCAACACCGAGGGAAGCGAGGTAAACCACCCAGAGTACGATGTGGTAAGCCTTGAGGCGATTAAACTTCACGGAGCGGATGCTGAGGAATACAAAGGAGAAGACCACCATAACCGCCGCAAATATCTGCATAAGGCTTACGAAGCCGTTGGAGCGGAGGAAGAGTGCGTCATAGCGGGTGGAGTCCATAAGAATCTCAGTGGAGAAGTAAACGATGGTGAATACAAGGAAGGTCATGCCGTGGGCATGCTGTCCGTTTTTGAGAAGAAGAGTGGGGAGATAGAAGAAAACGATGAGCAGGACAACGAATATTGCCGCTGCGATCAGTGCCTGCACAAAGAAGGTGGCAAAGCGCCATTCCGTGGCACCTGAGCTGATATTGATAACGGCAGAACCGATTGGCAGGTGGCGGTTTGCTTCGTTTTCAATGAAAACCTTTCCTCTGTCGGCATAGTTGAAGAGGAAACTGAGTCTGCCGAGGGCAATGGCGAGGGCAGCGCCGGGGGCGAAGATATCAAGAAGCTTGCCTATGGAAGGAGCCAGACCCAGCGCCCAGATTATCAGAGCGGCAAGGAGGCAGCCGATGACGATTCCTATGAGAGAGAAGCCTCCGATGGAAAAATCGGCAAAGGCATGGGCAAAGCTCTTGTATTGGTCGGTGCGGCAATACCAATGGATAATGCGACCGATGACAAGGCCGAATATCATGGCTATGGGTAGCATTATTGCAAGGGGGGTGGAGTAACCGGGCTTGCTTGCGGCAAGGGCAAAGCAGACGGCTATGGCAGCAATAACGGCCAGCACCAATATAATAGATGACCAGTTTATGACAAAGTCATCGAAAATAAATGCAATTTTGTTCATATAAAAACCTCTCAATCAGGAATGGCGGTGGCGAAATAAACAATGTCGCTTATCTGTCGCTGACTGCCGTAGTCGCTGTTGTTTATAACCTCGTCATTCATAATTATTGTAACGGTCTGACCGCCGTCGAGAGCATAGGCCTTCTGACAGCCAATGTTTGCCAAGGTGGCAGCAAGCTCTCTGACTGTGAGTCCGGCGTAATCGGGTCGCTCGCGGTTTACGGAAACAAGAAGATAATGCTTGTCTCCCAGCTGAGCGATTGCACCGCGAGAATAATTGTCGCCAATTTCTCCGACCACATAGGAGGACGGAGCCACGTTAACACCGTTATCAACAAGGATGGGACCAAAGGCAAGAGAGAAAATAATGTCATTTTCTTTTATATAGTCTTTGGCAGTCTCCTTATCGAAAATAGTGTCCTTGGGACTGAAATGGAAATCTCCCTTGGAATCGATGAATAGATTATCCATAAATCTGCCACGAACGCGGTAAAGTTCACGCTGATATACAACGATGCCCAAATCGCGGTTGGTGCAGAAATCTCCGCTCATTGCAACAACTGCGTTTACGGTGATGGCCATATCGGAAGGTTGATATCTTACGCTTGAGCTAAAGTTGTTTTCGGCAAAATAGCGGCGGAACTGACTAGCGTCTGCAATTTTTATCTCAGAGAATGTGTAGCAGCAGCCATTGATGACCTGCTTCCAGGTGATTGCAAGAATGGTATCGTCAAGATAATAATTTATCTTGCTGCCGTTAAGAATGTCGGTGTCAGGGGCGAACATAGTGCTTTGACCGTCCAAAAGCTCGGATGCCTCTGTAATAACAGCCTCAAGTTCATCGGGGGAGCTGGCGATTCCGAATAGTGACTGGTCAGGCTCGGGAGCAACTACCAAATCTTCAGAAAGCTTGTATTGTTTTTTTATTGGTACTATCCCGTCAAGAGCTTCTGCAGAGGCGTTGTTTATAAACATTTCAAATTTGCTCATTATTGAGTGATTGCCGAATTGGAGGTATTGGCTGTTGTCGTCACCGCTTGAAACGAGAAAAACAAAAAGCAGCAGACTTATCAAAATGACAGAGATAACAACGCAAATAACAGAAATGCATTTAGAAAGTTTTGTCATATCTTTTGACGCTGCCTTTCTTAGTAGCTGGTGTTACCGGAGAGTATGGCAAAGATGGAGGAATCAGCAATAACCTTCCACTCGCCGGAAACATACTGCATATTGATGGTTATCTCTTTATCAACATAATGGTCTTCGGCATTTTCCAGCAGTTCGGCGGTTACCTCTTCAAGGGCGCGCATGGCAACCTCGGGGAGATAGTTTCCGTCATCTCCCAAAACCTCTTCGGCGCGGACGGCCGCTTCAACATATTGAGCAAGGCGGGCGGCGGTGGCTTCCTGCTGAAGAGCGGTCAGGGAGGGAATGTCAAGATATGTTACGGTGAAGCTTTGGCTTGCGTTTATACTGTCGCTTACGCATTCACTTCTGGCCTCATAGGAGAAACTTGCCTGAAGAGCATCGTAGAGCATAGCTCCGAGATTATCCTGAGGCTTTGTGTCGAGACCCAGTGTGCTGTCGCCGATCATAAGCTTTTCGGCCTCACTGTACTGACCGTCGAGGACAAGAGAGAGGAACTGATCTGCCTTGCCGGAGGGGTCAGCGCTATCAGACATAATGACGGGCTTGGAGGAGACGGCGAAAATGCTTATGAGAACAGTTATAACAATGGCGAAAGCTGCAAGCAGGCCAAGAAGGACGGATATGACAACTCTTGCCTTGTTGGGTGCGCTGTTATCGTCAGTGGGCTTTTTCTTCAGTCGGGCAACAAGACCGAGAGCTACAGCAAGAAGTGCGCAGCCGAGAAGGCAGGCGAGGAAACGCAGCGCACTGCTTGCGTTGGCCTGAGTTTCCTTGAGGAAGGCGGCTTCCTGAGCGGCCTTTTCTTCCTCCGCTCTCTTTGCGGCCTCTGCCTCAGCTTCCTGCTGTGCAAGCTTATCAAGGGCTGCCTGATGGGCTGCCTGCTCGGCCTCTTCCTTGCGGGCGGCCTCTTCTTCGGCGGCCTTTCTCACGGCGGTGTTGTTTTCGGTGTATTCGCACATAAGGGCGCAGAAATCGCCGAGAATCTTTTTGCCGAGGCGGCAGTTGTCGGTGAGAACAGTTATGAGAATGGGGTCTTCCATATCAACAAAACCGGTGCAGCTCATGAAGTTGTTGCTGCCCTTGGTGTTCTGACCGAATTTCTGGCCGATGTCAAAGTCGCCGACTATCTGCTCAAAATACTCGCCTTGATTGGCATGAAGCAGATGGTCGATAACGCCGGGAAAACGCTCAGGCTCAGAATAGAGAGTTTTGAGGCAATTTATAAGTTGCTTGGCGGTGAATTCGTCGGCAGCGGGGAAATACTTGTCAACCATCTCAGGCTCGACGCCCAGATAAGGGCAAATGGCGCGGCGATAGTCCTCGTCTGTGCCAATACCGGAAATGAGAACGTCAGCATTGTCTGCATCGTCGCTGCAGATGACGGCATGGAGAAGACTTCTGTAGTCCTGTCCACCGATGGTGGTATCCCAAGAAATTTCCTCATTGTGAAGCATCTCAGAATAGTACATAGTCAGGGGCAAGGCGTGCATGCTGCCGCCGATGACGGGCACATCTCCGCGGAAATAATGCTCCTCACCTGTAACGGTGTTATAATAGCCGATGGCGACGCTTTCCTCCTCAACCTGTGCGGCGGCCAAAAACTCCTTCACAAGGCTGTCCCAATCCAGTTCGGTCTTGGGGACGGAATCATCACTGTCGATCAGAGAACCGACCAAATCTGTGCTGCTGGTGGGGGATGCAAAGACGGGAATGCAGCCCAGCATAACAGCAATCATAAGCAATACGCATAAAGTCTTTTTCACGGTGTTCCTCCAAAAAAGAGTATATCTCATGGTATTTTATCACTTTATTTATATTTACGCAATAGCGGATGGCGATTATAGGCTATTTGTTAGCCATATCGGGTTTTACTTTCCGCAGGAAATATGCTATATATAAAGGCAAGGCAGGTGAGCAAGGCATGAATGAAGAAATGATAATAGAGACTACAGGGCTTAATAACTGCGGCGGGCGCTGTCTGCTTCGCGCCCATGTGAAAAACGGTAAAATAGTTCGCATGAGCACCCAAAGTGCAGCCCAGGCTGGGGAGGGAGTTCCCCTCACAGCATGCCCCAAGGGACTTAGATGCCATGAAAGCTTCCTAAGCGAGGAAAGACTCACTCAGCCTATGAAACGCATAGGCGAAAGAGGCGAGGGGTGTTTTGAACCCATAAGCTGGGAAGAAGCGATCGAAATCATCGCCAAAGAGTGGGTGCGCATCCGCGATAGCTACGGTCCCGGTTCAAGATATGTGAATTATGCAACGGGTATGGAGGGGCTTATTTCGGGTTGCGGACTTGCCAAAAGGCTTCTCGCTTTGGACGGAGGCTATCTGGGACGATATAACTCCTATTCCTCCGCCTGCATCACCCAGATGTCCAATCTTATGTACGGCACAACGGTGACGGGCAACAAGCCCGAAAGCTGGCTGGACAGCGAAATGATAATCCTTTGGGGGCATAATCCCGCTGACAGCCGCTTTGACTGCGCCACTATGCATTATCTGAAAAAGGCTAAGGAGAAGGGTATACCCATAGTGGTGGTGGACCCACGACGCAGCGCAACTGTGGAGAAACTTTCCGCTGAGTGGATCCCCATACGCCCCGCCACAGATGCCGCCATGCTGGATGCAATGGCGTACGTTATATATAGCGAAGGTCTCCATGACAAGGCTTTTCTGGACCGCTGCTGCATCGGATTTGACAGTGAGCATATGCCTGAGGGAATAGACGGCAGTGAATCCTATCTCAGCTATCTTTTGGGAGAAAAGGACGGCATCGTCAAAACTCCTCAGTGGGCAGAAAAAATATGTGCCGTGCCTGCAAAAACCATAGAGAATCTTGCCCTGCGTTATGCAAAGGCAAAGCCCGCTGCCCTTATTCAGGGACTGGGAGCACAGCGCCATGCCTATGGTGAACAGAGTGCCAGAGGCGGAATTTTGCTTGCCTGCATGACGGGTAATGTGGGAATATGGGGCGGTTGGGCCTGCGGCAACGGCTTTTATAAAGACCACGAAAATCCCATTTTCCCAAGCCCACCCAATCCTTTCCCCATGTCAATTCCCGCTTTCTGTTGGACGGAGGCCGTTTTGCGCGGCCATGAGATGGAGGCAATTGACGGAGTCAAGGGCGGAGAAAAGCTCCCAAGCGACATAAAGATGATTATCAATCTGGCCGGCAACTGCCTTATAAATCAGCATAGCGATATAAACCGCACGGCGGAAATATTGCGGGATACAAGTAAATGCGAATTTATAGTCTGCTCCGACCTTTTTATGACTGCAAGTGCCCGTTTTGCGGATGTTCTCCTGCCGGGAGTTTCCCCTCTTGAGCAGAATAATATCTCCATGCCCTGGCAGTACGGCGATTTTCTGGGCTTCACACGAAAGATAGTGGAAAGCCCCGGAGAGTGCCGTTTTGAGTACGATTGGCTTTGTGTGCTTGCGGAAAGACTTGGCTTAGGGGAGGTTTTCTCTGAGGGCAGAAGCGCCGATGAGTGGCTTGAATATATTTATAACGATTTACGGACAAGGGAACGGGAGCTGCCTGCATATGAGGAATTTTCCAAAGGCGGAATCTTCAGTTATAAGGACAATAAACGCTTTGTTGCCTTTGAAAAGGAGCGTATTGACCCCGAAGAACATCCATTCCCCACAGCAAGCGGAAAGATAGAGCTGTTCTCAAAATCGGTTTACATAACTAAATACAAAGACTTCTTCCCGGCAATTCCGCGCTATGTTGAACCTCCGGAAGGAGCAGAAGATGCCCTTGCTGCAAGCTATCCACTGCAGCTTATAGGCTGGCACACCATGAGAAGGGCGCACAGCGTGCATGGCAATAACCCCGCCATGGAAAGCCTTGAGCCTCAGCGCCTTTGGATAAACCCTGAAGATGCGAAAAAGCGGGGAATAAACGAGGGCGATAAGGTTATTATCAGAAATGACAGGGGCTGCATCCGCACAAAAGCCCATGTGACGGATCGCGTTTTGCCCGGCGTCACCGCCCTTGCGCAAGGTGCCTGGTATAAGCCCAACCAACAGGGTGAGGACGAAGGCGGCTGCATAAATACTCTCACAAGTTTGCGCCCCACACCTTATGCCCGAGGAAACCCCCAGCATACGAATCTGGTTGAAGTTGAAAAAATTTAGTTTACATAATAAAATGATAAAACTCCCTGCGAGATCTCTCACAGGGAGTTTTATTTTGCATAGGTATGGGAGCAATCTTGCTGTTTGTCAAATTGTAATTGGTTAAATACATTTTACTGGATGCAGTTCAATATATCCTCTTGTGCCGATAGGCTCCAACTGAATACGGGGGTTGCTGTCATCCCAAGCATACCCAATGCTTTGAGGATTGAATTTTTTGATTGCATCCCATATCTGCTCGATTGCCTCATCAAAGTTTTCCTCTTCAAAAGGTTCGCCCTGGAACATGATGTATTTGCATTTAGGTAGTTCAATGACCTCAAATCCATCGGGGATTTCACCCGAATAGTCCGTGGCTACCTCTACGCCCTGCACATATTCAGATGTTCCTGCTTTGATGTAGTTTTTAG
>JAZUAQ010000112.1:0-11156 GCA_045638085.1 Oscillospiraceae bacterium
AATAAATAATGTCAAGAAAGACAAGGGAATGCTTGACAATTTTGTCACAGGGGAATAAAATATACCCATCTGTGTACTTAAACAGAATTTACAATTTGAAGGAGAATGATTTCCATGGATTTCAGCAAGCTTTTTGACCTCACCGGTAAGAACGCAATGATCATCGGCGGCGCAGGCGGCCTCGGCAAGCTCGTCGCTCAGGGTCTCGCTGAGTGCGGCGCTAACGTTGCTATCGCTTCCCGCACCGAGAGCAAGCTCCAGGCAGCTTGCGAAGAGCTGAAGGCTCTCACCGGCAAGGAGTTCAAGTACTATGTTTGCGATGCTAACGACGAAGAAGTTGTTGCTGCTATCGCAAAGCAGTCCAACGAAGAGATGGGCCACATCGACATCCTCATCAACTCTCAGGGCACCAACGTCAAGAAGCCCCTTTTCGACTTCCCCGTATCCGAGTTCAACAAGGTTCTGCAGGATGACATCACCTCCCTCATGATCACCTGCAAGCACTTCGGCAAGTACATGGCTGAGCGCAAGTACGGCAAGATCGTCAACGTTACCTCCGTTCGCGGCAAGATCGCTACCAAGGGCCCCGGCAACGCAGCATACTGCGCTTCCAAGGGTGCTGTTGATATGCTCACCAAGCAGCTTGCTTCCGAGCTCGGCCCCTACGGCATCACTGTCAACGCTTTCGGTCCCAACATCATGAAGACCCCCATGATGACCAAGATCTTTGAGATGCGCGCTGCAGAAGCCGGTGTTACCGTTGAGAAGTATCTGGAGATGCAGGGTGCAGGTCTGCCCATGCGCCGCATGAGCGATCCCGATGACTGCGTCGGCACCGCACTGTTCCTCTCCGCTCCCGCTTCCGACTTCCTGACCGGCAACATTCTCTATCCCGACGGCGGTCTCACTGCTATCGGCTAAGAAATTGCTCTTACATAAAAACGAGGGATTTTTATCCCTCGTTTTTTTGTTTTCCACATAGTCGAAAAACGTGCTATAATAAGAAAAAGGGGTGAAGCGTGTGACATTTGATGAGATAAGAAAAATCGGCAATGAAAGCGAGCGCGTAAATAAAATCTATGAGATTTTTGATGAGGATAGTCGCCTGAACCGCTCCAAAGCCGCCAGAGTTGAATTTCTCACAAGCGTGAAAATAATTGAGGAATATCTTCGTCCCGGTGATAAGATACTTGATATCGGAGCGGGTGCGGGAGAATACAGCCTCTATTTTGCTGAAAAAGGCTATGATGTCCACGCTGTCGAACTATCCGATGCCAATATAGCTGCTTTCAGACGCAAAATTTTGCCCTCTCACTCCATTGAACTTGTTCAGGGCAACGCTCTTGACCTGAGCGCTTACGGCGATGAGAGCTTCGATATAGTGCTGCTGTTCGGTCCTTTGTATCACCTGGAATCTCCTGAAGACAGACTTAAAGCCATTGAAGAGACAAAGCGGGTCTGCAAAAAAAGCGGTAAGCTGTTTTTTGCATTTATCACCAATGATATGGTAATACTTACGGAGTTTAGCTGCAATAATCGCTACTTCACTGAGGGAGACTATGATAAGGAAACATTCCGCCTTAACGATTTTCCCTTTGTTTTCGCTACTCTTGAAGCTAGTCGTAAAATGCTTTGCGATACAGGCGTCAGCATAATCCGTCAGGTGGCGGCAGATGGTGTGAGCGAGCTTATGGAGGACAAGATAAATGCCCTCGATGATGAGGGCTATGAGCAATATCTCAGATACCATTTTTATATCTGCGAAAAAAGTGAATTTCTGGGAATGACAAACCACCTGCTTATAGTGGGAGAGAAATAATTCGGAGGAAAACTATGGCCGGAAACAGCAAAAATAAATATTGGGGTTCCGGCCTTCTCAAAAGCAGAGGATGGACGGAAGCTCTCATAGCTGAGCTGCTGCCGAAATGCAGCTATATGAACTTCCGCGGCAAGCGCGTCCGCTGCTGGATAAAATCCGAGGTGCTTGCAGCAGAACAAAGCGAGCGTTTCAAGCGTGACCTCAGGCTGAGGCGCGAAGTGGAAATCCAGCAGCAGGAGCAGAATATGGCAGACGCTGATGCAGCTGCGAAGGCGGCTGTGGAGTTTCTCGATTCCTGCCGTCCCATGCCCGGGGAAAATGCAGCTCCGGGTGAAATGCTTGCCTGCCATTATCATAGCGCAATCACCAAAATGATGCTCACCTGCAGCTGGGCAGACGGTATTCCGGCGGGAAAGGTTATGGGCTATATATCAAATTTCCTGAACCTGAAGCCCTTTGGACGCAGCGAGAATATTACGGGTGCTATGAAGCGCTTTGTGACAGCTGCACCTTGGCTTGGACGCAACAGCGGCGGGGGATTGGGGGACAAGCTTAAAGCAAACTATGCAGAGGTGCTGACCAGCGTCAGCACTTATATGGTTGAAGGTTTTATGCAGAACCAGCCTGAGGTTAACATAACGCAATTTCTCGACATGGAAAACTTTCCTGTTCAGGAACTGATGAACCATCCTCTTTCTTATATATATTCTGTTATATATGTCCCGAGGGCAATTCGCTCAAGCTTGAAGATGCTTGCGGAATTGAATCCTAAGGATGAATATCCGGAAGCCAGAGCTATGAGCCGCCATTTCATTTTGCATCTGGGCGGTACAAATACGGGAAAAACCTACGCGGGCTTCCGCCGTCTTTCGGAAGTTAAAAGCGGAGTTTATCTCTCGCCTTTGCGTCTTCTCGCCCTTGAAGGGCAGGAAACGCTGCTGGATTACGGTGTTAAATGCTCTCTCACCACCGGTGAGGAAGAGGACGTAATGCCGGGCGATACACATGTTTCCGCAACAGCCGAAAAGCTTGATTTGAAGCGGCAATTTGATGTGGCGGTCATAGATGAATGCCAGATGATATCTGACAGAGAAAGAGGCTACGCCTGGACAAGAGCAATTCTGGGTGTCCAGGCACCGGAGGTGCATCTTTGCGGTGCGCCCCATGCCAAGAGCATTCTGCTGCGGCTTATAAAAAGCTGCGGCGACAGTTATGAGGTCATTGAGCATAAGAGAAAAACTCCTCTTATCTGCATGAAGCGCCAGACCTCATGGGAGGATATTCGACCGGGAGATGCTCTTATAACCTTCTCCAAAATTGGTGTTTTGAGCATAGCCGAGGATATGCGCCAGAAGGGAAGAAACCCTGCCATAATCTACGGCGCACTTCCTTATTCCACCAGAAGAAAGCAGGTGGAGGGTTTCCTCAACGGAGACATGGAATATGTGGTCAGCACCGATGCCATTGGTATGGGGCTTAATCTTCCTATCCGCCGTATTATTTTTACAGATACGGAGAAATTCGACGGCACTGAGCGCAGAGAGCTTAAAGCGGAAGAAATTCAGCAGATTGCGGGCCGTGCCGGACGCTACGGAATGTATGATAAGGGTTTTGTCGGTGCAACAGAAAATCTCAGTACAATAAGACGGGGACTTGAAAGCGAAGTGCCGCCCATAGAGCATGCGGTTGTGGGCTTCTCGGATTTGATACTGAATGTGAATTTCGATATTCTGGAAGTTCTCCAGGTGTGGAATTCCATGCCCACCGTGGATCCATATATAAAGCTGGATGTGAGCCGATATATCCATATTATCGGGAAAATGCGTGAGTTTGGTTTTGATATGGACAGAGAGCAGGAGCTTCGCGCGGCAAACATCCCCTTCGATGAGACGGACGGGGAACTTATGGAGCTTTTCAAGAGCTTCCTCAGACAGTTTTTCCGCGGGGACGAACCCGAAAGGCCCTGCCTGCCAGAAAAGAGTGAGAGAAGCTATACCTTGCCTGAACTGGAGCTCTATTACAGAAAGCTTGATCTCTATTTCTCATTCTGCAAGGCCTTTTCCTGCAGAGTGGACAGCGATGAGCTTCATGAAGAACGCGAGCGTACTGCGGAGCTTATTAACAGCATACTGCTCCATAATCTCAAAAATAATATAAGCTTCTGCACACGCTGCGGAGCGGCACTGCCCTTGCACCATAAGGGCAGACTTTGCAACGCCTGCTTTGCAAAGCGCGGAGGTTTCGCTCAGCAAAAGCCTTGGCATAAATAAAAAAGGACCGGAAATTCCGGTCCTTTTTTATTTTGGAGTGTTTTTAGAAAGAGAAGAGAGGAGATTTTGCAAACTTGGATAGGCTCTTCCGTTTGCATCTTTATAATAAAGTTCAATTATGAAGATGCAATGAAAGAATAATGAACAATTTTGAAATAAAGTGCATAGAATTTGCATCTTATTTCTGTTTGCCTTTAATTCCGGTAATCATGAGTATGCCTATGAAGTTTGAAATCATAGTGAAGCAGTCAAAACATACTGCAACATAGTTAAGGTGGATAAAGTCATATATAACCCAAAGAATCTGGGTGGATATAATAACTATCTTAAGCTTAACCTCGCTTTTGGTGTCGATAAACCATGTGAACAGGACGGTTGAAGCAATGGGGAGGAGGGCAATTGCGCCTTCGCTGAGACTGCTCAAAGCCAGCAGAAGCTGCAATACGATAAAGCCGATTTTAAGCCAGATGGTGCTTTTCCATTTGGAAAAGACAAGGTTTCTGATAATGCTGACAACATTTGCAATAAAACCGGAGGTGCCGCCGAGAATAAGGTTGGCGGCGCCCTGAAGAGTGAACTGAACGCACTGGGTATAAAGTATGCGGCGCTTTTCCTTGATAAGTCCGATGAGGACCATCAATGCGCAGCCTGCAAAAGATATTATATTTCCGATTAATACGATGGACATACTGACTCCTGTTAAACTCTGTAAATAAGGCTGCCGTAGCTGGGATAGGGCCAGACGTTTTTGCTGACCATGCTCTCGAGGGCATCGGAGCTTTCGCGGACAAGAGCCATCGCAGGGAGAACCTTGTTGCGGAAACTGAGGGCGCGCTGAGCCATATCCTCAATATCGGCGGTGGCAGAGGTGGCGCTGTCCAGCTTTTCGCAACGCTCATAAAGGGCGTCGCAGAGGGTGGAGACCCTGTCAAGAAGCTCGGTTTCGGTGCGGTGGCTGAATTTGTGGTAACCGCCGATGCTGTTTTTGGCGGCAATGGTGGAGGCAATCATGCCTGAATATTCAATGACGGCGGGGAGAATATCTCTTCTCACCATTTCGCTCATAACGTTTGCCTCAATATTTATCTGCTTGCAGTAGTTTTCAAGCAAAATTTCAACAACGGCGGCAACCTCTGTGCGGCTGAGAACACCGTGGCGCTCCAAAAGCTCAACATTCTTCTCATCAAGAGCGTGGGGAATAGCCTCTGCGGAGGAGGGATAATTGCTCAGGCCGCGCTTTGCAGCCTCCTCGACCCACTGGCTGGAGTAGCCGTTTCCGGAAAATATGATTCTGCCGTGACGGCGGATGGTCTGTCCGATAAGCTCCTGAAGAGCGGCCTGGAAATCGGGGGCCTTTTCAAGAATATCCGCAAAAACTCTGAAGCTTTCTGCAACAGTTGTGTTAAGGATGGTGTTGCAGTCGGAAGCGGACATACTGCTTCCCAGAGAGCGGAATTCAAACTTGTTGCCGGTGAAGGCAAAGGGAGTGGTACGGTTGCGGTCGGTGGTATCCTTGGGGATGCCGGGGAGGGCATCGGCGCCGATTTTAAGCATTTCCTGCTTGTGCTTGCCATAGCCTTTTCCGGCCGCAAAGCGGGTAAGAATTTTCTCGAGGTCCTCACCGAGGCACATGCTGATAATTGCAGGAGGAGCCTCGTAGCCACCGAGACGGTAGTCGTTTCCGGGGCCTGCAACGGAGAAGCGGAGAAGATCCTGATATTCGTCAACAGCTTTGATAACTGCGCAAATCATTGTGAGGAAGCGAGCGTTCTCAAGGGGAGAGGTGCCGGGGGAGAAAAGGTTGATGCCCGTGTCTGTGCCCAGACCCCAGTTGTTGTGCTTGCCGGAGCCATTGACACCGTCGAAGGGCTTCTCATGGAGAAGGCAGGTGAGGTTATGGCGGCGGGCAACCTTTTTCATAACCTCCATAGTTATCTGGTTGTGGTCAACAGCGATGTTGCACTTGCAGAAAATGGGGGCAAGTTCGTGCTGAGCGGGGGCGGCCTCGTTATGCTCGGTCTTTGCAAGTATGCCAAGCTTCCAAAGCTCCTCATTCAGCTCCTTCATAAAGGCGGCAACACGGATTTTAATGGAGCCGTAGTAATGGTCATCCACCTCCTGACCCTTGGGGGGGCGGGCGCCGAGAAGGGTGCGGCCTGTATAGATAAGGTCCTTGCGTTTGTCGTATCGATCGTGGTCGATGAGGAAATATTCCTGTTCAAGACCAACGGTTGGGATAACGCGTTCGCACTGTGTGCCGAAAAGTCGAAGAAGACGCATAGCCTGAGTGTTCAAAGCGTCCATGCTGCGAAGCAGGGGGGTCTTTTTGTCGAGGGCGTGTCCACCGTAGGAGCAAAAAGCGGTGGGGATGCAAAGTACGCCGTCTTTGATGAAGGCGTAGCTTGTGGGGTCCCATGCTGTGTAGCCACGTGCTTCAAAGGTGGCGCGAAGACCTCCGGAGGGAAAGGATGAGCCGTCGGCCTCGCCCTTAATGAGCTCTTTGCCGGAGAACTCCATTAAAACTCCGCCGTTGCCATCGGGGCTTATGAAGCTGTCATGCTTTTCGGAAGTGTAGCCGGTATGGGGCTGGAACCAATGGGCATAGTGAGTTGCGCCATGAGCCACGGCCCATTCCTTCATGCCGTTGGCGACAGCATTGGCAATATTGATATTCATGGGCGCGTCAGATACAATGGCGCGCTTGAGCTCGGCAAATACCTCGGGGGAGAGGTACTGTGCCATAGCTTTTTCATTGAAGGCCATTGAGCCGAAAACTTCTGGAATATTTTTCATATTATCACCTTTAATAAGAGCGAAATTAAAGTGGGTTTTTCTTCATAAGTGCGAAGCGGCGGGGATATTTTTTGGGAGTGGGGGAGACTTTGCGGACAATAACTATGTTGTGTCTAAGCTCCGTGCCGGGGACGGAATACTCGAAAACTTTTTCAAGCTTTCCGCCGAGAAGACTTATGGCTTTTTTTGCCTCGTCTATTTCTTCGCCTGCAGCAGGTCCCTTCAAAGCCAGGAAACTTCCGCCGACCTTTACATAGGGAAGGCAGAACTCACAGAGCATACTGAGTCTTGCAACCGCTCGGCTTACAGCAAAGTCGAAGCTTTCACGCAGTTCGCCGGGTTCTTCGGCGCGTCCGTGAATGAATTGCACCCCTTCGATTTTTGCCTCGCTGCAGACCTCGGCAAGAAACTTGATGCGTTTGTCAAGACTGTCAAGGAGAGTGAGCTGAATATCGCTTTCCATAATTTTAAGGGGAAGACCGGGGAAACCCGCGCCTGTACCCACATCGATGACACTTTTGCCTTTCATATCCGCAATGAGCAATGCAGATACGCTGTCCAAAAAGTGAAGACGCGCGCAATCCTCCTCGCCGTATATGGCAGTGAGATTCATAACCTTGTTGCGCTGCTCGAGAAGCTCATAATAGCAGCGGAAATGCTCTATGGATTTTTCGTTTGGGGTGAGCCCCATGGACTCAAAGCCCTCGGAGAGTATCTTTTCCAGCATAATGGACTCCTCAAAATAAGATAGGGTAGGAAAAAATTTCCTACCCTATAGTATATCATATAATTATTGCTCAAATCAAGCGTATCATACAAAGAAATCATGTTCTCCGATGGTTTCGCGGAAGGTGAGATTGTTCCTGAACCAGCTGCCGTTGCAAAGACTGGGGTTTATAAAATAAAGGCAGTCGCCAACACTGTCTGCGCCTTCAAGACAGAGCTTAGCGGCAATGATGCTGCGTTCATCGGGGTCGCGGTAAATCATGCCGCAATCCACAACGGAAAACTGATTCTTCTGAAAGATTACCTCGTAGACGCTGTCGGGGAAACGGGGACTGTCTACGCGGTTGAGAACAACATTGCCAACGCCGATCATACCTTCAAGGGGTTGAGTGCCGGACTCGGAAAAGATAACGCGGCTAAGCCAGTAAAGATCGTATTTGTTGTAAATATCGTTTGCGGTGGGGATTGGGCTTCCTGCTTTGTATTTGATATGGATAGAGGTTTCTGATTTATTGAGTGTCAGCTCAGCACCAAGCAACTTGGTGAGAGAAGATAGCGGGAACCATACATCGCCCTTAACATTTCTGGGTGATGACTCGAGAGGTATATATCTTCCGTTGGCAGAAATGTATTTATGTTCGGGATAACAGTAAAAATCAAAGCTGTCGGAGCTGATGCTGAGGGCGGAATAGGGAAGACTGTAGTCGATTTCACAAGATGTACCGAGAAGACGCTCCAAAAAGTCATCGGCGGGCACGTAATATACACCGTTGCGTTCAAGAGCATAGCCTATATAATGCCCATCCCAGAGCATGGGTATGTTTTTGCACTTGATAGTTACCAGTGCGGGGAACTCATAAGATTCAAGGGAGAGGGCCGAAGCATTGATACATAAGGAAAAAATAAGTATCAAGGCACAGACCAAAGCGCATAAGCATTTTCGTTTTCTAATCATTTCATTACTCCTGAAAAATATAAAAAACATAAATATCCTACGCTTAAATTATATTATGTAAAACGAAGTCATATCAAGATACATTTTACACAAAATGCACAACTATAATTTTTGCATATTAAATAACTACACAATATATAGTGATTACACCCATTAATAGAATAGCAAACACTAAATATAGTGTTGGCTAAATATACAAAAAATTGCGACAAAGCTCGAAAAGCATCGAACCTTGCCGCAACTGTGCAAATTCGGTTGAAATAATATTTATTATGTCAACGGATTTTCTCCAAGTGGGGGGGGAAGTTGAATTAAAGCTGATTTTTGTAGCTGATAAGCGCTTTTGTTATCTGATCGGGGCAGCTGGTGGGTTTAAGGCCGCATCTGATGCCCTGCATACGCTCGATTATATCGTCAACCTTCATGCCGGTGATGAGGGAAGAAATACCGAGAAGGTTGCCGGGACAGCCGCCAACGATTTTAACCTTAGTTACAGTATCGCCGTCAATTTCAAATACGAACTGTCTTGCGCAGACACCTCTGGGATTGAAAATAAATTCCATAGAACACCTCAAATATTTTATATCTGCAGCTATTATACTGCATTATCCGAAAAAAGAAAAGGGCGGCGTAATATTTTTTTCATCCTTAAAATAAGCTTGAACGATACTGCTTGAAAGGAGCCTGGAGGATGAAAAAAATTATTGTCTTTTTGCTTTTGTGCATTATTGTCCTCCGGCTTGGCGGCATTGCTGAGGAAAAGGGCCTTGCCGAAAAAGCGAAGCGGGAGTTTATGCGGTATATAGCTCCCTTGCTGGAGAACAGTGGAGAGACAGCCGCATACACTGAAGGTGAAATGTCATTGGTTGACATAATGCATTCGCGGACTGATTTGAAGGCATCGGAATTTGCTGTCAGCCTTGGGGAGGAGAGACCTACCGAAGGCTCATCGCAGATTTTTGAAAAAAAGGTAGATATAAGAAATGACAGCTCCGTCGATATAGATGCTGAAAGTCTCATGGCAGAAAGACCGGTTCTTCGAAGTGCGGAGGGGGCTCCGCAGGTGCTTATAATTCATACCCACGGAAGCGAGGCCTATACTCCTTCGGAGGATGATTTTTATGCTGAGTCCGATCCCTACAGAACGGAAGACAAAACACACAATGTAATAAAAGTAGGGGATATACTTACTGAGGTTTTTGAATCAAAGGGGATAGGGGTTATTCATGACAGAGTTCTTTATGACAGCCCCAGTTATACGGGCTCTTACACCCGCTCAGGTGAGGCCGTTGAGAAATATCTTAAGCGCTATCCGTCAATTGCGGTTGTAATAGACCTTCACAGAGATGCCATTGGCAGCGGAGATACGGCTTATAAAACGAGGGCAGAACCTTCTCTCGGCTCTTGCGCACAGATAATGCTGTTGGTAGGGACGGGAGAAAATGGGCTGTCTCATCCCAAGTGGCAGGAAAATATGAGGCTTGCACTATATATTCAGCAGGCTATGGAGGAGCGCTATCCCAGCCTTGCCCGTCCACTTGCGGTGAAAAATGAGAGATATAATCAGCATCTGAGCACCGGCGCAATGATAGTTGAGGTTGGTACAAACGGCAATACTCTTGCGGAAGCGTTGACGGCAATCGCTCTTTTCGGAGATGCAGCAGGAGATGTTTTGAAAAGCTTTATGGTATATGAATAAAGAATGTGCCACTGCGTCGATAATAGCCATACAACTTTTACTTCGGAGGAAAAATATGAAGATATGCGATGTTATGAGCGATAATGTTGTGAGCATCAATGGGAGAGAGCCCGTTGCGGCAGCGGCAAAGCTCCTTAAGCGCTGCAATATCGGTGCGCTCCCCGTCTGCGATGAAAAGGGCGCCCTGAGAGGTATGCTGACTGACAGAGATATTGTTATCCGTTGCGTTGCTTTAGACAGCGACCCAACTGTGGTAAAGGTGGAAGAGATTATGAGCAGAGGGGTTATTACCACAGGTCCATTTGAGGAAATTGAGCATGCCGTGCGCCTTATGAGCGAGGATCAGGTGCGCCGGATTCCCGTTATTGACTCAGGAAGGCTGGTAGGAATGGTAAGCCTTTGCGACATGGCAAGAAACTGCAACTGTGATATGGAAGCGGCAGAAGCTCTTGCGGAAATCAGTTCCAATTTGAAGCGAAAATAAGGAACAGCCCGGACTCAATAGTCCGGGCTGTTTCTTGTTTCTCTATTTACGCTTCAAAGCATTCGGCAGAAAATTGCAGAAATTGGTCACATAACCTATATATAGAAAGCTTTTTTGTTTATCTTAACGAATTGAAGCGAGCATAGCAATGTGGTATAATCCCAAGTATGGTATGATAGTCCGTTTTCTTTGCACGATTGTTGCTACGAAGAAAAAATATTGGCTTTAACAGCGGCAATGCGCTGTAAGCATATAAGTAAATTAGGAGGAAACTACAATGAAAAAGATCCTTGCTCTCGTTCTGGCTCTTATCATGGCTCTGACCCTGGTTGCCTGCGGTGGAGCACCTGCAGCTCCCGCAGCTCCCGCTGAGCCTGCTGCTCCTGCTGAGCCCGCAGCTCCTGCTGAAC
>JAZUAQ010000113.1:0-7061 GCA_045638085.1 Oscillospiraceae bacterium
GCCAACATAACCATCACCTTTGAAGAGGCCGCTTTCGGCTGCGAAAAGGAGATTACCGTCCCCCGCATTGAGGACTGCGAAGAATGCGGCGGCACAGGCGCAGCAAAGGGCACAAGTCCCGAAACCTGCTCCGAATGCGGCGGCAGCGGCTCCGTAAGAGTGCAGCAGCGCACACCCTTCGGCGTTATGGCCACCACAGCAGCCTGCTCCAAGTGCGGCGGCACGGGTAAGATCATAAAGACCCCCTGCAGCAAGTGCTCCGGCAAGGGCAAGGTTCGCAAGAACAAGAAAATCAGCGTGAATATCCCCGCCGGCATTGACGACGGACAGACCATCTCTCTCCGCGGTCAGGGCCACGCAGGCATAAATGGCGGAGGCAAGGGTGATCTTCTCATCACCGTGAGAGTTAAAGCTCATCCCCTCTTCGAGCGCGACGGAAGCAGCGTTCTTTTTGAAATGCCCATCTCCTTCGTGCAGGCCGCTTTGGGCGCAGAGCTTGAGATTCCCACCCTTGACGGCAAGGTAAAGTTCACTATTCCCGAAGCCACTCAGACGGGCAGCGTTTTCCGTCTCCGCGGTAAGGGTATCCCCTATCTCAACGGCTCCAGCCGCGGCGATCAGTATGTGACCGTTTATATCGTCACTCCCAAGAACCTCAACAGCGAGGAAAAAGATCTCCTCCGCAAGTTTGGCGAGGTCAGCGGCACCGCAGAAGGCGTGAAATCCTCCTCCGGCATTTTCGGCAAAAAGAAAAAGAAATAAAAAACTAACCCCGATGGAACTGTCCATCGGGGTTTCTCTTTATATCTCTTTCAACTTTTCAAGCAATTCATAGTCCACTTTCATATCTCCGCAGCCGGTGCCGATGGAAATATGGGGTTTGCCGGCGCCGTGGAAGTCGCTGCCGCCTGTTACGCAAAGGTCGAAATCGCCAGCTATAGCTTCAAGATAGCGAGTTTCCTCATCACTATAAACGGAGTAAATGCATTCCATTCCCACGATGCCCTTTTCTTTCAGCAAAGCGGTGAGTTCCAAAAGCTCCTCATGGCTGAAGCGGTACTGGAGGGGGTGGGCGAAAACCGCTTTCGCTCCGCAGCTGCGAAACGCCTCGAAAGCCATATCCATGGGGATATACTCTCTTTTTCTGTAGTAGCGTCCTCCGGGGCTCAGATATTTATCAAAGCCCTCTTTCACGCTCTCCACCTTGCCCTCGGACACAAGCTCAGCGGCAAAATGGGGTCTGCCTATAACAGACTCGGGGTATTTTTCATGGAGTTCGTCCAGACTGACAGCGATGCCGTCCGCTCTCATGGCTTCTGCGATAACTGCGTTGCGCCGCTCCCTCTCGCTGATTACCCAATCAAGCAGAGCGCGAAGTCCCTTATTCCCCGTTTCTATAAAATAGCCGAGGATATGAATACCCCTGCCCTTATAATCCACACTCAGTTCGATGCCGGGAACAAGCTCTATTCCCCACTCTTTAGCGGCGGCAGCGGCTTCGGCAACACCATCGGCCGTATCGTGGTCAGTTATTGCGATGGCCTTCATTCCCGCTTTTGCAGCAAGAGCGACAGCCTCGGAGGGGCTTAGGCTGCCGTCCGAGGCTGTTGTATGAATATGAAGATCTATGCTCCCTCTCATGCGAGGAATCCCTTGAGGATACGCTCTTCTGCCTCCTCGGCGCTGAGACCCAGAGTTTCAAGCTTGAGAAGCTGGTCGCCTGCAATCTTGCCGATGGCGGCTTCGTGGATAAGCTCAGCCTCGGTGGAGTTTGCAACAATGGCAGGAATGGAGCTGATTTTTGCCTTATTCATAATAATGGAGTCGCACTGAACATGGCCGAAGCACTTTGCGTTTCCGGTCATCTTGGGATAGAAAATCTGCACGGAGTCATCCTGAGCGACGGAGCGGGAGATAACTCTGCCCTTGCTGTCCTCGCCGTCGAGAATGATTTCCATATTGCTCTCGGCATACTGCTGTCCGTGGGTCTGCAGACGCTCGGTGATAACGGTTTCTGCGCCTGCTCCGCAGGTAATGACAGTGTCGCGCTTGGTGGAGTCAACGCCCTTTATCTGGGTGGTATCCATCTTGAGGAAAGCGCCCTCTTCGAGATATACAACAGTCTGAGGATTCATAATCTTCTGTCCGTTGCCATCGCCCTCACCGTAATGCTTTTCAACATAGGTGATTTTGGAGTTTTTGCCCACATAGAAGGTATGGATACCGTCATGGCGGCTCTCTTCCTCACCGCAGTTATGAATGCCGCAGCCTGCGATTATGGTTACATCGCAATCTTCGCCGATGAAGAAATCGTTATAAACAGTTTCCACAACACCGCTTTCGGTGATGATAACGGGGATATAGCACTTTTCGCCCTTGGTCCCCGCCTTGATGGTGATGTTTATGCCGGGCTTATCGGCCTTGGTTTCAATATTGATATTCTCGGTTACCGCTCTGCTTGCGCAGCCGCAGTCCTTGCGGATGTTATATGCTCCGTCGGCAGCGCCTTCGGGCATATCTGCAATTTTCTCAAGCAGAGACTTGTCCACATTGTTAAGCATGGTCTTCCTCCTCCCTTCAGTTGAGAGCGGGGCAGCAGCCGTAGGTATCCGCCAGAATGGTGGGGAAGATATCCTCGGTGGAGCCGCGCTTGCTTATGCGTCCGCCGGAGACAACAACTATCTCATCGGCGAGACTTATGATGCGCTCCTGGTGGGAGATAATTATCATTGTGCAGTCGCGCTTTTCGTGGATCTGGCTGAAGGTCTCGGTGAGTTTGCTGAAGCTCCAGAGGTCAATGCCTGCCTCGGGTTCATCGAGAATCATAAGACCGCTCTGTCTTGCAAGGATGGTTGCAATCTCAATGCGCTTGACCTCGCCGCCGGAAAGGCTGGTGTCCACATCTCTGTCCAGATAGTCATTGGCGCAGAGTCCCACCTGAGTGAGATAGCTGCAGGCCTCGGTCTTGGGCAGAATGCGCTTGCCGCTTGCAATGGAGAGCAGATCGCGAACCTTTATGCCCTTGAAGCGGGGAGGCTGCTGAAAACCGTAGCTTATGCCCTTTCTGGCGCGCTCGGTGATGTTCAGTTCGGTGACATCCTGTCCGTTCCAGAGTATCTGTCCGCTTGTGGGGGTAACAAGACCCATTATGATTTTTGCAAGAGTGGTTTTGCCGCCGCCGTTGGGACCGGTGAGCACAAGGAGCTTTCCGTCCTCAACAGTGAGGCTTATGTCCTTTATAATGTCGTTTCTGCCTTCGGGTGTATCGACAGAAAAGGAAATGTTTTTAAGTTCCAGCATGGAAGAGCCTCCAATATATTGAAATTAGCTTTAGTTTTGTGTATAATGTGATTGTAAGATTTTGCTCACAATCCCCTTTTATTCTAGACTATATTATACCATATATTACCCCGATTTGACAACAGCAATCAGCGCTTGTCCCCTATCTTTATTACGCAATTCGAATTTATTATCAATTTCCCAACTGTCTCCCTTGCAAGGACACCGCGGCAATGATATAATAATTCGACAAAATATGAACGCGTTTCATTTTTCAAACAAATACGAAGGTGCATGCAAGAATATGAAGAGAGCTTACATTTCCAAAAACGTTATACGCAGACTTCCCAGATATCTGAGAAAGCTGGACGAGCTTTCCGCACAGAATATTGAGCGCATCTCCTCCGGTGAACTGGGTCCCCTCATGGGTCTCACCCCCTCCCAGATTCGTCAGGATTTTTCCTGCTTCGGCGAATTCGGTCAGCAGGGATACGGCTACAACGTAAAGGAGCTTCGTGCTGAAATTGCCTCCATTCTGGGTATCGACAGACAGTACTCCGTTATTCTGGTGGGCGCAGGTAAAATCGGCCAGTCCCTTATCGAGAACATCCACTTCGGCAACTATGGTTTCCGCTTCCTTGGTGCTTTTGAAATTCGCAAGGAGCTTGTGGGCACCGAAATTGCAGGCGTCCCCATTATGGACGCGGAAACGCAGGATGCCTTCATCCGCGAAAACGGCGTTGACATTGCCATCCTCTCCGTAAACCGCGACAGAGCGCAGCATGTTGCCAACATCCTTATCGACAGCGGCATCCATGCCATCTGGAACTTCACCGACATTGAAATAGACGCAGGCAACAGCGGAGTTGTTGTGGAGAATATGCATTTCTCCGATTCTCTCCTTGCCCTCAGCTACTTCCTTTCCACCAAATAAAGATTTTTCTCAGGAGTTTCCCATTGAAGAAAAGAGTTTTGGCTTTGCTTCTCTGCCTTAGCCTGCTACCCTTTGGCAGCACCTATGCGGCAGGCAGCGCAGAAGACCCCTTCATATCGAAAAGCTACATTGACGGCACTTTTATCACCACGGTGGAGAGTGTCGTTAAAGCCTTGCTCGAAACTCTCAAGGGCAGCTCGGACGAGCCCATTTCCCCTTCCACCGGTATGGTAGTTGAGGAGCTCCCCGCAGGCAAAGATATCGTTCTCTCCACGGGCCAGAGCATAATTCTTCTTTCCGGCTCGGCAAAAATAAACAAGGACAAGGGCAGCATTGTCAATGCCACTATGGGTCTCGAGGCAAGCAGCGGTACCATTTACAAAAATCACCGCTATATAATCTGCGAGGATTCCGCTGCTACCGTGCACATTCTCAGCTCCTCAAAGGTATATATGTCCGAAGGTGCTGAAATAAAGGACGGCGTCCCCCAGACTTCTCCTCCCGTGCAGCCCACTCCTTCCGCTAAGCCCACAGTTCAGCCCAGCGCTCCTCCCGCAAGCCAGCCCGTCCCCTCCGCAACTCCCGCCCCCACGCGCACACCTGCTCCCACTCCCGCCCCCGCTGAAAACAGCGAAATGCCCTTCACTGATGTAAAGGTGGGAAACAGATACTATAAATCCATTCTGAGCGTATATAACAGAGGCCTCATCAAGGGAATTACACCCACCCTTTTCGCCCCCGGCAATGAGCTCACACTTGCAGAGGCACTTAAGCTTGCCGCCTGCATCCATCAGCTTAACAGCGAGGGCAAAATCCGCTTCGAAAGCGACGAGGTCTGGTATAAGCCTTATCTGGACTACTGCCTTGATAAGGGCATAGTCAGCAATGGTCTTTCCGGCTTTAATGAGCCCGTCACAAGGCGGGAATTCGTTGAGATCATGTTCAACACGCTCCCTGCAGACCGCTATAATGCAATCAATATTGTTCCCGATAATTCCATCGACGATGTGGATACCGCTTCCGAATGGGGCACAATGGTCTACACCTTCTACCGCGCAGGCATTCTCACAGGTGTTACCAAGGACTCCGTCCACTCTGTCCACGATTTTGCCCCCGATGATTTCATCAACCGCGCCGAAGCCGCAACGGTAATAAGCCGCATGCTGGACGAAGACGCACGTATCCCATTTGTCATTTCTTAATTACTGATTTTAATGGTCTTCGCTGAGCCGAAGACCATTGAGCTAATTGGAGGTCTTCCAAAAATGACTACCGACACCATTGCCGCCATCTCCACCGGCAGCACCCTCTCAGCCATTGGCATCATACGCCTTTCCGGCGCTGACACCATCAAAATAGTTGACAGCGTTTTCCGTCCTTCCTACGGCAAGGCTATGAGCAGCCGCGCCGATCGCCAGCTTGTATACGGCGAGCTTAGAGACCCCTCAGGCGCGGTCATCGACCTTTGCCTTTGCACAATTAGCCGAGGTCCAGCAAGCTACACAGGCGAGGACACAGCGGAACTCCAGTGCCACGGCAGCCCCACCGTGCTGCAGGAAGGTCTTCGCGCCCTTTTTGCCGCAGGGGCAAGACAGGCACTCCCCGGCGAATTCACCAAGCGCGCCTTCCTCAACGGCAGAATGGATCTCACTCAGGCCGAGGCGGTTATAGACCTTATCCACGCAGAGACCGCAGAGGCCGCAAAGAACGCAGCCGGTCAGTTGGGTGGCGCCATCGTGAGAAAAACCGACGGCATTTATGACGCACTGAAGGATATCTCCGCCCACTACCACGCGGTTTTAGACTATCCTGATGAAGACATTGAGGATTTTCTCCTGGAAAGCTACAGCAGCACCCTCTCCTCCGCGGAGGGAAGCCTTGTTGCTCTTTTATCCAGCTTTGACAGGGGCAGAGTTATGCGCGAGGGTGTCCCTGCTGTAATTTTAGGCAAGCCCAACGCAGGTAAAAGCAGCCTTCTCAACGCTCTTTTAGGTTATGAGCGCGCCATCGTCACAGATATTCCCGGCACTACCCGCGACACCATCACCGAAAAGGTTCGTCTCGGCCGCGTGCTTTTGCGCCTTACGGACACCGCAGGACTTCGCGAAACCGCCGATGCCGTCGAGCGCATAGGCGTGGACAGAGCCCTTGCCGCTGCCGAGGAAGCTCAGCTGGCACTAGTGCTCACCGACCCCACCGATGAGGACGGATTCTTTGAGATTCTGAAAAGCGTTCAGCATATCAGACATATAATTCTCATTTTCACCAAAGCCGACATAAAGAATATGCGGGGCAGCGTAATTTCCACCGGCGAGCTTCGGGCAGACAGCGTCATCTCTCTCAGTTCCATCACAGGTCAGGGACTTGAGGTGCTCACTGCCGCCGTCGAGGAGCTTTATCCCGCAGGCGAGGAGGCTCAGGGCGAAATCCTTACAAATTCCCGCCACGCGGATGCCGTAGGAAGGGCTTTGGAATCCATCCACGCCGCGAAGAACGCTATGGATTTTGGTCTCACTCCCGACGCCGTTTTGGTGGAGGTTGAAGAAGCCATGGCCGCCCTCGGCGAGCTTAGCGGCAAAACAGTCCGCGAGGATATCACAAGCCGCATTTTCGAGCGCTTCTGTGTTGGCAAATAAGCTTTGCGCCCAAGACTGCGCCTTGGCATTATCACCAATTTAATAAGGCCAAATTTATACAATAGTCCAAACGTATGTAACGTTTGGACTATTTTGTTGAAATTCGAAAAATATGTGATATAATCTCAAATGGCTAAAAAGCGGGTATAATTCCGTTAGAAAAACGCCAAAACCTTGAAAACACTTTTGTTTATCATAGAAAGGATTGAAAA
>JAZUAQ010000114.1:0-5634 GCA_045638085.1 Oscillospiraceae bacterium
TCTCTCGTTGGCGAAGACGCAATGAAGTATTGGCATCACGTTGACTGGTATAACGGCGGTATGGAGCACACCACTCTCCATCTCCTTTATTCCCGCTTCTGGCATAAGGTTCTCTATGATATCGGCGTTGTTCCCACTGCCGAACCCTATGCAAAACGTACCAGCCACGGTATGATTCTTGGTATGAATCCCCGCTGCTTCGATAACCTCCCCGAGGAGGAGCAGGCTGCTCTTGTTGCCGAGCACGGCAGCGAGAAGGCCGCAAAGAAGGCTCTCGTTGAGAAGTATGGCGAGATGGCATCTCACCCCATCGTCAAGATGAGTAAGAGCCTGGGCAACGTTGTCAACCCCGATGATGTTGTTAAGGCCTTCGGTGCAGATACCCTCCGCACCTATATCATGTTCCTTGGCGACTTTGAAAAGGCAGCTCCCTGGCAGGAGAGCGCCGTAAAGGGCTGCAAGCGTTTCCTCGACCGCATCTGGAACTTTGCCGAGACCCGTCTTGAAGGCGGCGAGGGATATTCCAAGGCAAACGAGAAGGAAATCCACCGCACCATCAAGAAGGTCACCGAGGATATCGAGAACATGAAGTTCAATACCGCCATCGCCGCTCTGATGGCTCTTGTAAACCAGTTCAGCGATAATGCTCCCACCCGCGGCGACATCAAGGCAATGCTCCTTATGCTCAGCCCCTTCGCTCCTCACATTGCCGAAGAGCTTTGGGAGATCCAGGGCTTCGGCGGCCAGTGCTGCCTCCACGCATGGCCTAAGTTCGATGAGAGCAAGCTTGTTGACAGCGAGAAGGAAATCGCAGTTCAGGTGGGCGGAAAGCTCAAGAGCACCATTATCGTTCCCGTCAATGCAGATAACGATGCCGTTCTCGCAATAGCCTATGCCAACGAGAAGATTGCAAAGCTCATGGAGGGCATGGAAGTTGTCAAGAGCATTGTTGTCCGCAAGGGCGACGATATCAAGCTTGTCAATCTTATTCTCAAACCTAAAAACTAATTGTTGACAAGCGGAATTAAAACCTTTATAATAAGTCCGTTAAGCCATGATCTTATGGCCCTTGAAACGCCGCAAGGCGTATTTGGAGGGAGGGAAATAAATGTCTGAAATCTACGTCAAGGAGAACGAATCTCTGGACAACGCGCTGAAGAGATTTAAGCGCAGCTGCGCCAAGGCAGGTGTTATGGCCGATCTCCGCAAGAAGGAGTTCTACCAGAGCCCCAGCGTCAAGCGCCGCAAAAAGAGCGAAGCCGCTCGTAAGAACAAGAACAAGCGTTATTATTAATGCTGAAAAAAAGGACCGACATAATGTCGGTCCTTTTTTTATTCGATTATTCAAACTCCCATGGCAGTTCCACTGTCGTATATGTATGGCCAAAAGTGGGGAGGAGTTTAGTCAGCATATCTTCCGTATCGAAAGCGATGGAGGAGGTGTTGATACAAGGATGGCAGGCAAATTGAGGCTCAGCCAAAAGCTCCTTGTCAAAAACAAGATGCACCTGCCTGCTCTTATCGTTCATAAGAGCGAGAACGCTGGCGGAGCCGCTTTTAACACCCAAAAGGGAAGTGAGATGCTCCTCCGAGGCAAAGCTGAGGCGGGAACAGCCAAGCTGGGCGGATAGGTATTTGGTCTTGAAGGGCTTGCTGCCGGGCATTATCAAAAGGTAAAAGTCCGTCTGCTGACGGTTGGTGAGGAAAAGATTCTTGGCAATGGCGCAGCCCAAAACGGCTTCCGCGGCGTGAAGATCTTCCATAGTCATGGCGAGGTCATGGTCAACACGGGTGAAGGGGATGGAGAGACTTTCAAGAAGGTCATAGCTGCGCTCTTCCGCCTCCGTGCGGCTGCCTTTTTCGGGGCGTCCGTTGAAAAGAATTGATTCATGCATCTTTGTTCTTCTCCTTTCTTCCAACATTGTAGGCGCAGATTATAAGTATAAGCGTGAGAGCGGCAAAAACGGAAAGAGCGTAGTAGGTGGGGACATAGCTTCCGCTGCGGTCTGCGATAATACCGGGGAGGGGACCCGTGATGAAAGATCCCACCATGTAGCTCAGCTGGAAGCTGCTGAGGGAGGAGGGATAATGTCCGGGCGTGGAAAGATCGGCAGCCATGCTGGAAAAGCCAACGGTTGATATTGGCAGTCCCATACCCATAAACAGCATTGAGGCGCAGGCAATGGGTATGGAGAGCTTCGCAGCAAAACAGGCCAGCAGCTCGCCCAGAATGAGAATGGAGCAGAAGAAAAAGGCGGTGCGCCTGCCGCCCATGCGGTCGGCAATTTCTCCGAAAAGCACCTTGCCCATGGTGAGGGCAAGACCTACGAGAGAGATGAGACGGGACACGGTGCGAAGGTCGGCGCCTTCCGTGGAATATAGCACGCTCAGGTGGTTCCAGCCCGTGTTGCCCATTGCGCCAATGAGGAAAGCCGCGCAAATCACAAGGATAAAGCGCTTCTTTTCGTTTTTAGATCGGGGGGCGTTCATGTCGGACTGTTTAAGCTCTGCGGGGCGAACGTTGATTTGAGGTCCCACAAGGCTCAATGCAATTAGGGCTGCCGCAACAAGGAACAGCGCTTCAAACCAAAGCGCGGCTCGCAGGGAGAAGTTCGTGATAAAGAAGGTGGCAATGGGAGGCCATACTATTGTGGCAAGTCCCGTACCTGCGGAGCATATTCCAAGAGCAAGGGTCTGGTGGGATGTGAAGCTGCGCTTCACCGCGATGGAAACGCTGACTGTGCCGCCGAGACCGTAGCAGAAACCCAGCATGGCGGCGGCAGCGCAGCAGCTTACAAAGTCGTTGGCAAAGCCGAAGCCAAAGAAGCTTAGGGCGGCAAGCACGGTCATAAGGATTAAACTTCTGCGCAGCCCGCAAAGTTTTATGTACTTTTGAACAAAGGGGATTGCAAGCATGGAGCAGAGGGTTCGTATGGTGATAACCGTGGAAGCCTGCGTGTTGCTGAGACCGATGATTTCTATAAGATAGGGCTGATAAACGGAAAAGGAACTGGTGGTGAGACCCACGTTGCAGAAAAGCAGGAGTGTACAGCCCACGCACACCAACCAGGGATTTTTTTTAGTTTTCACAGTATTTACACTTTCTGTTTCTTGAATTGAGCTGGAGTAAGTAATATAATGAATTTATTATATTACTTGGGAGAGCCGTATGCAAGTTTCTGAAAAAATATATCTGGGCACATTGAGAGAAATTGACCCCGTGAAAACCTTTGAATGCGGCCAGTGCTTCCGCTGGAATGCCGATGAAAATGGTGACTACTGGGGCGTGGCCTTTGGCAAAGCCGCAAAGGTAGTCACAGAGGGAGAGAAAGTTTACATAATATGTGATCCTGAGGATTTCAATGGCATATGGCGGAGCTATTTCGATCTTGAAAGAGACTATGAGTCTATAAGGCTGAGCTTCGATGCCGGAGAATATCTTGCCCGCTGCGCCGAATTCGGAGCGGGGATAAGAATTTTGCAGCAGGAAAGATGGGAGGCGCTTTGCTCTTTCATCATTTCCCAGTGCAACAATATACCTCGTATAAAGGGAATAGTTGAAAAGCTCTGCTGCGCCTACGGAGAAAAAATTGAATTTGAAGGCAGGGAGTTTTATTCCTTCCCCTCTGCCGAAAAACTTTCCGCCTTTGTGGCGGAGGATCTTGCCCATATTCGCAGCGGTTATCGGGCGGCTTATATAGTAGATGCGGCAAAGGCGGTTTTTGAGGGCAGCATAGATTTGGAAGAGCTTGCCCGCACAGATTGCGATACCGCATTAAAAGGACTTTTGTCTATTAACGGAGTAGGTAAAAAGGTTGCCAGCTGTGCCTTGCTTTTCGGCCTTGGGCATATGGAAGCTTTTCCCATTGATGTATGGATGAAAAGGGCGCTGAAGGAGCATTTTGCCCCAGATTTTGACCCTGCTGTTCTTGGCGAATATGCAGGTCTTGCTCAGCAATATATCTTCTATTACGCCCGCAGCGGAATGGAAAAATAAGTAAATATTTTATTTTATATATCTGACCGAAAACTATTGACTTTCCCATTTTTCGTGCTAAAATAAGTAAAATCTTTAAATTGGGGTGATATCATTTGTCTTACGAATCTTATGCACATCGTTTCATCGGTGAGGGTCTGACTTATGATGACGTTCTTCTCGTTCCTGCGGAAAGTAACGTTCTTCCTTCTCAGATTGACCTCTCCACCAGACTGACTAAGAACCTGAAGCTCAACATTCCCATCATGAGCGCCGCTATGGATACTGTTACCGAATCCCGCATGGCCATCGCTATGGCTCGTGAAGGCGGTATCGGCGTTATCCACAAGAATATGACCATCGAAGCACAGGCTGAGCAGGTTGACCTCGTAAAGCGCAGCGAGAACGGCGTTATCTCCAACCCCTTCTCTCTCACCGCTGAGCGCACCCTGGCAGAGGCTGAGGCTCTCATGGGCAAATTCCGCATTTCCGGTGTTCCCGTTGTTGATGAAAACGGCAAGCTCATTGGTATCATCACCAACCGTGATATGAAGTTCGAAACCGATTACAGCCGCCTTATCGGCGATGTAATGACCAGAGAAAACCTTGTCACCGGCAGAGAGGGCACCACTCTTGAAGAGGCAAAGGCAATTCTCGGCAAGCATAAGATCGAAAAGCTCCCCATCGTTGATGCTGACTATCATCTCAAGGGACTTATCACCATCAAGGATATTGAGAAGGCTCTCACTTATCCCAACGCAGCCAAGGACAGCCGCGGCCGTCTTCTCTGCGCCGCTGCTCTGGGCGTAACCAATGACCTTCTCGAGCGCGCAAAGGAACTTGCTGACGCAGGTGTTGACGCATTCGTTCTCGACTCTGCTCACGGCCACAGCGCAAATATCATGCGCAATGTAGGCATCGTCAAGAATGCATTCCCCGACATCCAGCTCATTGCAGGTAACGTTGCAACCGCAGAGGCCACCGAGGCTCTCATCAAGGCCGGCGCAGACTGCGTCAAGGTCGGTATCGGCCCCGGCTCCATCTGCACCACCCGCGTTGTTGCAGGTATCGGTGTTCCCCAGCTCAGCGCTGTTCTCGAAAGCGCAGAAGCTGCTGATAAGTACGGCGTTCCCATCATTGCTGACGGCGGTATCAAGTATTCCGGCGACGTGGTCAAGGCTCTTGCAGCCGGCGGCAGCGTTGTCATGCTCGGTTCTCTCCTTGCAGGCTGCGAGGAAAGCCCCGGCGAAAACGAAATGTTCCAGGGTCGTCAGTTCAAGGTCTATCGCGGCATGGGCTCCCTCGCTGCTATGGCCAACGGCTCCAAGGACCGTTACTTCCAGGAAGGCAACAAGAAGCTCGTTCCCGAAGGTGTCGAAGGTCGCGTACCTTACCGCGGACCTGTTTCCGACACCATCTTCCAGATGCTGGGCGGTATCCGTTCCGGTATGGGTTACTGCGGCGCTCCCAACATGGAAGCTCTCCGCACCAACAGCAAGTTCGTACGCATCACCTCTGCAGGTCTCCGTGAGAGCCATCCCCACGATATCTATATGAGCAAGGAAGCTCCCAACTACACCACCAGCCAGGGCTGATAAGTCAATTAAAAATCAAAAGACCGCGATTTATAAATCGCCGTCTTTTTTTCAGCAGTTTGG
>JAZUAQ010000115.1:0-3229 GCA_045638085.1 Oscillospiraceae bacterium
CCCCTCCCCGGAGACGAGGATGCTCCTCTTGACCCCCGCTCCGCACTGATGAGCTTTTCCGCCCAGATGCCTTCTTTCGATGAGCCCAAGGCGGAAATCGAGGAAGAAGAGGAACTTGATGTTCCCTCCTTCATGCGCGAAAAAGAAGATGAAAAGCCCCGCAAGAGCACGGAAATAAAGCGTAAGGTTTATCTCAGTGAAGAAAACACCCCCGTTGAAGAGCGGGATGTTTACCGCGCAGCGCCTCCCGCAGCTCCCATTGCCGCAGCCGCGCCCATGAAAGCGCCCCAAATCAGCGATACGGAAATTTGGGAAAAGACCAAAGCAGCCCTTTCCGGCAACATGCCCTTCGGACTTTATCTGCTTCTCACCGACCCCACTCAGGTTGACGGCTATATCAGCGGCGGCGAGCTCATCCTCTCCATAAAGAGCTCCTTCGCTTTGAACATGCTCAACCGTCCCGACATTGTGGCAAAAGTTGCCTCCGCGGCAACATCCATCGCAGGAAGAGTCATTGCTGCCCGCATAGTTGACGCAGACAAAGCTCCCGCTCCCGCCCAAAGGACAAGCTCTCCCGCAGGTCCCGACAAGCTTGATGAACTGGGCAAATTTGAAATCGTATCTTTTAAGTAATTAATTCTCATACAGGAGGAATACAAAAATGGCAAAAGGCGGATTCCGTGGCGGCGGCTACGGCGGAATGAATCAGATGCAGATGATGAAGCAGGCTCAGAAGATGCAGCAGGATCTTCTGAAAATGCAGGAAGAGCTTGAAAAGGCTCAGTATACCGCAACTGCAGGCGGCGGCGTTGTAAGCGCTGTTGTCAGTGGCAAGCGCGAGCTGGTTGCTCTTGAGATAGACCCCGATGCAGTCGACCCCGAAGATGTTGAGATGCTTCAGGACATGGTCATCGCCGCAGTTAACGAGGCTATGCGCAAGTGCGAAGAGGCTTCCAACGCAGGCATGAGCCGCATCACCGGAGGCCTGAATCTCGGCTTCTGAGATCAAAAAGCTGCAAAACCCCGACCGAAAATTATCGGTCGGGGTTTTAGCATTTTTTAGCGCCTTCGCATAGTTTATATTGAAGATTTTTGCGGAAAGGCAGGTTTTTATGACTCACAGCTCACCCACCCGATATTTCCTCGGCAGCAATTCCTGCCGGGGCTTTTACTCCCTTTACGACGATTTTTGTCCTCCCGAAGGAGATTGCTTTCTCCATGTTATTAAAGGCGGCCCCGGCTGCGGTAAGTCCAGCTTTATGCGGCGTATAGGCGCCGCCGCGGAAGAGAGGGGGCTGGCAGTTGAATACGTCCTCTGCTCTGGAGATCCCGATTCCCTTGACGGAGTTTACATCCCCGCCATCGGCATCGGCTATGTGGACGGCACAGCCCCTCACCGCATTGACCCGCCTTTGCCCGGCAGCTCGGGTGCTTATCTGGACTTGGGGCGCTTTTATGACAAGGCAGTATTGGAAAAGCGCAGAGAGGAGATAGCGCAGCTCAACAGCAGCTATAAAGCCCTCTACTCCACGGCATACTCTTATCTCTCAGCAGCTTCCGCCCTTCATCAGCGGCTCTACCCGGGGATATGGACGGACAGGGACAGAGAGAAGATAAAAAAGAAGGCTTTATCCTTTGCCGCAAGGGAATTCAGGAAAGAGGGGAACGGACGGGGGCAGCTTCGCAAAATGTTTCTCAGTGCCATTTGCTGCAAGGGTCGGGTCTTCCTCAGCGACGGCTGCTGTGAAAGACTCTGCATTTTGGATAACGAGCTTGGTATGGGCAGTTTTTATCTGACAACGCTTCTCCCCCTTGCTCAAGACAAAGGCTATAACATCATTATCTGCCCCGATTGTCTTGAGCCCGAACGCATAAGCGCCATTATAATCCCCGACCTTTCCCTCGCCCTTTATTGCAGCGATGCCCTTCCTCCCGACACCGATGGATGCTACCGCCACATAAGGCTTGATGCCTGCGCCGACAGAGAAAACCTTGCCCGCCTGCGCCCCGAGCTTCGAAAAGCTAGGAAGCTTTGTAAAGATTGCACAAGTTTGGCGGCAGACACACTCTCTCAGGCCAAGGCACTTCACGACCGCCTTGAACAGCTCTATAACCCTCATGTGGATTTTGACGGGGTCTATGCTGAGGCGAAAAAGCACATAAAAGAGCTTTTTAAGGGCAGTTAAGCCCTCCAAAGGCAAATTAAGCCCAAAATTCCATCTCTCCGCAGTGATGAAATTTTGGGCTTGTTATATTTTTAATTTGTTGCACTTGCACAAAAAAGTATAAATGTACAAAAAAAAGAGGCGGAAATCCAACTTCCGCCCCATTATGTAGCTTAGGTATTTTATATTATCATTAGGTACTTGTCAATAGTTTGACCGAATATTTTGATTGCAATATGCTGAATTTTCGGTTATTATTTACCAGTAAGGTATTTGTAATTTGTGCAAGATGCACCATACGTACCATACGTTTGGTACAACACAAACTACTAACGACATTTAAGAAGGAGTGTAACACAATATGGAAAACCTGATTTGGGTAGGCATCATCGGCGCTGTTGTTGCTCTTATTTTCGCATTCATCCAGCGCAACGTAGTTATGAAGGCCTCCGAAGGTGACGAGAAGATGGTTAAGCTCGCCGCCGCAATCCGCTCAGGCGCTAACGCTTATCTTAAGCGCCAGTATTCCACCGTTGCAAAAGTCTTCCTGGTGGTATTCGTAATTCTGCTCGCTATCGCATTTATCTCCAAGGGCGAGATGCTCTCCCGCATCACTCCCTTTGCTTTCCTCACCGGCGGTATCTGGTCTATGCTGGCCGGTCTCGTTGGTATGAAGATCGCAACCGCATCCAACGCCCGCACCGCTCACGCCGCACATCAGGGCCTTAATAAGGGTCTCCGCGTTGCTTTCGCTTCCGGTTCCGTTATGGGCTTCACCGTTGTCGGTCTCGGCATGCTGGATATCAGCCTCTGGTTCATCGGTCTCAAGATGGCCGGCATGGATGCTGACACTCTGGCAAACGTTATGGTTATGAACGGCATGGGTGCTTCCTTCATGGCTCTCTTCGCACGTGTTGGCGGCGGTATCTACACCAAGGCTGCTGACGTCGGTGCTGACCTCGTTGGTAAGGTCGAGGCAGGCATCCCCGAGGATGACCCCCGCAACCCCGCTACCATCGCTGACAACGTTGGCGACAACGTCGGTGACGTTGCAGGTATGGGCG
>JAZUAQ010000116.1:0-3178 GCA_045638085.1 Oscillospiraceae bacterium
CCAGAGTTCACCTCATTCCCGGCGGCACCGGCGTTATCACCATCAACGGCCGTGACATCGACGATTATTTCGGCCTTGACACCCTGAAGCTCATCGTTCGTCAGCCCCTGGTCACCGTTGGCCTCACCGATAAGGTTGACATCGAGTGCACTGTCGCAGGCGGCGGCGTTTCCGGTCAGGCCGGCGCTATCCGTCACGGCATCTCCCGCGCTCTTCTCCTCGTTGACGAGAGCTACCGTTCCGCTCTGAAGGCTGCTGGTTTCCTGACCCGCGACCCCAGAATGAAGGAACGCAAGAAGTACGGTCTGAAGGCTGCACGTCGTGCACCCCAGTTCTCCAAGCGCTAACCGTATATTTCAGCTTTTTCAAAGAGCACTCACTTTATGTGGGTGCTCTTTTTTATTGCACACCGTGCAGCCCGCGTTAAATCGGTTCCCCCCTTGCGGCGTAGCCGCTTCGGGTCGGAGCTAAAAACAGTCCACCGGACTGTTTTCATAACGCTCCGACGTCGTGCACCCCAGCTGAGCAAGCGCTAACCGTATACCTTACCTTTTCAATCCCGCTGTCTTTTGGCAGCGGGATTTTTTATTATTCTCTACGGTTTCGATCCATCGAGGATGCCAGAACCTAAAAAAAGAACACCATTAGAAATTATGTAAACCTCCATCCGTGTCTCCCCCATCCTATAACAACACCCCCTGATGCGTGCATTGTCCTGCATCAGGGGGTGTTTTATCTGTTTTCCGATTTATTCAGAATGTTCTGTTCGGATTATCAGAGCTTATATTTGGGCTTTTTCTTGGGAGGCATTTCCCAGCAATGATGGTCGGTATGGAGAAGATGGTGGCTCTTTTCGCCCAAAGGCGCTCCAAAATACTCCTCATAGATAGCGAGAACATCGCTGTTTTCATGGGAATAACGGAGGGGTGCATCACTGTCAAGCTGCCAAAGGACTTCGCCGCGCTCTTCAGCCAGTTCGAGGCCTTCGTGGATGGGCTGTCCGCCGCCGCCTGCACAGCCGCCGGGACAAGCCATAATCTCAACGAAATCGAAGCTTGCACGGCCTGCGCGGATATCGCGCATAAGGAAGCGGGTATTTCTCAGGCCGCTTACAACAGCAACTCTCACGTCGCCGGCACCGGGAATGGTGAAGGTTGCCTCCTTGCGTCCTTTGATACCGCGGACATCCTTGAATGCATCAGCGGGAGGATTCTCGCCTGTGATGAGATAATATGCGCTTCTCAGAGCAGCATCCATAACGCCGCCGGTGGCACCGAAGATTACAGCTGCACCGGTACCGCTGCCCAAGGGAGAATCAAAGGGGGTTTCGGGCAGATGCTCAATGGGCACATGCTCGCTGCGGAAAAGACGGTCCATCTCGCGGGTTGTGAGTACAACGTCCACATCAGGGTCGCCGCAGGCATCATTCATCTGGGGAAGGGCTGCTTCGCTCTTCTTGGCAAGGCAGGGCATGATGGAGACCACGAACATCTTATGGGGGTCAATACCCATCTTCTCTGCGAAATAGCTTTTTGCAACAGCACCAAACATCTGCTGAGGGCTCTTGGCGGTGGAGAGATTATCGGTGAACATGGGATACTGGCTCTTGATGAATCTTATCCAACCGGGACAGCAGGAAGTGAACATAGGCCACTTATGCTCGTCCTTATGGGTGAAGCGCTGGATAAACTCGCTGCCCTCTTCCATAATAGTCAGGTCAGCAGTGAAATTGGTATCAAAGACATAGTCGAAGCCTATACGTTTGAGAGCAGAGACCATGCGCTCAGCGCTTGCAAACTCTCTGTCAACACCGAGGCTCTCGCCCCATGCTGCGCGGACAGCGGGAGCAACCTGAACAACGGTGACAACATCGGGATTATGGATGGCGGCCATAACACGGCTTGTGTCATCCCTCTCTCTGAGAGCGCCTACGGGGCAATGGGTAATGCACTGACCGCAGTATGTGCATTCGGAGTTATCAAGAGCGCGGTTATGGCTCACGTCAACGGTGGTACGGATACCTGTGCCGGATACGTCCCAGATATTGACGGTCTGGATTTTATCGCAGACCTGAACGCAGCGCATGCACTTAATGCACTTGCTCTCATCTCGGATAAGGGGCAGTTTTTTGTCCCATGCGCGTTTTTTTACATTCTTATCATAGGCAAGAGAATAGATGTTGAGGTCTCTTGCGGTGCTCTGAAGGGTGCAGTTTCCATTGCGTACGCAGGAGGTGCACTCGCTGTCATGCTGAGAGAGGATAAGCTGAATATTGGTACGTCTTGCGGCGCGGACACGGGGACTGTTGGTGTTGACAACCATACCCTCTGCCACGGTGTTATTGCAGCTTGTAACCAGGCGGTCAAAGCCCTCAACCTCAACAACGCAGAGGCGGCAGGCTGCAATTTCGTTGAGATCCTTAAGATAGCAGAGATGAGGAATCTCTACATGGACGGACTTGGCAGCTTCCAGAATAGTGGTGCCTTCGGGAACGCTGACAGCAATATTATCTATTGTCAGATTTACCATTTTACCTTACGACCTCCTTTGAAGATTCCGTAGCCGTAATGGTCGCAGCGCAGGCATCTGGAGGATTCCTGATATGCTGCGGGCCAGCTCATGCCGCATTCAATGCACTCAAAATCGTGCTTGCGCTCGCTTGCCTCACGCTCAAGGGTGTTGATGCGTCCATGGGGGGGCTTGTTGCTGATTCTTGGAGCGGGCACTTCCACATCGGTGGTGATAATGTGGCGGTAGCCCAGATATTCGTCAATATTTGCAGCAGCAACCTTACCTGCGGCAATTGCGCGGATAACGGTTGCGGGACCGGTTACGCAGTCGCCGCCTGCGAAGAAGCCCTCGCTGTTCTTCAACTGGCTGCTGGGAAGGGCGGAAATTGCTCCGCGCTCGATTTCGATATCAACATCTTCAAATGCATAGGTCTCAACGCCCTGACCTACTGCAACAATGATTACATCGGCGGGCATGCGAACCTGATCCTTGCCCTCGGCGTTGCGGGGCTTGGGTCTGCCGTCAGCGCCTATCTGGCCGATAATCTGGGGCTGAATCCAAAGCGCGGCGCAGTGGCCGTTTTCGTCAACCTCAATGCGCTGGGGAGAAGAGAGCATGCAAAGCTCTGCTCCCTCTGCAATTGCGCCCTCGATTTCCTCATCAAGAG
>JAZUAQ010000117.1:0-7062 GCA_045638085.1 Oscillospiraceae bacterium
AGGATTCGTGCTGCTGCAGTATAACACCCGCAAAAACGGCATTGTACTGTCTTCTGTGTTTATGAAACTGGGGCTTCTTGTGCCCATGGTTCTGTCCGTGTTTCTCTTCGCAGAAATTCCCACCGGTATGCAGTGCATCGGATTTATTCTGGCAGTGGGCGCAATCATCATGATCAACTACGAAAAAGGTACTTCTTTTTCCGGCGCCAAACTGCCACTGATACTGATGCTGCTGGCAGGAGGCAGCGCCGATGCCATGTCCAAGGTGTTTGAGGTATATGGCTCCGCAGTACATGCAGATTTATTTTTGTTCTATACCTTCCTGAGCGCCTTTTTACTGTGTGTTGTACTGATCCTTATAAGAAAAGAGCATCCTGACAAATATGCTCTGCTATTCGGCGTACTGATAGGCATACCCAATTTCTTTTCGGCCAAATTTCTGTTGATGGCTCTGAATCACTTACCCGCTGTAATCGTCTATCCCACATTCAGCGTGGCAACCATTCTTGTGGTAACGCTTGCCGGTGTCTGCCTGTTCAAAGAGCAGCTGCGCAAATTACAATGGACGGCACTGGTTGTTATTCTTGCCGCGCTTATAATGTTGAATATATAATATGCTACAATTAAGAAAAGCAGGTGGTTATGTGGCTAAAATTATGAAAATATCCGCGCTATCTTCCGCTTTGCTGACGCTGCTCTTTATTGTTTTATATACTAATGCTCCAAGCTCTTTGCTGTTTACATTGGCAATAACCTTTGCAGTAACCGCATATCATTTTATAATGCGTTTGCTTGTCGGTTTAATTATCAATCTTCTGCTGCATAACAGAGCGAATTATAATGCAGCATGGTTCAGAGTAAGCGACCTTGAACTGCGGTTTTACAATAAGATCAACGTGAAAAAGTGGAAAGGCCGAATGGGCACATATGACCCCGACAGTTTTGACGTAAAAAGCCATACATGGGGCGAAATTGCCCAGGCCACCTGTCAGGCAGAGCTTGTGCATGAAGTTATTATTTTACTTAGCTTTTTGCCTTTGTTTGCAGCAATACCCTTCGGCGCATTTCCGGCATTTGCCATAACCTCCGTTCTTGCCGCGTGTTTTGACGCAATGTTTGTTATGATGCAAAGATATAATCGTCCGCGGATTATAAAGCTTATCAGGAAAGAGGCTGACTTATGAAAAAATTTATCTTAATTCCGGCACTTATAATCACCATTTTCATGTCGGCGTGCGCTTCTCCGAGTCCCTCGGAAACTGTCATCCCCGAAGAAGTACCCGCTCCTGAGGAAATCGCAGCCGTTCAGGACAGCGCCGATGTTCAGAAAACTGTGCTTGAGGACTATATGGTTTCCCTCAAGGAAAGTTCTGACGCCATAAAGATTTCTTTGGAAACCGAGGCACTGACTCAGTACCAAATGAACGAAAAATCTCAGCAGCTTTATGAGCTTTGGGACGATGCCCTTAATTATCTTTGGGGAGAGTTGAAAGCCGCACTCCCGGAGGAAGAATTTGCAAAACTGCTGAACGAACAGCTCGAATGGATAAGCTATAAGGAAAACGCTGCCGAGGAGGCCGGCAGGGAATTCGAAGGCGGCTCCATGTATGTCCTTGTTACCAGCGGTGAAGCCGCAAGAATCACAGAAGAGCGCGTTTATGAACTTTATGATATTTTGAAGCAGGCTGACTAGCCTGAGCAATATAATATAAAGAAGAGCGGTGCGTCTGCACCGCTCTTCTTTATATTATGCCTTGCGCTCGGCAATTTTGTTTTCTCGTTTTGCAATCTCAGCCTTAAGTTGTTTGATTTCCTGTTTTTCACCCTTGCACCAGATTCGGTCAATAAGCAGAAGAGCAACAAGGGCAGCCACTATTGTGCCTGCAATGGTCATATAGCTGGTCTTGCGGGTCTGGGCCCATTTTTCCGCAGCGAACTCTTCGTCAACTATGCTGCTGTCTTCGACGCTGATGGCTTTGCCCACGCGAACATCACCTGCGACCTCGGCATACACCACGCTGCACTTGTCGCCGATTTCCACTTTTTCAGCAAGCTGCTCATAGCTGATGAGAGTGTTATCAAACAAATAACTCTCACCCGTCTCGGCCAGCAAAACGCCGTAGGTGGTTTTTCTGCCCTCTTCCTCTCTCACTTCGGAGCATACAACATCTGCCTTCAGCCATGTTTCAGGCTTGGGCTGGGCAGCCATTGCGGAAATCCAAAGGGGCAGAGACATAAGCAGAAAAACACAAAGGGAATATTTTATAATAACTGTGAGCTGCAAAGTTTTAATGCGCTCGGTTCTCTTCTGAATATAGCTATCCATATAAACGTCCTCACTCTCTGATAGTCGCCCTTATATATTAACATATTATAAATGTTTGTCAAACTATAGCTACGCGCATTTGACTTTTCCTGACCTTCATGTTATAATAAGTACGGAATAAAAAGAAAAGGAGAAAACATATGGAAAAATTTATACCCTATGAAAAGCTTTCCAAGAAAGCCAAGCGGGAAGCCGACGCACTCAGACGCGGAAGCTGGAACGGACTCAACCCTGTCACCAGAAAAAGCCCCAACCCCAAGGCATATAACAGACAAAAGGCACGAAAGTGGGACGAATCCCCTTACGTGCCTTTTTGTTTTATTTAATTTTACTCGGCAAGAGCCTTTGAAAGATGCTTCTCTCCAACGTCCCTGAAGCCAATGCGCTCATATACGGTCTGAGCAACGCTGTTGGCAGCGCCGGTAATAACGCTGATTTCCTTTGAGGGATAGCTACCCATGCAAAGGTTCTCCGCAAAAGCTATCATGGAGCTTGCAAGACCCTTTTTCCTCTGCTCGTGACGGACATAAACCTCGCTTATCTCGGGCATATATGCATCGTAGCAGAATGACTTTTTAAGCTGCAGGCACAAAAATCCGTTGAGAACTCCTGCCTCCTCGGCAACAATGACGATTTCGCCCTTGTTGGATTCCAGAGAGGCTTTTATATTTTCAAGAGTGGTCTTTCCTGCACCGTTAAACTCTGCATTAAGAAGTTCAAGCTGCTCGGCGTCTTCCACCCTGGCAGTGCGAATAATAATCGCAGCCTTCAGCATATCATCATATCTGGACTCGGCTCTTGCCTTGGCGCGCTGGGCGATTCCCGCCTCCATGGAAAGCTGAGCCAACATTGCCTGAACACTGTCACGAAGGTCTTCAACATAGTATCTTGTCTCAACTCTCTGCTTCTGGATGGCCCAGTCGGAGAAGAGATGATCAAGGAAGGTATCCGCAAACTTGAGATAATCGTCGCTGCGACGTCTTATATCGGAGTTGATGGTAACATCGGCAAGCTCGGTCTTGAAATCACGAAGCTCAAGCTGAAGTTTTTCTATCCAGCCCTGTGCCTCGTCGAAAATGGCTATCCATTCCTCTGCGGTTCTCTCGCCTTCAAACTTGAAAACACCGAGACTGTCGCTGGAATTGAGGCCGTCAATAAGCTCGCCTGCGCTTGCAAGAGCCTTCTCGCCCACGGCAACGGCTTCGCCTATCTCGCGCAGCTGCTTGGCATAACCCTCTATATGCTCCTCAAGATCGATGAGTTCCTCTGCGTTATCCTTGCCCAGGCTCTTGAAATGGGCAATTTTTCTGCTTCGTGCCTCATCATATTCCTGATAGCTGTAGTTATGAGTATCTCGCTCTGCCTGAAAACGGTCTATAAGAGAGCAGACATAGTTATATTCTTTAACTGCGATATCGTACTTAACACCGGCAGTGCTGACTCTTATGGCATCTTCCAGCGCCATCATCTCGCCGCGGTGGTAAACAACATCATAGAAGAAGTGGGCCAGGCTTCCGCCCTGTGCCTTACTCTGAATTGAGTTTTTAACAGCCTCCAGCTCACGCACCTTCACGCCCAGCTCAATACGCTGAACGATAAGCTCGCCCATAGCGGCTTCCAGTTGGGTCATTCGGTCCAGTCTGAGGCGCAGAAGTCCAAGTCTTGCATCATGTTCCATTTGCAGTCTCCTTCCAGAAACGTCGATACAAAAATTATATCAGTTGCGCTCCGATTCCGCAAGAGTCAAGACAATGCAAACGCCCCTTTCTTGACACTTATTTTTAACTTTGATAAAATTACCTATATACAACTCATGGAGGTTTCAGCAATGGTCAAGGTTATAATGGAAGTCGAGGGCATGCACTGCCCCATGTGCGAAAACCGCGTCAATAACGCTGTCAAGGCTCTCACCGCTCCCCGCAGCATCTCTTCCTCCGCCAAAGACGGTATTACCGAATTCACCGTTTCCGATGCTCCCGACGAGGCCGCCGTCCGCGCCGCTGTTGAGGATATCGGCTTCACCGTAAAGAGCTACCGCACGGAAAATGCAAAGAAGGGCTTCTCCCTTTTCGGCAAAAAATAAGTCTTAAAAACTCCCGGAAATTGCGAAATTTTCGGGAGTTTTTTATTATTAGAAAAAATTATTACAAAAAAGTAGAAAAAGTTATATACATTCGAGGCCAATAAAATTATACTGAGAAAGTAAAATAAATGCCTGCGGGCTCATTGAAAGGAACATACACTATGAACATGTACGCATGGAAAGATCAGATGATCGCCACCGCTAAGAAAAAGGCCACCCCCGTTCTCTCCTTCCCCTCCGTCCAGCTCATGGGAATCACCGTTCGCGAACTCATCTCCAGCGCTGAAAGCCAGGCAAAGGGCATGAAGATGATCGCTGACCGTGTTGACACCGCCGCTGCTGTCAGCCTTATGGACCTTTCCGTTGAGGCCGAAGCTTTCGGTTCCACCGTCCGCTTCTCTGACGACGAAGTTCCCACTGTTGTCGGCTCCATCGTTACCGACGAGGACGAGGCAGAAGAGCTCGCCATCCCCGAAATCGGCGCTGCCCGCACCGGCATCTACATAGACGCTATCCGTCAGGCCAAGGAACTCATTACCGATCGCCCCATCTTCGCAGGCGTTATCGGACCTTACTCTCTCGCAGGCCGTATCCTCGATGTCAGCGAGGCTATGATTCTCTGCTATGCCGATCCCGACACCGTTCACATCGTTCTCAGAAAGTGCACCGACTTCCTCATCGATTACATCAAGGCTTACAAGGCTGTTGGCGCAAACGGCGTTGTTATGGCTGAGCCCCTCGCAGGCATGCTCTCCCCCAACCTCTGCGCAGAGTTCTCCGCTCCCTATGTTAAGGAGATCGTTGACGCTGTTCAGGACGAGAACTTCATCGTTGTTTACCACAACTGCGGCAATAACATCAACCTGATGACCGATTCCATCTTCTCCTGCGGCGCTATGGCTTACCACTTCGGCAACGCTGTTCCCCTCACCGAGATGATCCCCCATGCTCCCGCTGATGTTCTTGTTATGGGTAACGTTGACCCCGCAGGCCAGATCTGCAACGGCACTCCCGAGTCCGTTCGCGAGGCAACCCTCAATGTTCTCGAGAGCTGCAACTATGCTCCCAACTTCTGCATCTCCACCGGCTGCGACATTCCTCCCCAGTCTCCCTGGGCTAACATCGACGCTTTCTTCGGCGCTGTTGAGGAGTTCTATAGCCGCTAAGTTTGCCAGAGCAATATAGAAAATAAAAAAGCTCCCCGATTGGGGAGCTTTTTTTATTTGTCTTTTTTCTTATTTCTTCTTGCGCTCGGGGATGATGTAGATAAACACCAGAGAGCTGATGAGCAGCACAAAGGGATAGAACAGGAAGGGAATCACCTGGAAAGCGCTTACGCTGTAGCCGAGAGTATCGGCAGCGGCAAGAGCAACAAGCATCTGTGCACCGTAGGGGATAATGCCCTGGAATACGCAGGAGAAGGTATCCAGAATGGATGCGGTCTTTCGGGCACTTACACCGTAGCTTTCAGCCATTTCCTTTGCAATGGGGTTAGCCATAACGATGGCGACGGTGTTGTTTGCAGTTGCGATATCCATGGCGCCAACCAGCAGACCCATACCAAGCTGGCCGTTCTTCTTGCCCTTGAATACGCGGCGAATGCCGTTGAGGAGAGCATCGAAGCCGCCAAACTCACGGATAAGAGCACACATTGCTGCAACAAGGATTGCAACCATAGTGGTCTCGAACATACCTGCAGCGCCGCTGCCCATACCGCCGAGGAGGCTGTAGAAGCTGTCCACACCGCCGGTTGCAAGCATAATGACGGAACCGGAAACAATGCCTACAAGGAGAACAATGAATACGTTGATACCGATGATGCCGCCGACAAGAACCAGAATGTAGGGGATAATCTGAATAAGATTATATTCCTTCAGTTCAATCTCGCCTGCGCCGTTGAAGGTGATGGCAACAATGATAATAAGGGTTACAATAGCGGCGGGAAGAGCAATCCAGAAGTTCTCACGGAACTTATCCTTCATCTGGCAGCCCTGACCGTTGCAGGCTGCAATAGTGGTATCGGATATGAAAGAGAGGTTATCGCCGAACATTGCGCCGCCCATAACAGTGCCGAGGCAGAGGGGCAGGCTGAAGCCGGTTGCATTGCCGACTGCTATGGCAATGGGAGCGATAAGGGTAATGGTACCGACAGAGGTACCCATAGCAGTGGAAACAAAGCAGCTGACCACGAACAAAACAGCAACCGCGAAACGGGCGGGAATGATGCTGAGCATAAAGTAAGCAACGCTTTCAGCGGAGCTTCTGCCAACAACGCCAACGAAAATGCCGGCTGCCATGAAGATGAGGATCATGGTAACAATGTTCTTATCGCCGATGCCCTTGCCCATAAGTGCAAGCTTATCGTCAAACTTGAGAGCCTTATTCTGGAAGCAGGCCACCAGAATGGCAACAAGGAAGGCAACGACAATGGGAATATTATAAAATCCCATGGAAATTCCCATTATGTATTCAAAGGTTATTCCCAATCCGAGATAAAGTACCAAAAATACGCCAATGGGCAGCAGCGCCCATGCATTTCCTTTTTTCATAGTTTTTCCTCCTCTTTCGTTTTTTCGTCAAAAAACAAGTGTTAAGATATTATAAAGCTTATTACTTCTTTCGTCAATTAAATTATTGAAAAACATATGTCCCG
>JAZUAQ010000118.1:0-7033 GCA_045638085.1 Oscillospiraceae bacterium
ACCCCTGCACCTACGGTTAAGCCCACGGCAACTCCTGCACCTAGCCCTGCGCCCACGGTTAAGCCCAGCCCTGCACCCTCTGCAACTCCTGCTCCCAGCCCTACTCCTACTCCGACTCCCACCCCTGCACCCGTAGAGGCGCCTGAGGAGCAGTCTGTCACAGACAGGGACGAGCTGATAAACTATGATGACCCCGGCTATGAGCTTTCATGGAGGTATACTGCCAGTGCTTTTGTGGCTGATGGGAAAGAGGAATGGGAGAACACCTTCTCCGACCTCCGTCTGGACGCATGGTATTATGAATATGTTGCCGACCTTGCAGAGGCGGGCATCATAAGCGGTTACCCCGATGGCAGCTTCAGAGCAGGAAACTTCGTCACATGGGGCGAAGCTCTCAAGACTATGACCATTGCCTGTGGCTTCCCCTCAATAGAGATTGAAGAGGATGAAGAAGCCGAGGAGCCCAAGCATTGGGCAGAGGGCTATCTGAACTTTGCATTGGATAAGGGCTTTTTGGAAAGCGCCGAGGGAATCAGGCTCAACGCCTACATAAGCCGAGGCGATGCAGCAAAGCTTCTTGCGGCATATCTGGAGACCGAGACTGATGAGCAGCTGAAGAACCCCTTCAAGGACAGCGAAGACCCCAATGTGCTGGCGCTTTATCACATAGGAATAGTGGACGGCAGCCTTGAAAACGGACGCAGATATTTCAAGGGCGAGGACAACATAAAGCGCAGCGAGCTTTGCAAGATTCTCAGCCTGGCGAAGGAATATGTTGCGGAAAACTTTATCTGCATGATGGGCGACAGAGCGAAGATTAACTTCGACCTGCCTATGAATAATCTTGATGAAAGCCGCTTTATCCCCTATAAAGACCGCATTTACTATGACGACTCCACTATGGACATACGCTACGGCGTGGATGTAAGCCAGCATCAGTATGACATAGACTGGAAGGCTCTTGCCGCCGACGGATTTGACTATGCCATCATCCGCGTTGGCTACCGCGGTTACACCGAGGGAAAAATGAGTATAGACCCCTATTTTGAGAAAAATATGAAAGGCGCCGCCGAGGCAGGCCTTGATGTAGGTGTCTATTTCTTCTCTCAGGCAACAAGCGTTGAGGAAGCTGAGGAGGAGGCGGAGTTTCTCCTTGATGCAATCGAGGGCTATGAGATAACATATCCCGTTGTATTCGACTGGGAGCCCATGTTTGTCTACGGCTCAAGAACCCTCACCTATGACGGGGATGTCGTCACCGATGCATCCATTGCCTTTATGGAGCGCGTTGCCGAAGCGGGCTATACGCCCATGACTTATTACAATAAGTCCGTCGCATATCTCAAACTGGATCTTGCGAAGTTGGATGGTTATCCCGTCTGGCTGGCACAGTATGCCATAGAAGCCCCCGACTATATCTACCACTTTGATATGTGGCAGTACGGCACCGCTCAGGTGGACGGCGTTGAGGGTGAATGCGATGTGAATATCTCCTTCCGCGACTTTGCGAAAGTTCCGCAAGAATCCCATTAAGCCTGGTGCAAAAATACGCCCCATGGAGCGGGTTCGAATTATATTGCTCAGGCTAAACGAAGAAATGCCCGGTTCTGGATGAACTGGGCATTTTGTTATAGGACTATAAGAAGTGTCAGTCGTCGATATCGGCGGCGGAGATAAGGCCGTAGCCGCCCTGCTTGCGCTTGTAAACAACGGAGAAGCTGTCGTCGTCTTCCTGATTGAGGAAGGCGAAGAACTCATGTTCAAGAAGCTTCATCTGCAAAATGGCTTCCTCGACAGTCATGGGCTTGAGAGAGAAGCGCTTTGTGCGCACAACGCGGAAATCGTCATCGTCGGCATATTCCTCTTCGGGAATAAACTCGGCCTTGATGTCGCGCTCAAGGGCACCCTCGCGGAGCTTTTTCTCAAGACGGGTCTTGTTCTTGCGGATCTGACGTTCGATAGCGGCAACAGCGGAGTCGATGGATGCATGCATATCGTGGGTCAGTTCGCTTGCGCGGAAATACATACCGTTGTTGTTCAGCGTGACTTGAACTTTGCAGCGGCCACGCTCGGTGGAGAAGGTGACGGATGCTTCGCTGTCCTTTTTGAAATACTTGTCCAGCTTTCCAACCTTCTTTTCTGCGTAGGTAATAACCTCGGCGTCGACCTGCAGCTTGCGTTCGATAAAGTTATACTTCATATAAGTCACTCCTTCTGCTGATTCTTCGGAGAGGGGAGACCCCTCCGTGGTTATATTATACATCATAAGGGCGTAAAAGAAAAGCGAAATTGTGCAAAATAGTATACAAAAAGCAGGGACTTGAATTTGGAAGAGGAATATGGTAATATAGAAACGCGCGAGGGTTTCCCTCGCGCTTTTTTGTTTTTGCGTGTTTCATAGGGGGGCAATAAAGGCATAGTGCCGAAATTTGCCATACAATATATAAATAAAAAGAAGGCTGCGCATTTGCTGCGCAGCCTTGCTTTTTATTTTCAGCCCTCGGTGTTTTCCTCGGGAGGAAGTGTTGCCTCGGGGATGGGAGTAGGTTCGGGAGTGGTGGTGACCTCGGGAGTGGTCTCGGGGGAAGGCTCGGGAGTGGCCTCGGGAGAAGCTTCAGGAGAAGGTTCGGGAGAAGGCTCGCTGAGGTCAAGATTTGTCACGATTTTGCAGTTGGGTAGGGCAGCCTGAAGAGCGCGCACCTGCTCGGCAGTGAGGGAAGCGTTACCTCTTATATAAAGGGTCTTGAGGTTTGTGAGACTGTAGAGAGGAGTCAGATCGCTTATCTCGTTATACTCAAGGTCAAGCTCGGTGAGATTCACGAGGGCGCTGAGTGCGGAGATATTTCTGATGCCGTTGCCGTTCAGGTCGAGAACGGTGAGCGCGGTGAGCTTTGCAAGGGGGCTCAGATCCTTGATGTTATTGAAGCTGAGATGGAGGGAGGTCAGCTTGGTCATTTCGCTGAGAGCGGAAATGGAGCTTATGGAGTTATCCAGCAGGCTCAGACTGCGGAGATTGGTGAGAGAAGCGATGGGGCTCAGGTCGGAAACCATATTTCCGTAAAGGTCGAGGGTTTCAAGCTGGGTGAGTTCCTTGAGGGGAGAAAGGTTTGTAATGTTGTTGCCGCTGAGAACAAGGGTCTTGAGAGAAGTGAAGTGCTCAAGTCCGGTGAGGTCGGAGATTCCCGCGCCGGAGGCGGAGATGCTTACAGCATCGGAGGTGAACTCGGTGTTGCCCAGTCTGACAGTGTAGTAAAGCTCGGAGTGGCTGATTTCGCATTTCTTGAGAGCCTTCTTAAGCTCATCCATCTTGTTTGCGGTGATGGCCTTGTTGCCTTCAAGGGTCAGCTCGGTGAGATCGGTGAGTCTCATGAGAACGTCAAGGTCTTTGTTGTCGAGACCGGTGTTCTTAAGACCGAGGCGGGTGAGCATGGGCAGTCTTGCAAGGGAGTCTATGCTCTTGAGGGGGTTGTCGCTGAGCCAAAGAGCCTCAAGGTTGACGAGATACTCAATGGCGGCGATGTCCTTGACCTTGTTGCCGTCGAGGTCAAGATGCTTGAGTGTGACCATAGTCATAAGGGGGCTGATGTCCTCAATCTTGTTGTTCCAGAGGCAGAGCCATTCCAGCTTCTGCAGATCGATGAGGGGGCTCAGGTCGCTGATAGAGTTGTTGCGGAGGTCAAGCTTTTTAAGCTCGGTGCACTGAGCAAGGGGGCTCAGGTCGCTGATGTTCTGTCCGCGAAGATCCAGCTCGGTAACATCGCTGGTGAAGGTGACGTTGCCCATGGTGATTTCCTTCACCTCTTCGGTGACATCGTCGGTGTAGATCTTGCAGTCGGGAAGAGCCTTCTGCAGCTGTTCAAGCTGGGTATCGGTTATACCCATGCCCTTCATGCTGAGGGTGCGGAGAGCCTTGAGACCGTAAAGGGGAGTGAAATCCTCAATGAGGTTATTGTCCAGATAAAGGGTCTTCAGCTTGTCAAGGCCTGCAAGGGGGCTGATATCAATGATCTTGTTGTCGGAAAGCTGAAGGAAGTTAATGGTGTTCATTTCGGAGAGGAAGTCGAGCTTGGTGATGGCGTTGCCGGAAAGGCTGAGGCTTTCCAGTTCCTTGAGCTGAGAAATGCCGCTCACCTCGCTGTCGGTGAGATCCTTGCCGGAGAGGAGAAGACTCTTCACGGAGAGCTTGATGTCCTTGCCTGCAATTTTAACGGTCTCCTCAAGACCACCCTCGCCGCCCTCGCCTTCATCGGGCTGGGTGCCGGAAAGCTCCTCGAGGCGCTTGGCTATTGCGCTGCCTCCGAGACGGGAGTTGCCGAGAGAGAGAACCTGAATTGCCATGTTGATGTCACCGGAGGCATAGTAGGCCTCCGCCATAAGCAGATAGCACTCCTCGGTGTGGTCAATGTCCATAGCCTTTTCAAGAAGATCTATGGTCTCCTCGTAGTCGCCCTGAAGGAAGGCGGCCTCGGCGCTGTCATAGAAGTTTCTGTAGTTGCGGTTGTTGCCGCTGAGAGATATGCAGATGATTATAACAATAATCAGAACGAGTGCAGCTGCGGCGCCGCCGATAAACATTGTTTTCTGTTTCTTTTCAAGATTGCTGAAAAATTCCCGCATGTGTAATGCCTCCTGAGAAATTCTCTGATATACTATATAATATATGGTAATAAATTACATCAAACTTGCATCTTCTGATATATGACGTAGAAAATGCCGAAAAGTTCCCGACGTATAGTTAAAGATTTCCTTTAAATACGCGGATAGTCTCGTCCATTGCGAGAGTGACAAGGGAATCGCGGTTGTTGCGGAGATGGGCAAGGCAGAGGGGAACAGTCTCTCCCGAGGGTATGTAGCGCAGTTCAAAGTTGGATTTTGCGGCTGTCCAGTCGTCAGCCATGAGAACGCCCTTTCCGCAGCTGAGGTCAACCATGGCAGAGGAAAGACTTCTGCAAACCTGAAATTCAGGGCTGACTCCGTATTTCTTCAGCATATCTCTGATAATGTCGCGATATATACCGCTGCGTCTGTCGGTCAGGTTTTCCGTTATAAGGAAGGGGAAGCCTGCAACGGTTTCCGGCGTGCATGGCCCGTTTCCCGCTATGAGGCCCGAGCAGAGGAAGCCGGAGCCCAGGTCTATAAATGGCCTTGCTTCAATATCCTGCTGCCGCACATCGTCGTAGTTATACATTATTGCAAAGTCGATCTCTTTGCGGCGCAGGGCGGGGATGAGAGTTTCCGGCTCAAGACCTACAACTTCAAGCTTAACACCCGGATAGTGAATTGAAAAATGTCTGGCAAGGCGTGTGTAAAAATGGGCGGCATTCCATGTGAGCACACAGCCAATGCGGACAACACCGTAGAGGGTGCCGCTGTCAAGAGAGCGTATGCGCTCCATCATGTTTTCATACTCTCTTTTGTATTCCATAAGGAACATAAAAAAGATCTCTCCGGCCTTCGTAAGCTCAACAAGCTTGCCCTGACGGTTGAAGAGGGGAGCGCCGATTTCTTCCTCCAGAGTGCCGATATTTTTGCTGACTGCAGGCTGGGAAACGTATAAAACAGCGGCAGCTTTGGAAAAACTTCTGTGTTCTGCCACCGCGAGGAAGCAGTTGCGCTGGCTTTCTGTCATATTAACACCTTCTTAATGTGCTTGCACCAATAAAAAATTAAGAAATTATTAACAAAATGTCAAAATAATAGGCGAAATATTGTAGGATATGACAAAATGTTATAGAAAAAAGGGCGATATAACCCTGTGGTTATAATATAAATTACCATATATGTATTAGAAAATCAAGGGCTTTTGATGTAATATATCGGTAACGTTGTTATTTTGGAAGTCTGCGCGACTGACAAAAAACTAATGTTTTCACCAGAGATGGAGGTCGATTTTTTGAGTTACTTTACTATGGCAATAATCGGCGTCATCGTCCTGCTGGTACTGCTGGTCATGGGTATGAACATCGGTATCTGCATGATGGCTGTCGGTTTCTTTGGCGTATGGCTCGTCAAAGGCAACATCAACACTGCGCTCAGCCTTTTCAAGAGTATTCCCTATACTCAGGCTACCAACTATTCCTTCACGGTCATACCGCTATTCGTTCTGATGGGTAACCTTTGTTACTACTCCGGAATGAGCGCTGACCTCTATGCCTGCGCAAGAAAGCTTCTCGGCGGCATCCGCGGCGGTCTCGCCTGCGCTACCGTTGCAGCCTGCGCTTGCTTCTCCGCTATCTGCGGTTCCACCGCTGCTACCGCTGCTACCATGGGCGTTGTTGCTCTCCCCGAGATGCGCAAGGCCGGTTATGATGACGGTCTGGCTTGCGGTTCCATCGCCGCCGGCGGTACCCTCGGTATTCTGATCCCCCCCAGCACCGGCTTTATCATTTATGGTATCGTTGCCGGTGAATCCATCGGAGGTCTGTTTGCTGCCGGTATCGTTCCCGGTATCATTCTGGCAATCTGCTACATAGTTTCCATTATGATCGTGGTTCGTATCAGACCCAACTCCGCACCCGGTAAGCTTCACTTCACCTTTAAGGAGAAGCTCATCTCCCTGAAGGGCGCTGCCGCAATGATCGTTCTGTTCGCTATCGCCATCGGCGGTATCTTCCTCGGCTGGTTCACCGCCAACGAAGCTGCTGCTGTCGGTGCTACCGCAGCTCTCATCTACCTCATTGCACGCCGTCGCTTCACCTGGAAGATCTTCTTCGACTGCCTCCGTGACACCGTTAAGACTTCCGGTATGATCTTCCTGATCCTCATCGGTGCTTATGTCTTCGGTAACTTCCTTACCATCACCAAGCTCCCCATCACCCTTGCAAACCTTGTTAACGGCCTCAACGTCAACCGTTATGTTGTTCTCGCTGTTATCATTGTTATCTATGCTGTTATGGGCTGCCTTATGGACTCCCTGGCAATGGTTATGCTGACCGTTCCCATCTTCCTTCCCATCATGACTGACGCTCTTGGCTTCGGCTCCATCTGGTACGGCGTTCTCATGATCATGGTTATGGAAATGGGTCTCATCACT
>JAZUAQ010000119.1:0-5402 GCA_045638085.1 Oscillospiraceae bacterium
CTACGCCCACTCCTACTCCCAGCGCTGAGCCTACGCCCATCCCAACACCTACGTCCACCCCAGCACCTACGCCTACCGCAACTATTGAGCCTACCCCTGAACCCACACCGCCTCCAACACCGGAGCCTCCTCCCGAGCCCAGTGATACTGTAGGTTAAAATAAGGGCGCATCCCTCCATCGCTTCCCATAGGGGAGCGGGGGATGCGCCTTTTCCGTATAGCCTGAGCGATATATTCCAAACCCGCACCACACGGCGGATTTCAGCGGCAGACTTCATTTCATTCTTTGGCGGCAACAAGCCCGCCTGCATCATTCAACATTGTCTGCCACATAGATCCGCACCCGTGGAGTCGCAGATTTCTGAGTGTATATTGGACGATTGTGCAAGCGGCCAACGCAGCAATGCATATACTCTCAGAAACGGGTCTGGAATATATCGTTCAGGCTTCCTTGACAATAATTGGCTGCAATGATATACTCTCAAAGTTATGATAATATGCGGAAAGTGTCCGTATAATGATATTTTTAAGGGTGATACACAAAATGGAAAACAAGAAATTCTATATTACCACACCTATCTACTACCCCAGCGATAAGCTGCATATTGGCCACACCTATTGCACCGTTGCAACCGATGCCATTGCCCGCTATAAGCGTTTGCAGGGCTGTGATGTAATGTTCCTCACCGGTACCGATGAACATGGTCAGAAAATCGAGGACAAGGCCACCGAGGCAGGCGTGACTCCTCAGCAGTTTGTTGATAACATTGTTCTGGGTGAGCGTGGAGTCAAGGATCTTTGGAAGCTGATGAACATCTCCAATGACCGCTTTATCCGTACCACCGATGATTACCATGTTGCCGCAATTCAGAAGATCTTCAAGAAGATGTATGAAAACGGCGATATTTATAAGGGTAAGTATACCGGAAAGTACTGCAAGCCCTGCGAAAGCTTCTGGACTGAAAGTCAGCTTGTTGACGGTAAGTGCCCCGATTGCGGACGCGAGGTTCAGGACGCTGAGGAAGAGGCATATTTCTTCCGTCTCAGCAAGTATGCTGACCGCATCCGCGATCTTCTGGAAAACACCGATTTTCTGGAGCCCCGCAGCCGCGTAAACGAGATGGTGAACAACTTCATCAAGCCCGGTCTCGACGATCTCTGCGTTTCCCGCACCTCTTTCACCTGGGGCGTGCCCGTGGATTTCGACCCCGGCCATGTTGTTTATGTCTGGATTGATGCTCTCAGCAACTATATAACCGCTCTGGGCTATGAAAACGATAAGTATAATGACTATAAAGAGTTCTGGCCTGCCGATGTCCACATTGTGGGCAAGAAGATAGTCCGCTTCCATTCCATCATCTGGCCCGCAATGCTTATGAGCATGGGCGAGCCCCTGCCCAAGAAGGTTTACGGCCATGGCTGGCTGCTTCTTGACGGCGGAAAGATGAGCAAGAGCAAGGGCAATGTTGTTGACCCCTATATCCTTGCTGAAAAGTTTGGTGTGGACGCGCTCCGCTTCTTCCTGCTGCGCACTTTCCCCTTCGGCTCCGACGGCAACTTCTCCAACGAGCTTCTTATCAAGACCATCAACACCGACCTTGCCAACGACCTTGGCAATCTGGTGAGCCGCACCACCGCAATGAGCCAGAAGTACTTCGAAAGCACTCTGGGCGAAGGCGGCGAGTGGGCAGAGCTTGATGGTGAAATCAAGGCTCTTGCCGCAGATGTTGTTGCAAACTACACCAAGAACATGGAGGCTTATCAGCTCCATCTTGCCCTTGCAGAGGCATTCCGCCTCATCGGACGCGCCAATAAGTATATTGACGAGACTGCACCCTGGGTACTTGCCAAGAGCGAAGAAAGCAAAGCCCGACTCCTCAGCGTTATGAAGAACCTCTGCGAGGCTATCCGCATTTCCGCAATCCTTGTAAGTCCCTTCATGCCCGCTTCCTCCGAAGCAATTCTCAACCAGCTGGGCGTCGCCGAAGAACTTCGCAAGTGGGAAAGCCTTTCCTTCCGCTGCAGCTGCGAATGCAGCTGGAACAGCTCCACTGCGGCACCTCTCTTCCCCAGAATCGATGTTGAAAAGGCTCTCGCCGAACTTGAAGAGGCTGCAGAAGCAGCACGCAAGGCAGCCCTGCCTCCCCTTGAGGTAGAGCCTTTTGCTGAGGAAAATGTGGACTTTGATACTTTCTGCAAGAGCGATTTCCGCGTTGTGAAGGTTCTTGCCTGTGAAAACGTGAAAAAGAGCGATAAGCTCCTCAAGTTCACTCTTGATGACGGCAGCGGTCAGCCCCGCCAGATTCTCAGCGGTATCGCAAAGTTCTATAAGAGCGAAGAGCTTATCGGCAAGACCCTTGTCGCCATTGTAAACCTGCCTCCCAGAAAGATGATGGGTCAGCTCTCCTGCGGCATGCTTATTTCTGCCGTTCACTCCGAGCGTGGTGAAGAAAAACTCAATCTCCTCATGCTGGATGACTCCATCCCCGCAGGCGCAAAGCTTTGCTGATCAAATTGAAATATAAAAAAAGAAGCACACGCTTGTGTGCTTCTTTTTTGCTTATATCCTGGCATGGCATAGCATAAAGTTTATAAGAATTATATTTGGAGGTGCGCTAATGGCATATGATGAGCGGGCTTTGGGTGCAGCGAAACCCCATTCCATAAGTCTGGATGAGAGAAAGGCATTATGCATAAACGGAGTTGAACGGGTGGACAGCTTCGATGAATATGAAATTATTATGTTAACCACAGGAGGCAACCTGATAATCCGCGGAGATGAGCTGCATATGGGCAAACTTGACCTGGTGGCGGGGGAGGCGATGGTGACGGGACTTATTTCGGAGCTTTGCTATGAGGATGTTTCCACATCGGGAAGCCTCTGGTCCAGACTTTTCCGCTGAGGAAAATGGAAAGCGGAATTTTTCTCCAGTGCGTGGAGATAGCGGCTTCTCTTGCGCTGGGGCTATGCCTTGGATTTATATATGATATTCTACGTGTGCCGAGGGGGCTTTTCTCGCTTTTATGTGTTTTGACTGATGTGCTCTTTTGTATAGTCTCTGCAGGGAGCATTTTTCTTCTGGGAATGTGCTGCGGAGGCAATATAAGATTCTATATGCCCTTTGCCTGTTTGCTGGGCGGAACAGCCTATTGGCTCACATTTGGAAAGCTTTTGAGACCGGTTTGGAACAAATTGGATAGCATTTTACAAAAAAGGCTGAAAGCTTTGAAAAATCAAGGCAAAAAAATAATTAAAAATTTAAAAAACATCTTTTCAAGATGGGAAAAAAGGTTTAGAATAACTAAATATAGTAAAGATGGTAAACTGGGACTTGGTATGAGTAATTCAGGGGTGTGGAAGGCACGGCTGAAAGTACACTATGATGAAAGTTCCGGGAACCCAGACGCTGCTGAAACTTATTATCCCTGCCATACTGATATATGCTCTTTGGAACATATTCGATCTGAAAGAAGAACGGGAGCGGGGAAACGCCCTTCTGGAGCAACTGAGGGTGGAGGCGGAAAGCCTCGAAAAAGAAAATGCGCGTATTGCCGCGGAGATAGCCTCTGCGGGAGATGATAAACTGATTGCTGCCATTGCAAGAGAGCGCTTTGGTCTTGTAATGCCGGATGAAATTGTGTTTTACGGTCCTTCTCAATAAAGGGAGGACCCAAAGATAAATTTATAAATAAACTGAGAGGATTGCACATGCAGGAATTGGAAGTGGGATTGATTCTTGACGGCAAGGTAACAGGTATAACCAAGTTCGGAGCCTTTGTGGCGCTGCCCGGCGGCAAAAGCGGACTTGTACATATTTCCGAAGTAGCCGACGCCTATGTCAGCGATATCAACGAACATCTGAGCAACGGACAGGAAGTTAAGGTTAAAATAGTGGCTATAAGCCCTGACGGAAAGATTAATCTTTCCATTAAGAAGGCCGCGGATAACCCTCCTGCCGAAAATCGCCCCAACCGCAGGAACGAGGAAAAGCCCCGTCCCCAGACGGCAAGACCTGCCGCACCCCGTCCCCAGAGCGTCGCTTCTCCCGTAAGAGAAGTATATACGCCCGTGAAGTCTGCCGACCAGAACTTTGAGGACAAGCTTAAACAGTTTATGCAGGAATCTGACAGCAGAATGTCCGGCAATAAGCTTTATGACCATCCCCGTAAGAGCTCCCGCAGAAGAAGAGATTAATCGGGAAGCCTATTGTGTTTTCAAAAAGCAAGAGAGGAAAAGAGAAGGAGGATTATTTATGAAAATAATCGATATAAGCCGCACCCTGCAGGAAGCTCCCGTATATTATAAGGATGAGCCTGCAAGCTTCGTTCTCAGCCAGAGCATTGAAAACGGAGACGAGTGCAATGCCAGCGTTATCACCGCAGGTGTACATCTTGGCACCCATGCCGATGCGTTCAGCCACTTTATTGCCGATGGCGCTTCCATCGACCAGATGCCTCTTGAGAATTACTGCGGCAAGTGCCGTATCATCACTGTTCCCGAAAATTCCCTCATCAAAGTCAGCGACATCAAGGGTCGCCTTTCCGGCTGCGAGCGCCTTATTCTCCGCACCGGCGGAAACAGCTTCCTTTGCGAGCAGGCAGCTGAATATGTTGCCGCCTGCGGTATCAAGGCTGTTCTCACCGACGCTATCAGTGTTGCTCCCGATGATAATGAGAAGAGTGTTCATGAGCTCCTTTTCAACGGTGGTGTTGCTGTAATTGAAAATGTCTGTGTGGACGCAGTTGAGGATGGAGATTATCTTCTCTTTGCTTTCCCCGTGAAGTACGGCGGATGCGACGGCGCCCCCGTCCGCGCTGTTCTGATAGTTGAATAAGCCCCGCTTTTTCTGCTATCGGCATAATTTATAGTCTATACTCCCAGCCTTACTTGACATTGGAGGCATTCGGGAATAGAATATATAAGGTTAAACAAAAATATAAATCAAAGGAGAAATTTCACTATGGATTTCAGCAAGCTTTTTGATCTGACCGGTAAGAACGCTATGATCATCGGCGGCGCAGGCGGCCTCGGCAAGCTCGTTGCACAGGGCCTCGCAGAGTGCGGCGCTAATGTTGCTATCGCTTCTCGTACCGAGTCCAAGCTGCAGGCAGCTTGCGACGAACTCAAGGCTCTCACCGGCAAGGAGTTCAAGTACTATGTTGTCGATGCTAACGATGAAGATATGGTTGCAGCTGTTGCAAAGCAGTCCAACGAAGAGATGGGCCACATCGACATTCTCATCAACTCTCAGGGTACCAACGTAAAGAAGCCCGTTTTCGAGTTCCCCATTGACGAGTTCAACAAGGTTCTTCGTGACGACATCACTTCTCTCATGATCACCTGCAAGCACTTCGGTAAGTACATGGCTGACCGCAAGTACGGCAAGATCGTTAACGTTACC
>JAZUAQ010000120.1:0-17279 GCA_045638085.1 Oscillospiraceae bacterium
GAGAGTTGCCTGTTGGTTGCCACGGAAGCCTCCCTTGCAAAGGGAGGTGGATTTTGCCGAAGGCAAAAGACGGAGGGGTTGTTGTCTCCGACGGCCATATTCTTTTCGCGTGGCCGAAAAGAATATGGAAATAAAAGTCCACCAAAGAGGGGCACAGAAAGCCCCCCTTTGGAAACTCCCTCAGTGCGGCAAATGGAAAACTATTGTGCCACATAATGGGAGCCTAAACCTTAGTGTGCTTGCCTCGTTTTCCGCTCAGGACGCTGCTACGCCATGGCGCCTGTTCAGCGCCACGAAGCTTGTGCCTCGTTATGTTTGGCGGCGCGCTGAGGTCATCGCGCCCTACGAATGGGTGCAATCCAATCTCCGCCGCCCTTTCCGCCTCCAATCGGCAAAATCCCTCCCCACCTTGTGTGGGGAGGGATTTATCATTCACTTGATATAAAGAAACTTCAGCTGCACCTTGAAAAGGTCGCCATCGCAGCTTATCTCCATTTTTCCGCCCTGCAACTCCGTAAGGCTGCGGGCAATACTGAGTCCGAGACCGCTGCCCTCGCCTCCGCGGGAGGCGTCGCCGCGGACAAAGCGCTCCGCAAGAGCTTCCCCGCTCAGATTCAGCTGGTCGCGGGAGGTGTTTTTGAAGCTTATCACAACTTCTCCCCCCACTTTCTCCGCAGAGAGATAAACGCGGGTACCGCCAAGGGCATACTTGCAGATATTATTCATAAGGTTATCCACAACCCGCCAAAGTCTTCGCCCATCGGCCATTATCTTAAGAGCTTCTTTGCCAGCCGCAAACACGGGAGTCAAGCCCGCCTCAGCAAGGCGCTGCTCATACTCCGCAGCCGCCTGAGAAAGGAGCACGTCCACAGTGCAGGGAGCAAGATTTATCTCTATGCTGCCGCTGCTGGCCTTGCTCGCCTCCACAAGGTCATCAATGAGGCGCTTCATTTTCTCGCTCTGGCGGTGGAGAACATCGGCGTACTCTCTGTGCTTGGGATTATCGCAGTCCTCGCGGCAGATCAGGTCGGAATAATTTATAAGGCTGGTCAGCGGGGTTTTTAAATCGTGGCTCACATTGGTGATAAGCTCCGTTTTCATCCTCTCGGAGCTCATGCGCTGCTCCACGGCCTTATTCACCGTTTGGGAAATGCCCTTCAGATCCTCGGCATGCTCGCGGAAGGCGCGGGGCATAAGACGGGTATCGGCCTCGAAGCTCATATCCCCCTCTGCAACCGCCTTGCCGCAGCGGCGCAGCTCCCGGAGCATACGGCAGAAATATATAAGTCCCGCCAGCAGCACAAGGGTCTCCAAAAACCAGAAAAGAACTTCCGCGCCGGGGTAATAGCCCGTAATAAGGATGAAGAAAAGCTCCACGATGGCAATGCCGCCGAATACAAGTCCTGCCTGCCAGAAAAAGCGAAGATTCATGAAGTAGCGGAAAAGTCTCTTCATGCCTCTCCAAATTGCCTTCGCAGCTCGCCAGCAAAGCTTCAGAATCCGGAAAACGAGGGTGTTACGCCAAAGAGTGCCAAGCTTTATTCGAAGAGCAAGGCTCATGAGCCATGCGATGAGCAACGAGGCCATGGCAGCTGCCACAGCAGGTGCAAAAACCAGCAGGAGTTCCTCTTCATAGCTCAGCTCCACCATTATAGCCGCAAGCAGCACTCCCAGCCCCACGACAATGGCCGTCAGCATATCAAAGGGGAGGGCTGTGACCGGGGAGGGGGTAATTCCGGGTTTCTTAGGCCGGCGTCCCGCAGCCTTCATAAGATAGACGAAGCACAGAATGCAGAAAACGAGACAGAGGGCAGCCACGAGATACACAGCATATCTCATGCCGTAAACAAGCTCAGCCACCCAATGTGCCAGCCAGTACATATCCAAAACCGTGGGTTTTTCCGCAATGCGCACTCGAACGAGCATGGTATTATCCGCAGGAGAGCTGTAGCCGGGTATAGCAACGCCGTTTTCGGTTACGGTGTAGTTCCAGCCTTGCTCATAGATGGGGCCGTCTCCCTCCATGCTGCCGTGGCTCCATGTCCAGTTCTGGGCTCCGCTGCATTTAATATCAGCAGCCATAATGTTGGAATTTGTAAGGAGTACATCCACAGCCTTTTGATATTCGCCCCGTCCAAGATACCAGCACAAGGTGTTGGTGTCGGCATGAACCTGCCCCCAGTTCAGTTCCTCAAGAATTTCCTCTTTAGGGGTATAATAAACGCCAAACTCCACCATAGCCGCCATACCCAGCACACTTGCCGCAAGGGCAAGAAGCAGCGCCACGGCCAGAATAAAAACTATTGCTTTTATAGCTCCTGAATGGCTCAGGGGCAGCCTTCTTTTCTCGGCCGCGTTAACATTCTCGTTCATTTTCCCGCTCCTTTCTCCATTTTATAGCCCTGACCCCAGACCACCTTTATATAGCGGGGCTTGGCGGGGTCTATTTCTATTTTCTCCCTAAGATGGCGGATGTGCACCGCCACTGTGTTCTCGCTGCCGTAGGGCGCGTCCTTCCATATCTTGCGGTAGATCTCCTGAGGGGAAAATACCTGCCCCGGATGCTCCATCAAAAGCCGAAGAATTTCAAACTCCGTGGGAGTGAGGCTTACACTCTCTCCATCCAAAGTAACTCTTTTTTCTCTGTTATCCAGTTCAATTCCTCCGATGCGAAGACTCTCGGAGCGGACAGCGCCGCCGCCCAAAAGCACATAGCGCCGCAGAGCCGAGCGTACGCGGGCTATGACTTCCACGGGGTTGAAGGGCTTTGTTATATAGTCGTCCGCGCCCGTGTTCAGTCCGAGAATGATGTCCGTGTCCTCGCTTTTGGCGGTGAGAAGAATCACGGGCACATTGCTTTTTTCGCGGATTTTGACCATTGCGGAAATGCCGTCCATTGCGGGCATCATGATGTCCATAAGCACCAGCTGGATATCCTCTTTTTCGATCATATCCAGCGCCTCAAGTCCGTTATATGCCTCAAAAGTACATATATCCTCCGCGGATAAATATATTTTCAGAGCGTTGACAATGTCCCGCTCATCATCGCAGATAAGAATATTATACATTTGCCCTCTCCTGCCTTTCTGTCTATATAATACACCAATGATTTTTAATAAAAAAGTGGTGAAATGTTTAAGACTTTCTTAAGATGTTCGCCTATAGTCCTCTTCGCCCCCCCTTCTTCACTGCGGCAAATCTGAAGTAATGCGCATACCGTAGCACCGCGATGACCTCAGCGCGCCACAAAGCCTCCCTTGTCGGGGCGTTAAGGAAATGTGTCGGTGGCACATTTTTAGCCACCGACCGCAGCGGCTATGCCGCGAGGAGGGAAGAGCGTTGGGAGCGTAATTATCTACGACAGCCATTTTCTTTTTGTGCCAGCAAAAAGAATTGTACGAGGTGCAATCACCGTGGCGCCGAACAGGCGCCTCGACGCAGCAGCGTCCTGAGCGAAAGTCGAGGCATGCACACTAAGGTTTAGGATTTGATTATGTGGCACAGTGTGTTTTCCTTTGCCGCAGCGAGCGAGTTTCGAAAGAGGGGCATCCTGCGCCCCTCTTTGGTGGACTTTTCTTTCCATATTCTTTTCGGCCACGCGAAAAGAATATGGCCGTCGGAGACAAACAATATATCCCCGCCGCCCTTTCCGCTGATCGACAAAATCCCCTCTGCACATTCGTATAAATATATTGGATTTTTGTCCGTGAATTAAAAATTTTTGTTTACATCCAATAATTGGATATGCTAAACTAATATGGTAAAAACCCCTTAAAATACTACAAAATCTTAATTTTCAGAGGAGCGAAACTATGAAAAGATTCGGTGTGGAAGTTCAGCTTAAAAATGTCCCTTGCCTCGACAAGGAGTTTATGCCCATCCTGCGTTTCAACCGTGCATTTCTTGCCACCGCCAAGAAGCCCTTCGCCGTTGCTGTGGAGCGCGCTGACGGCCAGATGGCAAGCTGCAACACCTTTATTCACGGCACCGAAGATATGTTCGAGGCCGACTGCTACTACATTGAGCGCCTTGTAAAGACTATCCTCTGGATGAAGGGCGGCTACAAAATCTATGTTGCCGGCGACGAAAAGGTTTATGAATATCTCAAGAGCACCTATTATGCAGGTGGTCAGCAGGAGTTCGACTGGGACTACATGGCCAACATCTTCGAAAAGCCCTTCGAGGTTGTTCTTGTTGACACCATTCCCGAAGCAAAGGACGCTCCCAAGGCTATGGGTGGCCATCTGGGCGGCTGCCGCATCGGCTTCGATGCCGGCGGAAGCGACCGCAAGGTCAGCGCAGTTGTTGACGGCGAGACCGTTTACTCCGAAGAGGTTGTATGGTTCCCCAAAATCAACTCCGACCCCGCCTATCACTATGACGGCATCGTTGCCGCTCTGAAGTCCGCCGCTTCCCACATGCCCAGAGTTGACGCTGTCGGCGTTTCCTCCGCAGGCATTTATATCAATAACCGCACCATGTCCGCCTCCCTCTTCCTTCAGGTTCCCAAAGAGCTTTACGAAGAGAAGGTCAAGGATATCTATATCCGCGCCATCACCGACACCTTCGGTGACATCCCCTACTCCGTAATCAACGACGGCGACGTCAGCGCTCTTGCAGGCGCAATGAGCCTTGGCGAGAACAGCGTTCTGGGTATCGCAATGGGCACCAGCGAGGCTGTCGGCTATGTTGACGACGAAGGCCGCATCACCGGCTGGCTCAACGAGCTTGCATTCGTTCCTGTTGACGCTCATCCCGACGCAATGCGCGACGAATGGAGCGGCGACATTGGCTGCGGCGTTAAGTATTTCTCTCAGGACAGCGTTATCAAGCTTGCACCCCGCGCAGGCATCGAGCTGGATGAGAACCTCTCCCCCGCTGAGAAGCTGAAGGTTGTTCAGAAGCTGATGGCTGAGGACGATGAGCGCGCAATCAAGGTTTATGACAGCATCGGCGTATACCTTGGACATACCCTCGCTTACTACTTCGACCTCTACGGCTGCAAAAACGTTCTCCTCCTCGGCCGCGTTATGTCCGGCAAGGGCGGCGACCTTATCCTCGAGCGCGCAAAGGCAGTTCTCGCCGACGAGTATGCCGACATCGCTGACCAGATCAACCCCTGCCTCCCCGACGAGAAGTTCCGCCGCGTAGGTCAGTCCATGGCCGCTGCAAGCCTTCCCGAAGCCTGAAGACAAGATTTAGGAGATAACCATGCTTATTAAAAACGCAAAGGTTTTCGTCGGCAAAAGCTTTGTTGAAGCCGATGTTGAATTCGATAAGACCATCCTCGCCGTTGGCAAACTCAGCGGCGAGGCAGACATAGACGCAAAGGGTGCTTACCTTGTCCCCGGCTTCGTGGATATACATACCCACGGCGCAATGGGCGAGGATTTCTCCGACGGCATTGCCGAAGGTCTGCCCGTCATGGCCGACTACTATGCCGCCCACGGCGTCACCAGCTTCCTTGCAACCACAATGACCCTCAAAGAGGAAGTTCTCACCCCCGCAATGAACGTTATTCGCGACTTCAAGCGTGAAAAGGGTGCAAAGTGCGCAGGTATTCACCTTGAAGGTCCCTTCCTTGGTTACGCCAAGCGCGGCGCACAGGCTGCCGAAAATCTCCACGCCCCCGACTGCGGCATGTTCGACCGCCTCAACGCCGAGAGCGGCGGACAGGTGCGCCTTGTCACCGTTGCCTGCGAGGAAAATGGCGCTATGGAATTCATCAGCCATGTTTCCAAAACCGCTGCCGTCAGCCTTGGCCACACCTCCTGCAACTATGAGCAGGCTATGGAAGCCTTCGGCCGCGGCGCAAGCCACGCAACCCACCTTTTCAACGGCATGGACGGACTCCATCACCGCACCCCCGGCATCGTTGCCGCAGCTATGGACGCAAACGCAAGCGTTGAGCTTATTTGCGACGGTCTCCACATCCATCCCGCCGTTATCCGCCTTGTCCACCGTCTTTACGGCGACAAGCTGAACCTCATCTCCGACTCCCTCCGCTGCGCAGGCATGCCCGACGGCGACTATATGCTGGGCGGCCAGCCCATCACCATGAAAAGCGGCAAAGCCACCCTCACCGGAACAAGCACCCTTGCGGGCTCCTCCATCTCCATGCTGGACGCAGTGCGCAATGTTGTCTCCTTCGGTCTGCCCCTTGCCGACGCAATCTACTGCGCAAGCACCGCTCCCGCCGACGCAGTGCGCCTTTATAACATCGGCCGCATCTCCTGCGGCTGCGCTGCCGACCTGCTCCTCCTTGACGAAAAGCTGGAGTTGAAGGCTGTGTTCGTTGACGGCGAAAGCCAGAAAATCTGATATAACAAAGCCGTGCCGATATCCAAGCTGACATCGGCGCGGCTTAGTTTGCATTATAAGGCTCTCCTGCCAGGAGAGCTGGCACGGCATGAGCCGTGACTGAGAGGTTTAATATCCTGGATCTAAACCTCTCCGACCCTTTCGGGCCACCTCCCCTATCAGGGGAGGCTTTGCTCGTCATGATGTTTACCCAACTTCACTAAGGAGACTCCACTTATGGACTACAAGGCCAGAAAACCCAAAAAGCTGCTGGATGTGGACGAGCTTTACACCGTCCACTACTTCGAATATTCCAGTTCCTATTCCTTCATCGGTGAGGAGCACGATTTCTGGGAACTTGTGTATGTGGACTCCGGCACCATCGATATAACCGCCGATGAGCGCAAGAGTTCTCTCGCAAGAGGTCAGGTTGTCTTCCATCCCCCCTGCGAATTCCACGCCCTTGCTGCAAACGGCTTCGAAGCTCCAAACCTTGTTGTCATTGGCTTTGGCTGCAAAAGCGCCGCCATGGAATTTTTCAGAGGCTACCGGGGTTTTATGGGCGCCGCGGAGCGCGAACTGCTGGCTCGTATAGTGGAGGAAAGCCGCCTCGCCTACCTGACCCCTCTCAACGACCCCACCACCAAAAGCCTCCAGATTTCCCCCGATGCACCCATAGGCGCCGAGCAGATTATAAGAGCCTCCCTCGAGGAGCTTTTGCTGCTGCTTATGAGACGGGGCGAGAGCCTCAGCGGAAGAGAAAGCGGAAAGCTCCGCGGCGACAGCGTTGCGGCAGCAGCTATAAAGGAATATCTTGAGCAGCGCCTTGACCAGCCTCTCAGCGTTGAGCAGATCTGCCGCGACAACATGATAGGCCGCAGCCAGCTCCAGAAGCTTTTCCACGACGAAACCGGTGGCGGCATTATGGAATATTTCTCCGAGCTGAAAATCAAGGCCGCCCGAAGAATGATAAGAGAAGGCCGCCTCAACATGACTCAGATCGCTCTTCAGCTGGGTTTCCAGTCCGTTCACTATTTCTCCCGCCGCTTCAAGCAGTTCACAGGCATGAGCCCCAGCGAATCTGCTGAAAGCGTTAAGATGCTTGCAGATGCAGATAACGCCTTATCGGACAATCGTGCAAACAATTTATAATATTAACTATTCCCTTTTTGCGGCAAATATTATATAATGTAAAAGTTGAAACAAAACACTAAGATTTTTGAAAGGAAGATCAGCTTATGTCCATTCTTGTCACCGGCGGCACCGGATACATCGGCAGCCACGCCTGCGTTGAGCTCATTGAAGCAGGTTACGACATCATTGTTGTTGATAACCTCAGCAATTCCTGCGAGGAATCCCTTGCCCGCGTAGAGAAGATCACCGGCAAAACTATCCCCTTTATCAATACCGAGCTTTGCGACGAAGCCGCCACCGAGGCCGTCTTCGAGAAGTATCCCGACATCGAGGCTGTTATGCACTTCGCAGGTCTGAAGGCTGTCGGCGAAAGCGTAAGCAAGCCCCTTGAGTACTACACCAACAATCTGGTAAGCACTCTGAATCTTCTTAATGTTATGCGCCGCCACGGCGTTAAGAACTTCGTGTTCTCCTCCTCCGCCACCGTTTACGGCGATCCCGCAACCGTCCCCATCAACGAGGACTTCCCCACCGGCGGCACCACCAATCCCTACGGCACCACCAAGCTCTTCATCGAGCGCATCCTCATGGACTACTGCAAGGCAGCTCCCGAGCTGAACGTTGCTCTTCTGCGCTACTTTAACCCCATCGGCGCCCACAAGAGCGGCCTTATCGGCGAGGATCCCAACGGCATTCCCAACAACCTTGTCCCCTACATCGCACAGGTGGCTGTCGGCAAGCTGGAGAAGCTCCATGTTTACGGCGACGATTATCCCACCAAGGACGGCACCGGCGTCCGCGATTACATCCATGTTGTTGACCTTGCAAAGGGCCATGTTGCCGCTCTGAAGAAGCTGGATACCAATTGCGGAATGTTCATCTGCAACCTTGGCACCGGTAATGGCTACAGCGTTCTTGAGGTTCTCCGCGCCTACGAAAAGGCCTGCGGCAAGACCCTCCCCTATGTAATTGACCCCCGCCGCCCCGGCGACATCGCAGAGTGCTTTGCAGATCCCAAGAAGGCCTATGACGAGATGGGCTGGAAGGCAGAGCTTGGCATTGAAGAAATGTGCGCAAGCAGCTGGAAATGGCAGAGCATGAACCCCAATGGCTTTAAGAACTGAGAAATCGAGAGGAGAAAACTGATATGAACAAACCCGTACTGGTAGTTATGGCAGCAGGCATGGGCAGCCGCTATGGCGGTCTCAAGCAGATCGACCCCGTTGGCAACCACGGCCAGCTCATTATTGATTATTCCATCTATGACGCAGTTCGCGCCGGCTTCGAGACTGTTGTCTTCGTCATCAAGCACGAAATCGAGGACGCTTTCAGAGAGGCTATCGGCAGCCGCATGGAAAAGATCTGCAACGTAAAGTATGCTTATCAGGAGCTGAATGATCTCCCCGAGGGCTACTCCGTTCCCGAAGGCCGCAGCAAGCCCTGGGGCACCTGCCACGCTATCCTTGCAGCTCGCAAGGTAGTTGACGGTCCCTTCGCTGTTGTCAACGCCGACGACTACTATGGCCCCGATGCCTTCAAGACTATCTATGACTATCTCAGCACCCACGACGACAGCGAGAACTGCTATGAGTTCTCCATGGTTGGTTACCTTCTCGGCAACACCGTTACCGAGCATGGCCACGTAGCCCGCGGTGTCTGCGTTGAGGACGAGAACAACTACCTGGTCACCGTTACCGAGCGCACCCGCATCGAAAAGGACGGCGAGAACGCCCGTTTCACCGAGGATGACGGCCAGACCTGGGAAGCTCTCCCCGGCAACACCATCGTTTCCATGAACCTCTGGGGTCTCAGCGCCTCCTTCATGGCCGAGGCAGAAGCACGTTTCGGCGCCTTCCTCGACAAGGCTCTCGTAGAAAATCCCCTGAAGGGCGAGTACTTCCTGCCCAGCGTTATCAGCGCTCTCATCGAAGAGGGCAAGGCTCGTGCCAAGGTTCTGAGAAGCGCCGACAAGTGGTACGGCGTCACCTATCAGGCAGATAAGCCCGTTGTTGTGGCTGCTATTGCAGAAAAGACCGCCGCTGGCGTTTATCCTGACAAACTCTGGGAGGTATAAGTTATGCCCGATGTAGCAAACAAGATTCTTGAAGAAGTGCTGGAAGCTTTTGACTTCGGCGCTCCCGTTGTTGGTGCTCTCCGCTATGGCTGCGGCCACATTAACGACACTTTCTGCGTCCACACTCAGCCCGAGGACGATTATTGCCACTGCTTCATTCTCCAGCGCATGAGCTCCGCCGCCTTCAAGCGTCCCGACCAGCTTATGAGCAACATCATCGGCGTCACCGAGTATCTGGCAAAGAAGATTATTGCCGCCGGCGGTGACCGCAGCCGCGAGGCTATGGAAGTCATCCGTCCCCGCAACGGCGCTGATTACTACACCGACTCTGAGGGCGGTGCATGGCGCGTCTTCCCCTTCGTCACCGGCATTTACTGCTACCAGTCCGCCGAGACTCCCGAGCTTTTCGAAGCTTCCGCAAAGGCCTTCGGCAAGTTCCAGCGTATGCTGGACGGTTATCCCGCCGAGACTCTTTTTGAGACCATTCCCCACTTCCACGACACCGAGGATCGCCTTCAGAAGCTGAAGGACGCCATTGCCGCCGACAAGGTTGGCCGTGTTGCTGAAGTTGCCGACGAAATCGCTTTCGCAATGGCTCGCGAGGCCGATTGCTCCGTGGCACTGCAGGCTCAGCGCGACGGAATTCTTCCCCTCCGCGTAACCCACAACGACACCAAGCTCAACAACGTCCTCATCGACAAGAAAACCGGCGAAGGTATGTGCGTTATCGACCTGGACACCACCATGCCCGGTCTGGCAATCAACGACTTCGGCGATTCCATCCGCTTCGGTGCAAACCACTCTGCCGAGGACGAGAAGGATCTGAGCAAGGTCAACTTCGATATCGAGCTCTTTGAGGTTTATACCCGCGGCTTCCTTGAGGGCGCTGCCGGCACTCTCACCGATGCAGAGCTTGAGTATCTGCCCTGGGGCGCAAAGCTCATGACCCTTGAGTGCGGTATGCGCTTCCTCACCGACTATCTTGACGGTGACAACTACTTCCGCACCCACTATGCCGAGCAGAATCTGGACCGTTGCCGCACCCAGTTCAAGCTGGTTCGCGACATGGAAGAGCAGTTTGCCGAAATGGCCGCTGTTGTCAAGAAGTGCGCCGGTAAGTAAGATACATACTGAGTAACAAAAAAGCCCGTGCCAAAAGGTACGGGCTTTTCTTATATTGCATGGGCGCTGCGGCGTTTCCGCCCGATATAAAAAAAGGAGAAGTCCCGACGGACTTCTCCTTTTAATTTTTCTTTGAGCCTTAGCCCTTGACACCACCGGAGGTGAGGCCGGATACCAGGTGCTTTTCGATGCACATGAAGAGGATGACAACGGGCAGGATGGCGAAGAGAGATGCGGCGAAGAGGTACTGCCACTCAATGATGTTGTAGCCGTTGAAGATGTTGATACCAACGGTGAGGGGCTTGAGAACTTCGTCAGAGATAATGCAAAGTGCCACGGTGTATTCGTTCCATGCGTTGATGAAGATGAATATCAGAGTGGTGACGATGCCGGGTGCTGCAACGGGAAGCAGAACACGGAACATAGCCTGCAGACGGTTGCAGCCGTCGATGGTTGCAGCCTGCTCCATCTCGGCGGAGATGGTCATGAAGGTACCGCGCAGAAGCCAGACGGTGAAGGCCTGGTTGAAGGCTGCGTTGATGAAGATCAGACCAATAAGGGAGTTGGTCATGTGGAACACGCTGAGAACCTTATAGATACCGATAAGAAGAACAACGGGAGCGAACATCTGAGATACGATGACGAGACCGAGGAATGCGGTGCGACCCTTGAATCTCATACGGCTCAGAGCGTAAGCTGCAGGAATACCGCAAATCATAGCGATGAGGGTGCTGCCGCCGGCAACGATCAGGGAGTTGATCATGTAGCGGCCCATCTTGGCCTTGCTCCAGATGTCAATGAAGTTCTGCCAGATGGCAACCTTGGGGAAGATTCGCTCACCGGAGAAGATTTCGCTGCGTTCCTTCAGAGCGGTGCAGAACATTACGAAGTAGGGATAGAGGATAAGGATGCAGATGTCGATTACGACCACATAGAGAAGAAGTCTCAGAACAAACTTCTTGATAGAAAAGGGCTTACGAAGAGTTCCTTCCATTATCACTCATCTCCTTTCTTCAGTGTAGAGATCATGTAAACGCTGGCGCAGGCGAGGAGGATGACAAAGCCGATAACGGAAATTGCGGCGGCTTCACCTTGTCGACCATTATAGAAGGCCAGCTTGTAAAGGTATGTGACCAAAACGTCCGTCTGGTAGGCGGGGTCGCCCTTGGTGATGGTCCAGACCATGGGGAAGGAGTTGAAGACGTAGATGATGTTCAGAACAGTGGAAACGGTAAGGCTGGGCTTTACAAGAGGAATAGTAATCTTGAAAAGCTTGCTCCAGTAACCTGCGCCGTCCACGGTGGAAGCCTCATAAAGGCTGGAGTCGATGCTCTGAAGACCGGAGAGAACGGTGAAGCAAACGAAGGGGATGGTAACGAAAATACCGCAAGCCATTTCCCATGCGAAGAAAGCTTCGGGAGAGGGAGTCCAGTTGATGTTGGTCTGGATGATTCCCAGAGTTTTCAGCAGGGTGTTCAGTGCGCCGTAGTCCTTGTTGATGATGAAGCTCCATACGCTGGCCTGAATGACCAGAGTGGTTGCCCAGGGGAAGACAACGATAGCGCGGGCGATCTTGGGGCCCTTGAACTTATTGTTGAGGATCAGAGCCAGGATGAAGCCCAAAATGGTACTGAGAACGACAACAACAACAGTCCAGACCAGAGTGTTCATAAGAACGCGGACAAACTCGGGGTTGTCCATAACGTTGAGGAAGTTTTCGAATCCGTTGAAGCCCTTGATTCGGCCGGTCTTGGTGACCTCGCTGAAGGCCATGCGGAATACGAAGATGATGGGCACCAGAATAAAGATGGCCATCAGAATAATGCTGGGTGCAATCCAGACATAGGGCTCAGCCTTGCGGTAAGCGCGTTTTCTTTTGGCAAGCTTTTTCAGCTGCAGCGTTTCACGGCTGAGCTCAGTTTTATCAATTGTGCTGTTCAATGAAAGGACCTCCTTGGTTATTAACAGAAGAACAAAGGGGTACGTAGGCGGCTTCTGTTTTGCAGCCGCTTTCAAAAGGTGGGTGCTCTTCGCCCTTTGAAAGGGGCTGCATCCGAAATGGGCCGGGTCCAGAGGCCCGGCCCATCGGCTTAGTTAAAACTTATGTAGCTCTCAGATCGTGGACTTAGCCAGCGATGTCAGCCTGGAGAGCGTCGAGCAGGGACTGAACGTCGCCGCCCAGGAGAGCCTGCTGCTGAACGTTGATAACGCCCTGCTTAACGTCTGCCCACTCAGCCTTAGCTGCGGGATAGAAGTTAGCGGAACCAACGATCTCGATCCATGCGCCAGCTGCGGGATCAGCAGCAGCCATGATCTCACCACCGGAGGTGGTAGCGGGGAGGAAGTCTTCCATGATAACCCAGTCAGCATAGCGGCTGTCCTCATAGAAGAAGTCGATGAAGGTCTTGACAGCGGCCATCTCAGCCTCGGAGTAGTCGTTGTCGAAGCACATGAAGCGGTCCATAACGCCGACGGAGGAAGTTGCCTTGCCTTCGTTTGCGGGGATGGAAGCGATGCCGAAGTTGATGGGGTTCTCGGAGTTAGCAACGTAAGAGGAGATCTGGTTGGGTCCGATCATCATTGCGAGCTTGCCAGCTGCGAAGAGGTCCTGCAGCATGTAGCGGGTCTCGGTGGAAGGATCGGTGTTGGTGAGGCCAGCGTTGACAAGGCCAACGGAGTACTCAACAGCCTCTACGTTCTCAGCAGAGTTCAGGGTCCAGTTGCCTTCAGCGTCGACGAAGCCGCCGCCGTTGGTCCATGCATAGTAAGCGAAGCAAGCCTGACCTTCGTCGGTGGTCATGTCAATGCCCCAGGGATAGATCTCGGAATCGTAAGCCTTGATAGCTTCGCAAGCAGCCTTCAGCTCAGCCCAGGTGGTGGGAACTTCAACGCCGGCAGCAGCAAGGATGTCAGCATTGTAGTACATAGCGCGAGCGGAAGCGAGGTCGGGAACTGCCCAAACAGTGCCGTCAACAACGGACTGCTCCAGGAACTGGGGATAGAACTTTGCATAGGTCTCGGGGCTTACCCACTCCTCAGCGGGGAGAAGGAGGCCTTCTGCCTGATAATCGGCGAAAACGTCGATGTTCAGGAGGTCGGGAGCGTCATTGTTTGCGAGGCGGGTGTTAACAACGGTGTAGATGTCGTTCCAGGAAACAACGTCAACAACCAGGTTGATGCCTTCGTTAGCAGCGTTGAATTCGGTAACGAAGTTTGCCCACCAGTCAGCGGTCTTGTCGCCGTACTGAGCAGCGATGACCTTGAGTTCAACTTTCTCGTCTTTGCCGCCACAGCCAGCGCAGAGAGCTACGAGCATAACTACGACCAGGACAAGAGCGACAATCTTCTTCATGTTCATTGGTGTATCCTCCTATTAAATTCGTTTTATGGAAACGGAGATATGTCTCCATAATTACCTATTAAATATACTTTATTCTTGTATCAAAGTCAATGTTTGCCACTTCATTTATATGTTTTTGTGCAATGTTAACAAAATGTTAAGTTTTTATGATGTTTATGTAGCAATCCAAATGGCGAAAAACGAGGTAATTGCTCGAATTCAACCGAAGTGTTTCTACACGCTTTACCGGAGCAAATGACAAAAGGCAAACTTTGCAATTTTTGACCTCTTTTGTCCTCGCCGGGAGGACACTATGCACAATGCCCAAGGGGTGCAAAAAATCAAAAAAGAAGGCAAAAAGGGGCTTGTGCGGCGGGGAAAAATGTCATATAATTACTTCGTGTATGTTGAATGCACGCCAAATTCGTCGCTCCGCCGAGCTACTCCATCTTCTATAGCCGCCGGAGACGATACAAGGAGGAAAAAGCTAACCGCAGCGGCTTGCGGTGCGGCAGTGTGGAGACCTGCCGTAATGTCCCACGGAGTTTCGCTCTTCGGGGACGAGGCGCATGTAGGCGGAGGCCTTTGCGTCATAGCCGGTAACTATGGCAAGTTTGACCCTGAAAAACGTAAAGAAAATCTACCCCAACTCTGGCGAGAAAAAGAAGAAGACCAAGAAGGAAGCTCCCGTTGACCCCAACGAGGAAAAGATCAATCTTCAGATCACCGATAAGGGCGTTGTCGCCGTTCAGGAATTCAATCTGGAGATCGCAGACAACGAGTTTATCGTTCTTGTCGGACCTTCCGGCTGCGGTAAGTCCACCACTCTCCGCATGATCGCAGGTCTTGAAGAGATCAGCGAAGGCGAGCTTTACATCGGCGACCGCCTTGTCAACGATGTTGAGCCCAAGGACCGCGACATCGCAATGGTCTTCCAGAGCTACGCACTTTACCCCCATATGAGCGTTTATGAGAACATGGCATTCCCCCTCAAGCTGCGCAAGATGAACAAGGAAGAGATCGACCAGCGCGTTCGCGCCGCTGCCGAAACTCTGGACATCACCCAGTATCTTGAGCGTAAGCCCAAGGCTCTCTCCGGCGGTCAGCGCCAGCGTGTTGCCATCGGCCGCGCCATCGTTCGTGAGCCCAAGGTTCTGCTGATGGACGAGCCCCTTTCCAACCTGGACGCAAAGCTCCGTAACCAGATGCGCGCAGAGATCATCAAGCTCCGCCAGCAGATCAATACCACCTTTATATATGTTACCCACGACCAGACCGAGGCTATGACTCTGGGCGACCGTATCGTCATCATGCGCGACGGTTTCATCCAGCAGATCGGCACTCCTCAGGAGGTCTATGATCATCCCGCAAACCTCTTCGTCGCTGGCTTCATCGGCATGCCCCAGATGAACTTCTTCGATGCAAAGCTCTATAAGGAAAACGGCAGCTACTTCGTAAACTACGGCGAGATGAAAGTTGAAATCAGCGCCGAGAAGCAGGAGAAGCTCCGCGCCAAGGGCGTAGAGGATCAGGATATCATCCTCGGTGTCCGTCCCAACCACATCCGCCTCAGCGAAAGCGGCGTCAACTGCAACACTGCTACCGTTGACGTTAGCGAAATGATGGGCAGCGAAATCCATCTCCACACCAATGCCTACGGCAAGGATGTTGTTATCATCGTTTCCACCATGAAGATGGCCGACCGCGGCATCTTCGGCTTCAAGCACGGCGAAGAAGTTAAGTTCGACTTCGGCGGCAACGTTTGCCACCTCTTCGACACCGACGGCAAGAACCTGGAGCTGTAAGCGCTTACATATCCCAATAATTATAAAAGGCGGAGGATTTTCCTCCGCCTTTTCTTTGTGGTTTTGTTTTTCGATTTAATCAAAGAAAGTTTTTCTTGACAAACCGTAATAATCGTTTATAATAGCCGCATAAACTGAACATAGCGTGATAGAGGCGCGGGGAACATCAGTAGCTCCATCCAAGACCACAGGAAACGGTCGGGGCAAAAGGGTTTACCGCCGAAGGGTCTTCTCTTTCCTGAGGAAGATGCCTGGTTCGAAGGGAGAATATCCCCCGGACTGTCGCAATAAATTTTGCGGAGAGCTGTCATGGATTTAAGCCCCAATAGGAGTTTTTGGTCATGAAACAGTATCTGCTGTGTTCATGACTATTTTTCTTTTCTGGAGGTTGATCTTATGGTCGGCACATTCTGGGCTCTTGTCCCCCCCATCGTAGCAATCGTTCTTGCTCTCATCACCAAGGAGGCATACTCCTCCCTCTTCATCGGCATCGTTGTTGGCGCTCTGTTTTACACCGGATTTTCTCCCGTTGCCACTCTGGACACCGTTCTTAACGACGGCTTCCTTGCTGCAATGGCCGATGCCTGGAACGCAGGTATTTTCCTCTTCCTCGTTCTTCTCGGCACCATGGTGGCTCTCATCAACGCAGCCGGCGGCTCCGCTGCCTTCGGCCGTTGGGCAACCACCCACATCAAGAGCCGCGGCGGCGCTATGATCGCCACCTTCGTTCTTGGCATCCTCATCTTCATCGATGACTATTTCAACTGCCTCACCGTGGGCTCCGTCATGCGCCCCCTCACCGATACCCACCGTATCTCCCGCAGCAAGCTGGCCTACCTCATGGACGCCACCGCTGCTCCCATCTGCATGGTCGCCCCCATCTCCTCCTGGGCCGCAGCTGTTTCTTCCACCGCTGCCGACCTGAACGCAGGCATCACCGGCATTCAGCTTTTTGTCCGCGCAATTCCCTATAACTTCTACTCCCTGCTCACCTTCGTCTTCGTCATCGCTCTTGTTGTTCTGAAGTTCGACTTCGGTCCCATGAAGCTGCAGGAGCTCAACGCTATGGTCAACGGTGATCTGGGCGTCAAGGGCGAGAATGAAGCCGTCGAAGCCAACCCCAAGGGCCGCGTTATCGACCTCATCCTCCCCACCATCGTTCTCATTATCACCTGCATCTTCGGCATGGTCTATATCGGCGGCTTCTTCGGCGTCGACCTCTGGGGCGGCAGCGACTTCGCCGGCGACTTCATCGGAGCCTTCGGCAACACCGACGCTTCCGTCGGTCTCAGCTGGGGCGCCATCATTGCCCTCATCATCACCATCATCTATTTCTGCTGCCGCAGAGTTCTCACCTTCCGTCAGTGCATGGAATGCCTCCCCAAGGGCTTCGTTTCCATGGTTCCCGCTATGATCATCCTCACCTTCGCTCTGACCCTTAAGAACGTCACCGGTCTGCTGGGCGCCGCCGAGTATGTGGGCGCTCTCATGGAAGGCGCAAGCG
>JAZUAQ010000121.1:0-2668 GCA_045638085.1 Oscillospiraceae bacterium
TCACTGCATCTGAGGGTGATTTTAACTCTTGCACCGGCCTTAGCCATATTTTCGGCACCTCCTTGTAAAATTTGACCCCGTCAGGGGGTCATGCCTCCCTGTTTCGGTTCAGCGGGAAAACCCTGTGCACCCGAAAAAAAGCGCACAAAAATAAACCCATCTGCCGACAGGTAAGATATAATATAGCACAGCGGCGAGGAAAGGTCAAGAATTTTTCTTGATTTTTCAAGGGTTTTTTAAACTTTTTTTGCATTTTTTCCTCCTCCCCAACACTTGCTATGAAAGGCATAGGATGCTATACTATATTTTGTAATCCGGGGGCGATTTTGTCCCTTTTCGGAGGCTGAAAAATGACTTATCAGGAAGCTTTGAGCTATATTCATTCCCGACCCCGCGGGCTTCCCAAGCCCGGTCTTGAGCGGATCGAGGAACTGCTTTCCCTTATGGGAGAGCCCCATAAAAAATTAAAGTATGTCCATGTGGCGGGCACAAACGGCAAAGGAAGTTCCTGCGCCATGCTCAGCTCCATTTTGCGCGCCGCGGGCTATAAAACGGGACTTTATACCTCCCCCTTTATCCACCGCTTCAACGAGCGCATGCAGATAAACGGCAAACCTATTTCCGACAGTGAGCTTGCGGAGATTGCGGAAACCGTCCGCGCAAAGGCGGAGGAGATGAGCCGCCCCTGCGTGGAGTTTGAGATTGTCACCGCCATAGGTTTTGAGTATTTTGCCCGCAATAAGTGCGACATTGTTGTGCTGGAAGTGGGCATGGGTGGCAGATTTGACGCCACCAATGTTATCGACTGCCCTGAGTGCGCCCTCATCTGCTCCATTGGCTATGACCATATGGAATATCTGGGCAACAGCCTTGAGGATATCGCCTTTGAAAAGGCGGGAATAATCAAGCCCGGCGGCGCCGTTACAAGCTATCCTCTTCAGGAGGACGAGGTGGTTTCCCTTCTGGCGAAGGTATGCCGCGAAAGAGGCGCAAGCCTGCGAATGGCGGAAGATGACGAAATTGAGCTTCGCTATGACGATCTGAGCGCTCAGGATTTTTGTTACTGCGACGATACGCCTCTCCACCTGAATTTGCTGGGTGACCACCAGTGCCGCAATGCGGCTGCTGTGCTGGAAACCGTGGAGGTGCTCCGCCAGAAAAAGTGGAAAATAAAGCCTCAGGCTGTTGAACAGGGGCTTGCCTCTGTTTCCTGGCCCGCCCGATTTGAGATTTTGAGCGAAAAGCCCTATGTGGTGGCGGACGGAGGACACAATGTGCCCTGCGCCCAGGCTCTGAGCGCAAACCTTGACTATTATTTCGAGGGCAAAAAAGCGGTTTTCCTTATCGGAATGATGGCGGACAAGGATGTGGAAGGTTTTCTGGATACCATCGCCCCCTGCGCCGCTGCCTTCATCTGCGTAACTGTGGATAACCCGAGAGCGCTGAAAGCGGAAGAGCTTGCGGGAAAACTGAAAAAGTATAAGAAAACATGCCTTGTTGCCCCCAATGTGGCAGAGGGCATGGCAATGGCAAAGGCTGCAGCGGGCAAGGGTGGCCTTGTATGCGCAACGGGCTCTCTCTATATGATGGGTCCCGTCCGCGAATGTTTTGGATTGAATTGAGAGGTAAGATGTTATGCGAGTAATGGCAATAGATTACGGCGACCAGCGAATAGGCATCGCGGTCAGCGACCTGCTGTGTATGCTTTGCGGCGAGGCCTTCACCCTCCACGAATGGAATATGGAGCGTGCGGCAAAAACCATCGCCGAGGAAGTGAAAAAGCGTGAAGTTGGCACCCTTGTGCTGGGTTTGCCTAAGAATATGGACGGCAGCGAAGGCCCCCGCGCAGAAAAAAGCCGCGAGTTTGCAGCGCTGCTTGAGGCGGAGACGGGACTGAAGCCCATACTCTGGGATGAGCGCCGCAGCAGCATTGAAGCCCAGAGCATTCTCCACGCCAACGGCAAGAAAATGAAGGACCACCGGAAAACTGTGGACGCCGTTGCCGCCACTTTGATGCTTGAGGGCTATCTGGGAAGAGGTTTTTGATTTGAAAGAGAAACGAATGAAAGCGGTGGCCGCGCTGCCGGAAGGCTACAGAGAGATATACTCTGTTGATTTGAAAAATGACAGGAAGAAGCTGCTTTTGGTCAACGCTCTTGCTCTCGCTATCGGAGCTGTTATGGTGGCGCCGATGCTCTTTGTTGTTCCCATTTCGGCTTTGTTCAGCATGGATAAAGGCTTGGGCAGCTATGCCATCAGATTTCTTGCGATGCTTGTGATGCTTGTTGCCTATATTGTGCTGCACGAGCTGGTCCACGGTATTGCTATGAAAGCCTGCGGCACAGAAAAGGTCAAATATGGATTTACCGGTGTTTACGCATTTGCCGGAAGTGATGATTACTATGGCAAAAAGGCATATATCTTTATCGCCTTGGCTCCCGTTGTCCTCTGGGGAGTGGTGATTGCTGCAATAAATCCTTTTGTTTCTGCCGAATGGTTCTGGGTGGTTTATATTATCCAAATCTGCAATATATCCGGTGCGGCAGGCGACCTGTATGTCACATTGCGGTTTTTGCGTTTGCCCAAGGATATTCTGGTGAGAGATTGCGGCGTCAGCATGAGCGTCTATTCTAAAGTTTGAAGTTCCCTGATAAGTTAAAAAATCCAA
>JAZUAQ010000122.1:0-4362 GCA_045638085.1 Oscillospiraceae bacterium
GAGGTGCGTTTTTCCGCAATGGAAAAGGCAGAGGGCGGAGTCACTTTGGAAAGCGCCATTGACTTTGCCAAGCTTATTGAAGACAAGGTGGATATTCTCCATGTAAGCGCAGGCGGCGAGCCCGACTTCGGAGTGACCCATCCTTCCATGTTCCGCAAAAAGGGCTGCAATGTTCATTATGCGGCGGAAATCAAAAAACATGTTAAAATCCCCGTTGCCACCGTCGGCGCGCTTGGTGACGTTGACCTTATGGAGGACATCATCTCCTCCGGCAAAGCAGACATAGTATGCATGGCACGAGCCCTGCTTGCTGACCCCTGTCTCCCCAAAAAGGTTGAGCAAAACCGCACGGACGAAATTCGCCCCTGCCTGCGCTGCTTTGTCTGCCACGCTGAGCGTATGCTCACTCAGACAAGAGTTTGCGCAATCAACCCCGTCATAGGCCGCGAATATGAAGCCCGCTTCATCCCCCCTGCCCCTGAATCCAAAAAGATTCTCATTGCAGGCGGCGGTCCCGGAGGTCTCCAGTGCGCTCTCACCGCTGCGGAAAGAGGGCACAAGGTTACTCTCTGCGAGGCAAGCGATACCCTTGGCGGCAACTTCAAATGCGAATACAATGTCCCCTTCAAGGCGGCATTCCCCAAGTATGTTGAGGTTATGGCAAGGATTTTGGAGCGCAAGGGCGTTGAAATAAGACTGGGTACTCCCGTCACTCCCGAATTTGTCCGCGACTTTGCCCCTGATGCCCTTATGGTGGCTGTTGGAAGTGAGTCTGCCATTCCTCCCGTAGCAGGAATTGAAAGCGAAAAGGTTATTCCCGCCACCGCACTGGACACCAGAGAGGGCGAGATCGGGAAAAAGGTTGCCGTCCTCGGCGGCGGTCTCGTGGGCTGCGAAAGCGGTCTCCACCTTGCCATGCAGGGTCACGAAGTTACCATTGTGGAAATGGGCTCTTCCCTTGCTCCCGATGCCAATCCTCGCCACCGCCCCCTGCTGATGGCGGAGCTTGAAAAATATACCCGCGTTCTCATTTCCCACAAAGCCTCCGCGGTTACCGAAGAAGGACTTGTGTGCATCACTCCCGACGGCAGTGAAGTTCTTGTAGAGGCGGACACCGTTCTCTGCGCGGCAGGTCTTCGTCCCAGAGAGGAAGTTGTGGACTCCCTCCGGGGCAGCGCTCCCATAGTGGAGGTCATCGGCGACTGCGTTGAGCCCGGCACTGTCCGCGGCGCAACCTTCCGAGCTTACCACGCCGCGCTGGATATATGATAAGCAGTTACTGTATATAGCTAGCCTGAGGGATGAAATGAATCAAAAATCAAAGAGCAACAAGGCATTTGAGGGCCGCAAAAAATCGATTATATGGCTGTTTGTATCCCTTTTCATTCTTGCTGTGGTCTTGCTTAGTATAAAAGTGGAATTCAGCAATCCCGCCCTCCAGAGAATGAAAGGAACTTTCTCTGTTGTGCTTTTATATTGGTCCCTAATTACCATAGTCAGGTCATTTGCAGGAATCAGTTCTTCCTCCGTAAAGGAAACAGAATCCACGGCCGATATAACAGAACACGAAATTGGCAATATTACATCTCCCAGAATGCGAAAAAAGAAAAACAATTTAATACCAACCACGATATCTGTAAACGCCGTTATTTCACTTCTTGCTGACAATGACATAATAGAGTTTGAAGTAGCAAAGGAAGAGACCAGCATATTTTTAGGTTCAAGTTCAGACTGCGAACCGGGAAGTTCCGTATTCTTTGATAAGCTATACTACATAGAAACCAAGGCGTATACCGACCTTGATAATATGATAGAAGCCTTGAACGACCTCTTCCCCGACGGGGAAATTCCTGTACTGCTTATAGATGGAGTAAGCCCGAAGCATTACAGAATCCCCAATGTGTAATCTAAGTTTACTATCTGAAGACAGTAAAAGCGTTAATAGAAGCCACCTGCATAAAACGAGGAAGTAATATGAAGAAATCAAAGAATAGCCCGATTGACTCCATAACATCTGCGATGGGAAACACGGAAAAGCTTATGCCCTCTCCGGAATATGTTGTTTCCGACGAGGAAGTAATTTCCAAAGCCGAATTTGTGGCAGATGTTAATGAAAAAGACCGGGATGGGCGGACTATGCTTATGTTTGCCGCACTTCACGGAAGGCTTCATGTGGTTAACTACCTTTTGGCCCGTGGTGCAGATTTAAATATTGCAGATAATAACGGTTTCACGCCACTCCATTTTGCAGTTCAGGCAAATGACACTGCGATGGTTGAAAAACTTTTATTATGCGGTGCTGATGCCAATGCCAAGGACAATTTTGGCAACAGTCCAATTATGAAAGGCAATTTTCTAACTCCTATTGCAATTTTCCAGCTTCTGCTTGATCATGGCGCAGACCCTTACCAGAAAAATAACTACGCAATGTCTGCAGCAGATATTTTCGGAACGAGGGATGATGTGGCAGCGCTGCTAAAAACGAGCACATTCCATGAATAAATCCACATAGACACAGGAACGAACCGAGTATGAAAACAGCAATTTTAATTTTTATGGTGCTGATCCACACCGCAACTCTTGCATATCTGGTGTGGAAGCTTAAGCACGTTCTCACATACCCCAGAAGATACAATGACATTCCGGGATATGAGGAATATAAAAAGTCTCCATGGTGCTGGGATGCTCGGAAGGGCTTTGGCAAGAACGATCCCCCGGGCTATTCTCCGCAGCACTGTATGGGCACATCTCTAATAGTTTCTGCATGGTTTTTTATTACCCAGCCAATTACAATATTGGCCGCCTTTGATTCTCCCAATACCGCTTTCTGCTGCACGCCTGTCACAATTCTTGCTATGTTTCTTGGCATGGCTGTGGCACTTGCAGCCTCCTGTTTCCTTCCTCTCTATTCAAAAAAACCTGCAAAAATTTGCTTTACAATATTTCATTTGTTCCGGGGCAAGCAGCGATGGATCGTCTGGAAACGGATGATCATAATTATGCTGGTCAGCCTTTCTATCTTCTTCCCGATTCGGGTAATGGGCTTTTTCAACTACGCCTACGCAGACGAAGAAAAGCTTGTATTCAGTCCTGCATATACCATAAAGGAATACGTATTCGAGTACGAGAATATAAGCGAAATAGAAACAGTTCTTGATGAAAACGGCGAGACGGAGCATTATTATATCTATAACGAAGATGGCAAGCGCTTTGACCTTTGCGGTGGTATCTTTGAAAAAAACGAAATAAGGGAGCATGTCTTGGAAAGGATATCTGCCGCCAGCCATATTGAGCCGTAAACATCAGTTAAGGCACCCAACCGAGCATGGAGTTGCACGTCCCGGCTACTTAGCCCGAGGTCACTAAGCTGCAATAGAGAAATATAACTCGCTTGCACAAATAGGAGAGTTCGATGACATTATTAACTCTGTTACTGTCCCTTGCAACATGTTTGCTTTCGGGATATTTGGGAGGTTTTGATACCGACAAGGAAATTAGTTTCCTTGATTACGATATAAGGAGGCGCTTCCGAAAGGTACACGTAAGCACAAAATGGAAAAAGCTATTTAGATTCTATTACTTAGTTCCAAATGAAGCATATCTTTCAGCCTTCATAGTAGAGGCTTCTGGAGTGGTATTTTCTTCAATTGCCTTGCTCTACTATATTGTTACTGCCTCCTTTGATCTTGAAATTGAATTGCTTACATTTTTCTTCATAATGGGCTGTCATGCAATGTGCATTTTTTCGGTTATTATTTTGTACGGAGTTAAATGTCATCGATTGCGTAAATCAATTATCAAAAAACAGGATCGCGGAGATGGATAATCAAAAACGCATTACAGTGTTCTCTCTGGGTATAGAGATGATCCTCTTGTCTCACTTCCAAGGCAAGTTAAAACAACATTCTTCAGCTTTTCGAGGCACATAACCAAACTAATCGGGGATGGAAATCCTATCCCCGATTACTCAAAATCGAATGTGAAAGCCTCATAAATCGGACTTATTTTAACGCTTCAAAAACCGCTCATTTTTGTCATTTTGGCTAATAAGCAATCCAAGAGTCGGGCCTGTATTACCTGCAGAGCAGATATTACGATCCCGAGGTTTGCAGATTCATTAATGCGGATGGGTTCGCCTCAACTGGTCAGGGGTTCCTAGGCTACAATATGTTTGCATATTGTGTGAACAACCCAATTCTCTACTATGATAGTAGTGGAGAAAAACCGAGAGTTGCCATATTCAAGGGGTACCATAACAAGGTTCGTGATGAGGTGGCAGAAGAGTTTGGTTACTATAGTGAGGTATATGTAAAAAACGGCACGAAAAGAGGTTTTTTAGATCTTTATGATGCATCAACAGGC
>JAZUAQ010000123.1:0-4458 GCA_045638085.1 Oscillospiraceae bacterium
CGGAACCCTGATCCCCACCCAGGTGTTCGCCAAGGATATGCTGACCACCGGCGGCAGCATCATCAATGTTTCCTCCATGAACGCCTTTACGCCCCTGACCAAGATCCCCGCCTATTCCGGCGCCAAGGCTGCCATCAGCAACTTCACCCAGTGGCTGGCCGTTCACTTCAGCAAGGTTGGCATCCGCGTAAACGGCATCGCCCCCGGCTTCTTTGCAACCGCACAGAACGCTGCCCTTCTCTTCAATCCTGACGGCAGTCCCACCGCTCGCACCGGCAAGATTCTTGCCGCCACCCCAATGGGACGCTTCGGCGAGCCCGAAGAGCTGCTTGGTGCTCTTCAGTTCCTGCTTGATGACACCGCTTCCGGCTTTATCACCGGCGTTGTTATCCCCGTAGACGGCGGTTTCTCTGCCTATTCCGGCGTATAAAAATAACAATAAGGGACGGTTTTCTCCGTCCCTTTTTCCCGTAAAGGAGTTTTTAAGACTATGGAAATTTTCCTCAAAGCCAAGAATGATGAAGGCCTTTCTCCCGAAGAGATAAAGGAAGCCCTTCTCCTCTCTCTTGAAGGTAAAAAGCTTGAAAATGTTCTGATCATTCCCCCTGATTTCACCCGCTTCCACTCCAATGCAGGCTTTATCAGCAATGTTTATTATCATGCCCTCACCGATATTGGCTGCAATGTTGATATCCTCCCCGCCCTGGGCACTCATGTTCCCGTAAGCGAAGAGGAAGCCTCCATCATGTTTGGCGACATCCCCTATGAGCGTTTCATCCCCCATAACTGGCGCGAGGATGTTGTTAAAATCGGCGAAGTGCCCGCTGAATATCTTGAAGAGATCACCGAAGGACTCTGGCACGACAGCGTAAGCGTTGAGATAAACCGCCTTGTAATGGACGAAAAATATGACCTTATTATCTCTCCCGGCCAGGTTGTCCCCCATGAAGTTATCGGCATGGCAAACCATTCCAAGAATCTATTTGTCGGCGTTGGTGGCAGCAACATGATAAACTCCAGCCATATGGTAGGCGCCGTTTACGGCATGGAGCGAATGATGGGTCGCGACCACACCCCCGTACGAAAGGTTTTCGACTTTGCTCTTGAGCATTTCCTGAAAGACCGCCCCGTTATTTTCGCCCTCACCGTCTGCACCGCACCCGGCGGAAAAATCTGTACCCACGGACTTTTCATCAGCGAAAAACGCAGTGCACTCGAAAAAGCAATTGAGCTTGCTCAGGAAAAGAACATCGACTTTGTCGAGACAGGCATAAAAAAATGCGTGGTTTATCTTACTCCCGACGAATTCAAGAGTACCTGGCTAGGCAACAAGAGCATTTACCGCACACGTATGGCAATTGCCGACGGCGGCGAGCTTATAGTCCTCGCACCCGGTGTTGAGCGCTTCGGAGAAGATCCCATTGTTGATAAGCTCATCCGCAAGTATGGCTACCGCGGACGTATCAACACCCTCCAGCAGTTTGAAAAGAACGAAAACCAGGATCTTCGCGACAACATGGGCGCCGCAGCCCATCTCATCCACGGCTCCAGCGACGGTCGTTTTTCCATCGTCTATGCCGTTAAAAACATAAGCAAAGAGGAAATTGAAAGCGTTGGCTTCATTCCCGCTGACTATGACGAGATGGCCAAGCGCTATGACCCCGAAAAACTCAGCTACGGCTACAACACTCTCCCCGACGGCGAGGAAGTATACTTTATCCCCAACCCCGCTCTCGGTCTCTGGATTAATAAGGAGAAGTTTCAATGAAAAAATTCATGGATGAAGATTTTCTCCTCAGCACAGAAACAGCAAAAAAGCTTTTTCACGGCTATGCAGAAAATTGCCCCATCATTGACTACCACAATCACCTTCCCCCCAAGGATATTTTTGAGCGCCGCAGATATGAAAACCTCACCCAGCTTTGGCTGGAAGCCGACCACTACAAGTGGCGCTGCATGAGAGTTTGCGGAGTTGAGGAATATTACATCACCGGAGGCGCCGGAGAATATGAAAAGTTCCTCCGCTTTGCCGAGATAATGCCCCGCCTTATCGGCTCCCCCGTATATCATTGGGCACATCTGGAGCTGCAGAGATATTTCGGCATTGATGAGCCCATCTCCACAGCAAGCGCTGAAAAAATATGGAACAAGACCTGCGCCATGCTCTCTCAGGAGGGCTTCGATGCTGCAAGTCTGCTTGAAAAAATGCAGGTAAAGGCTCTTTGCACCACCGATGACCCTGCCGACAGTCTTGAATGGCATCTGAAGCTGAAGGAGGACTCTTCTTTTTCCTTTGTCACTCTCCCCTCCTTCCGCCCCGACCGCTTTCTTCACATAGACCAGAGCGCATTCATCTCTGCCTGCAAGGCCCTCGGCGATAAATACGGCGAGATTAATGACTGGGCAAGCCTCTGCGCCGCTCTTTCCGCCTCACTGGACTTTTTCCAGAGTGTTGGTTGCCGCGTGACCGACCATGGCTTCACACGTTTCCGCTATGCAAGAGGAAATTGCGAATCCATTGTTGAAAAAGCTCTGGGCGGTGAAGTACTCAGCGAGGATGAAATTGCTATCTATCAGGGCGAGCTTCTACACTTCCTGGGCAAGGAGTATGCAAAAAGAGATCTTGTTATGCAGCTGCATCTCGGCCCAATACGCAATAACTCCCCCCTTATTATGAAGAGCTTTGGCCCCGATGCCGGCGGTGACAGTATGGGCGCCACAACCGACCCCTTCCTCCTTTCCGCATTTCTCGGCAAGCTTGAAGAAGAAAACGCTCTTCCCAAAACCGTTCTGTATAACCTCCACCCCTCAGACAGCGCAATGCTGGCCACAATGGCAGTCAACTTCTGCGCAAACGGTGCAAAACTGCAGTATGGCGCCGCATGGTGGCTCCTTGACCACATCCGCGGCATAAGCGAGCAGCTTGACCAGCTGATGGAAACCGGACTTATTTCAGGAAGCGTTGGAATGCTTACCGACTCCCGCTCCTTCACAAGCTTCACCAGGCACGAATATTTCCGCAGAATTCTCTGCGAAAAGCTTGGACAGAAGGTCGAAAACGGCGAATATCCCAACCATATCCCCTTCCTGGGCGAGATGGTTAAAGATATCTGCTGGCGAAACGCAAAAGAATATTTCGGCATATAAAGCATATAAAAATAAAGCCCCACTTTTGTGGGGCTTGATTTTTATTATTCTGTAATAATATCGGCTTCCACCCTCCAACCTGAGAGGCGGTTATAATACATTGAGTAAGTGATATTTCTATAGGGGGTTACAAAGGCGCCAATGAGAATGGTGCCTGCGAAGGCAAGGAGGGGAGAAAACACTGCAAAGCCTGAGGGAATACTTGCAATAAATGCCCATCCAATAAAGCTTAAATCCAGAACAAAAAGCTCCCATTTATATCCCTGCGTCATGGCTTTGCTTTCTCTTATACACTGCATAACACCTTTTTCCGGGTTATCAAGAAGGATAAAAGGCGCCATGGAGTAGCGGTAGGAGGCAATAATACCTGGAATCACAAAGAGGAAACCCCAAAGCATGATGAAGAGACCCATCATAAAGTTAAGGGCAAATACCTTAAAAAATATTGCAAATACATCAAAAATCTCACCGATGCCTGCCTTCTGACGGCGTCCAACTCTGAGGCAGAAATTCTGAAAGCCCACAGTCAAAACCGCAGACATTGCGCTTACCGCCACAAGAATCAGCGAGCCCCAAACACTCAATTCGGGAGCCGCAAAGGCTGTCTCCTGAGAAATCTCCCAAATTTTTTCAAAAGAGGCTATTCCCTGAGAAATATCCTCCCAGAATTTTTCGTAAGAGGCATCTCCGAGCTGAATTTTTGTTGAAAGCTCGGAAAGTATATTGGCAACCACCAGGAAGAACAGTCCGACAAGATATACCGGAGGCTTTCTTCCTTTCATTGATTGCTTGGCTTCATATTTCATATACGCCCTGTCTATCATGGCAAAAGCTCCTTATCAGTCAGATATGATTTTATATTTCACCCATTTTCCCGAGTGGTAATAAATTGCGCCCACCAGAACAATACCTGATCTTGCAAGGGCATCACCGAGGAAAAATCCAAGCGCCCCCATATCAAGTACAAGTCCGAAAAGCATTCCAAAGCCTATGCGAAAAACAACGCCATCCAGCATTCCACCAAGGAAGCCCAACTTTGCATTGCCCGTTCCGGAAACAACGCCTTCATAAGGAGCAATGGCGGCGGAGAGGAAATAGATTATGCAGCAGACCAGCATATAGGAAGCAGCCTGCGCAAGCACCTCCGCATCGGATATAAAGAGTGAGAACACTGTTTTGGGAAAAGCAAGAGAAATTGCGGCCATAATGGCAGCCGCGGAGAAGGATACCTTCGCAACGCTGCCCACAATTGTTTTGACTCTGGCATATTTGCGGGCGCCGATATTCTGGGCAACCATCGTGGCGCCCGCT
>JAZUAQ010000124.1:0-6319 GCA_045638085.1 Oscillospiraceae bacterium
CCGCAGGCTGGGAACTGCCTCTTGAGGCTCTCAGCATCGAGGAATGCGCAGACGCAATAGCAGAATTTTTCAAGAAGGACAAGTAATATGCCTGTTATCCGTACGGAGGGATTGTCCCATATTTACAGCCGGGGCACTCCATTCGAAAAACTTGCCATTGACAATATAAATATCGATATTGCTTCCGGCGAATTTGTCGGCATCATAGGCCATACAGGCAGCGGAAAAAGCACCTTTATCCAGCATCTCAACGGCCTTCTCCCTCCAAGCAAGGGCAAAGTAATAGTCGATGATGTGGATATCGCTTCCTCCAAAGCGGCCACAAGAGATGTCCGCTTCAAGGTGGGTCTTGTTTTCCAGTATCCTGAGTACCAGCTTTTTGAGGAGACGGTATACAAGGATATTGCCTTCGGACCCAAGAATATGGGTCTCAGCAGCGAGGAAATTGACAGAAGAGTCCGCGCCGCCGCAGGCTTCGTTGGAGTAAGCGAGGAGCTTTTCGAGGTTTCTCCCCTTGAACTGAGCGGAGGTCAGAAGCGCCGCGTTGCCATCGCGGGTGTTATCGCAATGGAACCCAAAGTGCTCATTCTCGATGAGCCCACCGCAGGTCTTGATCCAGCGGGCAGAGAGAGCATCCTGGGCAATATAGGCTACTATCAGCGCACAACGGGAGCAACGGTGCTGCTTATCAGCCACAGTATGGACGATGTTGCCCGCATAGCAAGCCGCCTTGTGGTCTTCAATGAAGGACGCATAGCCATGGACGGAAGCCCCGCAGAGGTTTTCGAAAGAGCGGAGGAACTCACTGCCATGGGTCTCACGGTGCCCAAGGCAACGGAGATTGCCCTTGCGCTCCGCCGCAGAGGAATTGACATTCCCCAGAGCATTTATACCACGAATTATCTTCGCAAAATGCTCATAAACCTGAGAGAGGGGGATGAGCAATGCTGAAGGACGTAACTCTCGGCCAGTATTTCCCCGGCAGCAGCATAATCCACCGCCTCGACCCCAGAGCAAAGATAATCTGGCTTGTGGGCTATATCGTGGCTCTCTTCCTTGTGAAGGGCTGGGCGGGTTATCTGCTTATGATTGCCACCCTTATCAGCTTCACCGCCATTGCCCGCATAGGTGCAAGGGCAATGCTGAAGGGTCTCAAGCCCCTTGTTTTCATCGTTATTTTCACCGGCATCATAAACCTGTTTTACGGCAGCGGAGAGCCTCTCATTGAGTTTTGGATATTCAAAATTACCCTCAACGGCATAAAAACCGCCATTTACATGGTTTTACGCATAATGCTTCTGGTCTGCGGAACATTTCTTTTGACCTACACCACTTCACCTCTGCAGCTTACCGACGGGCTTGAGCGGCTTTTAAGCCCCCTCAACAAGATAAAAATCCCCGTCCACGAGCTGAGCATGATGATGAGCATAGCCCTTCGCTTCATCCCCACTGTTATCGAGGAGACGGACAAGATAATGTCTGCCCAGAAGGCAAGAGGAGCGGGCTTTGACACGGGCAAGCTGACGGAGAGGGCAAAGGCTCTCATACCCATGCTGGTGCCCCTTTTCGTAAGCGCCTTCCGCAGAGCGGACGAGCTTGCAACGGCTATGGAATGCCGCTGCTATCAGGGGGGAGAGGGCAGAACAAGAATGAAACAGCTTCATTTTGCCGCCCGTGATGCAATTGCGTTGCTTTGCTGCGCAATAATAATCGCAGCGGTGTGTGTTCTCAGACATTTTGGAATTTGAGTTCAAGTCACGAAAGGACGATATCGCATGTTTAAGAGAAAGAAAGAAGGCCCCGTTATGGAATGGATTTACATCATAGTGGGTCTCTTTGCCATAGGCATTAGCTTCTACCACTGGATTTTCTGATGGAGAGGTTACCCGGCGAGCGCAATATAGCGCTGAGACTTAGCTATGACGGCTCCGCCTACCACGGTTGGCAGGTTCAGAAAACCGAGATAAGCGTTGCGGAAACCCTGGAGATTGCCCTTTCCAAGGTCTGCGGACATAGCGTGAAGGTGGTGGGCTGCGGACGCACGGACGCGGGAGTGCATGCTCTTCGCTACTGCGCCAATTTCCGCACGACATCCCGCATACCTATAGACAGACTGCCCCTTGCGGTGAACTCCCGTCTGCCTGCGGATATCTCCGTTTCCGATGCCGTTGAGGCGCCTTGGGAATTCAATGCCATAGGCTCCTGCATTAAAAAGGAATATATTTATAAAATCCACGCAAGCCGCATCCGGGATCCCTTCCTTGAAAAGCGCGCCTGCTTTTATCCCTCCGCTTTGGATATAGAGAAGATGGAGAGGGCGGGCAGAGCGTTCGAAGGCACTCACGATTTCGCGGCTGTGAGAAGCGTGGGTACACCCACGAAAACCACGGTGCGCACCGTTCATTGGTGCCGCACAAAGCAGGAAGGCGATGTTATAACAATCGCCGTCTGCGCCGACGGTTTTCTCTATAACATGGTGCGCGCCATTGTGGGAACGATGGTCTACGCATCCTACGGAAAAATTGAGCCTGAGGACATCCCTGCGCTCCTTGAAAAGGGAGACAGAAGGCTCACAGGACCCACAATGCCCCCTCAGGGACTCTACCTCAATCGCATCTGGTATGAGGGCGAAGTGGGAAAAATGATGGAATAAAAACTTTACTGACTACTGCTGAGAAAAAGAGGGATTGGAATGAAAACTGCAATTGACATTCTGCTTTTGGTAATACTGGTATACGGCACATGGACGGGTTATAAAAGAGGCCTCATTATGGGCATCGCAGGCGCCCTTGTGCTTGTTGTGTCCATTTACGGCGCAAATCTGCTGAGCAATGCCTTCTCCTATGATGTTGTGCCCGCTCTCAGACCCTTTGCAGGCGGCTATATTGAGAAGATGGTGGACGGCGAGGACGGCGTTCTTGAAGCTATGGACTGGGACAATGACTATAACTATTCCCTCAATGACCTGCTTTCTCAGTACACCGATGAGCACGATGAGTTTGCTGCTGAGTGCTTCAGACGTCTGGGTATCACCCCCTCCGCAGCCAATGTTATGGCAGAGTCTGCCGTGAGCTATTCCGAGGAGCATAACGAAAATCTTGTGGATGCCATTGTTCACGAGCTATGCGCCCGCATAAGCTATATGGGCTGTTTCGTCATATCCTTCCTGATAATAGTCATTATTCTGACGGTGGTGATAAACCTGCCGAATCTGAGCTATAAGATTCCTCACCTGGATCTTGTGAACGATATCGCAGGCACCGCTATCGGCTTTTTCACCGCTGCTGCCTACTGCGCCGTTTTCGTATGGGCTTTGAAGTTCATGGGAATAATCATCGGCGGCGAGACCCTTGGAGACACCGTTTTGGGCGGCTTCTTCCTCAAGCATGACTTCCTTGCAAAAATCCTTGGAGCATAATTGGAGACTGTAAATGGATAAACCCACTCTTTGTTCACGCTGCAAAAAGAATGTGGCGGTGATATTCATCACGAAAATTGAAAACGGCGAAAGCAAAAACGAAGGTCTTTGCCTTAAGTGCGCTCGTGAACTGCACATAAAGCCCATCGACGATATGATCGGCAAAATGGGTCTCAGTGATGACGACCTTGACGCTCTCACCAACGATATGTCCTCTCTTATGAGCGGAGAGGGTCTTGCCGCATTGCAGGATGCCATGGGCGAAGGCGATGGCGCAGAAGGCGATGACGAGGGCAAAACCGCAACCTTTCCCTTCCTCAGCCGTCTTATGGGCGGACAAAATCCTCCTGCAAATGCCAATAACCCCACGGGCAATGAGGGCGGCAAAAGCGGCAAGGAAGGCAGAGGCAAGAAGAAGTTTCTGGATAGCTACTGCATAAACCTCACCGACAGGGCGAGAGCCGGCAAGCTGGATTCCATGATAGGCCGCGCAGAGGAACTGGAGCGTGTTATCCAGATTCTCAACCGCCGCCAGAAGAACAACCCCTGCCTCATAGGCGAGCCCGGCGTTGGCAAAACCGCCATTGCGGAGGGTCTTGCCCAGCGCATCGCCGCAGGAAATGTGCCCTATAAGCTGAAGGACAAGGAGGTTTACCTCCTGGATCTGACCGCCCTTGTGGCAGGCACCCAGTTCCGCGGCCAGTTTGAAAGCCGCATGAAGGGTCTCATTCAGGAGATCACCCGCGAGGGTAATGTTATCCTTGTTATTGACGAGGTGCATAACATCGTGGGCGCAGGCGACGCGGAGGGCAGTATGAATGCTGCCAACATCCTCAAGCCCGCACTCAGCCGCGGCGAAATTCAGGTTATCGGTGCAACCACCTTTGCTGAATACCGCAAGCACATTGAAAAGGACGCTGCTTTGGAGAGAAGATTCCAGCCCGTCACCGTGGCCGAACCCAGCATCTCTGACAGCATTAAAATACTGGAGGGCATTGCCCATTATTATGAGCAGTATCACGGAGTGACTATCCCCAAGGATATGTGCCGCCTTGCGGTTGTCCTCAGCGAGAGATATATAACCGACCGCTTCCTCCCCGACAAGGCCATTGACCTTATCGACGAGGCCTGCTCCGATGTGAATCTGAAAAACACCGACCTTGCCCGCATGGACGCCATAGGCAAGGACATTGCCGACCTTGATAAGGAGCGGGAGCTTCTTATGGCCGACACGGAAAATGAGCATTATGAGCGCCTTGCTCAGCTCCGCGCGGAGCATCTCCGCCTTGAAAACGAGCTTTTGGAGCTGCGAGTCAAGGGTCACCCCGTCCTCGGCGAGGAAAACCTCGCCAGAATCATCGAGCTTTGGACAAAAATCCCCGCCTCCTCCATCCGGGCAGACGAGTTTGAGCGCCTCAGTTCCCTTGCTCAGCGCCTGAAGAGCCACGTGGTTGGTCAGGACGAGGCTGTGGACGCCGTCTGCGCCGCAATAAAGCGCAGCCGCGTTGGACTGCAGGCAAAGCGCAAGCCCGTAAGCTTTATCTTCGTGGGAAGCACGGGCATAGGCAAAACGGAGCTTGTCAAGCGCCTTGCGGATGAGCTTTTCGATTCTCCCGAGTCCCTTATCCGTCTGGATATGTCCGAATTTATGGAAAAGCACACCGTTTCCCGCCTCATCGGCTCTCCTCCCGGCTATGTGGGCTATGACGAGGCCGGTCAGCTCACCGAGAAGATTCGCCGCAGACCCTATTCTGTGGTGCTCTTCGATGAACTGGACAAGGCTCATCCCGACGTGCTGAATATTCTGCTTCAGATTTTGGATGACGGACGCATTACCGATGCTCAGGGGCGCACCGTCAATTTTGAAAACACTGTTATAATTATGACCACCAATGCGGGCAGCAATAGCCGCGGCGGCGGTCTGGGCTTCGGACAGAGTATCAATGAGCTCAGCCGCGACAAGGCGCTGAAGGCTCTCAACGAATTCCTCCGTCCCGAGTTTATAAACCGCGTGGATGAGATTGTCTATTTCAACCATCTCACCGAGGAAAACTTCCGCGCAATCGCCGTGCTGATGCTTTCCGAGCTTGGCGAGGTTATGGCTGCCAAGGGTATTGCACTCCACTATGACGATGCTCTGGTGGATTATCTGGTGAAGCGCAGCTTCAGCCAGACCTACGGCGCACGCAATCTCCGCCGCACCATTCAGAAGGAAATTGAAGATGTTGTGGCCGCCAAGATAGTTGACGAGCTTCGCGGCAATGCAAAGGCTATCTCTCTTGGCTCTGACGGCGAAAAAGTAATCGTTACTGCCGAATAAGATTGAAGGGGTAAAAAAGATATGATGGATAAGCAAAGCAGAAGAGAAAGAGCGGGAAAAGAGCTCAAGCGTCAGGTGAAAGGCCTTATCAAGTGCGAGGAAAATCTGGCAAACGCAATAGGTCTTTTCGTACTTGGCGGTCTGCTTATTGTTGCAGGCGCTATCACCAGAATGGCATTTCTGGGTCTTGTTGGCGGCGGCTGCCTGATTCTGGGTCTGGAGCGCCTTGTGCGCCGCTCCGCCGAAAAGGGCGGCGGCACCATGTCCACCCTGAAGGCAGACGAGGAGAAAAACCGCAACAAGAAATAAACAATAAAAAGCGGGGAGACCTCGGAGGGTCTCCCCGCTTTTTTGTATGCAAAACAGCAAGCAATTTGTGGGGGGGTCGCCGTCCTCGACGACCCACGGGCAATTCGTGGGCTATGTTGCACTTGTCACGTGAATCTCCCCGATAAATCGTACGAGGAGAAATCCCTGTGGCGCCGAACAGGCGCCTCGAGGTAGCAGCGTCCTGAGCGGAAAACGAGGTAAGCACACTAAGGTTTAGGCGCTTGTTATGTGGCACGCTATTTTTGCCACCA
>JAZUAQ010000125.1:0-15642 GCA_045638085.1 Oscillospiraceae bacterium
AAGGCGCAAGATGGAAGAATGTTTTCGGTTCCTACGGCCACGGCCCCCTGCTCCCCAAAAACCCCGCTCTCTGCGACGAGATAATCCTCCGTGCCCTCTCCCGCCGCTACGGCGAAGTGGAGCCCGCTCCCCTTCCCGACGAGGCCGAGGAGCGCGCCCACAGCTATATGGTGGAAAGACTTACGAAATAATAAAATTTACGGGGCAGGCTGAGTTTGTCTGCCCCTTTTTTTATATGAAGGAACTGATTTACATGAATAAGCCCCTTATCTGCATTTCCAATGCTTCCAATCATAACACCAGACAAAACCCGGAAGCCACGCGGCAAATTATTCTCAGCCGCGCCTATGCCGATGCCATTGCGGCGGCGGGCGCTGTGCCCGTTGTTACGGCGGAGCATTGCCCCGATGAGCTTGCCATTGTCTGCGATGGCCTTGTGCTCAGCGGCGGCGAGGACATAGAACCTGAGCTTTTCGGAGAGACTATACTCAATGACACCGTGGTGCTGGATACTCAGCGCAGCCAGTTTGAGATTCCACTCATCCGCGCTTTTATGAAAGCCGGCAAACCCATTCTTGCCATATGCCGCGGCAGCCAGATACTCAGCTGCCTGCTGGGCGGTGACTTGTATCAGGACCTTGTGGAGCAGCGCGGCCTGCATCATATGGATAAAAACCTCCGCCATAAGGTGAACTGTGCCGAAGGCAGCCTGATGCACCGCCTTTTTGGAGAGAGCGTGCTTGTCAACAGCACCCATCATCAGGCAGTGCGAGATGTGGCTCCCGGTTTTTGGGTAACCGCCCTCAGCGAAGAGGGCATAGTGGAGGCCTATGAGCACTCCGAACTTCCCATCTGGGCCACACAGTTCCACCCCGAACGCCTTACCGGCAGCTGGAGCGACGGCAGCACCCCGGACTTCTCCGCGCTTTTTGAATTCTTCGTGGAACAGGTGATGAAATTCAAATCAGCTGAATAAGAGAAAAAGCCTACTTCTTTGGAAGTGGGCTTTTGAATATTCGTGTTTTATCGATATTCGATAAAAATATATTGACAATCGTGTTGTTGTCGGTATATCATATACTTAAGACTTGGAAAGGAGTCTCAAGATATGCCTAAAATACCCAAAAAATATTCCCTGAATATATCCATCGCCATTGCCGTGCTGCTGCTTTTGATATGCGTGGTTGGCCTTTGTCTGCTGCCCAACATCACTAATATGCTTATTGACACTCCTGACGGCATAGGAAACCGCGATAACATTTCTGCTTCTGGGCGGATGATAGTCCACATCTTAGCCTATATTATCGTCTTGTTTGTAATGGTCGCCGATGTGTGCCTGTTCTTCCTGCTTCTCCGAGTGAGAGCAGGAATGGTGTTCACCGCCACAAGCGTATCCCTTATCCGCTGCATCTCCTGGTGCTGCATACTGATCTGCGCCGCATTCTGCGGGCTTGGCGTTTTCTTTCAGTTGGCATTCTTCATTGCCTTTGCTGCGCTCTTCCTGGGCACCTGCCTCAGAGTGGTAAAAAACACCATTGAGGAAGCAACGGAAATCAAGTCCGAAAATGACCTCACTGTATGAAAAGAGGTGCGCCGTAAAATGGTTATCATTAATCTTGATGTAATGATGGCAAAGCGAAAAATGTCCCTCAATGAACTATCCGAAAAGGTGGGCATCACCCTTGCCAATCTATCCATATTAAAAAACAACAAAGCCAAAGCTATCCGCTTTTCCACCCTGGACGCAATCTGCCGCGCTCTGGACTGTCAGGTGGGAGACATTATAGAGTTTGTGCCCGATGATCAATAAAGGAGGAAAAAATGGACGAATCCCTGCGCCCGAATCTCGCTGCCGAGAATGACTCCACAACCGTAACCACATCACGTGAGTACAAGGCGTCTGAGTGCATCTTTGCCTGGCTCTGCCTTCTGGGCGGCTATCTTTTCTGCAAATCCTTCCCCGCCACAGAAAAGCCTCTGGGCAGCTTTATCTTCATCCTTTTCATGTTTATCACCGCCACCGTGGTGATGAAGCTGAGAAAGGTGAAGCTTGGGGCTATACCCCTTATCGCTGCCATCAGCGCAATAGTGGTGGCATGCACGCTGCTGCTTACTTCCAATGAAATGCTGCGTTTTTTCGCCAGCGCTTATGCCCTTATCATTTACTGCTACTATCTCTATTCAGCAACCGGGAACGCAATAAAGCACGGCTTCACGGATTATATCGCTATTGACTTTTTCAAGGCTCTTATCATCATGCCCTTTGTCTCCTTCTGCCAGATTTTCAAAGCCATGTTTTCCGGTAAGGCCCAAAAAAGCGGCAAATTTTTGGTGAAGGCTCTCGTTGGCCTTGGCATCATGGCCTTGCCCACCATACTTGTCTGGGCACTTTTGTCCTATGACCAGAGTTTCAATAAACTTCTGAGCGATATATTCTCTTTCGAGGGTATCGACATTGCATCCCACATTATCAGTATCATCTTTGGCGTACCCGTTGCCATGTATCTCTTCGGATCATTCATTTCCGCGACTGATGCAAAGTGTAAAGACATCATCACGGAAGAAGGCTGCAAATTTGTATCCGCAAAGGTGAAAATTGCCCCCATGGTCACCATTCTTGCCGGTGTTTTGCCCCTTCTATTTATTTATGTAGTGTTCTTCATTTCCCAGTGGAGCTATTATGTATCCGGCTTCACCGGAGTTCTGCCGAGTAATTTCAGCTACGCAGAATACGCCAGAGAGGGCTTTTTCCAACTGTGCATCGTATCAGTGATAAATCTCGCGGTGCTTGCTCTAATTATTATCTTCATGCGCCACCGTACCAAAACCACCAATATTGTTTTCAAAAGCCTTTCAATCATTTTTTCGATATTCACCATTGTGCTTATCAGCACCGCCATTGCAAAGCTCACGATGTATATTGATTGCTATGGTCTCACCCCAAAGCGTGTCTATGCTGCGTGGTTTATGGCCGTGCTTGCCATCATTTTCATACTCATTATTATTAAGCAGTTTGTTCCGAAACTCAATGCCCTTGCCGTCTCTATCGCTGTATTGGTTCTCATGTTTGCCGGTCTTGCCCTACCCAACACCGATAGCTACATCGCAAAGTACAATGTAGACCGCTATATAGAGGGCAGTCTGGATGCTGTGGATATAGACGCCATGGAGGATCTGGGCCTCGCCGCAGTACCCCAAATGGTTCGACTGACAGAATTTTTGGAGGAACAGGGCAAAGAAGGCTCTGTCCAAATTGAAACTACGGCTTTTCTTAAACGAGTTGACAATCAGTATTTCAGTTATGATATAAAACTCTTCGAGTTTTCCCTTCCCTATTTCCGGGCAAAAAACGCCCTGGAAAGCTACCTTAAATAATTATTGGGAGGAGCCCCTATGTGGTTTTTCTTTTCCATAATCACCCTGGCATTGCCCATCATCGGGCTCTTCCTCCACAGCAAAGGCAAAGTCCGCAGGCTCTGGACCTATTCTCTGGGCAGCTTTCTTTTCTTCGCCCTTTTGTGCATGGATGAGCTTTTCACCATCCGCCGCCGCTGCTTAAGCGGCGACTTCGGGGGAATTGAGGATACCATAGGCGCTGTGCTGCTGATTACCAGCGCTGTGGCTATAGTGGCACTGGTGCTCAATGCTGTTGCTCTGGCAGTTTCCCACGAGAAGGAATAAGTGGGACGTTGAGGACGCCGTCCCCTACACCAAAGCATAAGGTTGCGCTGGGTCATCACGCCCTACGAGGCGTCGGGAACAAGCCCCGCCCTGCGATTCAATCACTCCGCCTCACATTCGTTCGGCACCTTCCTTTGCAAGGGAGGCTTTAAAAATCAAAGGCGCAGCAGTTAAACTGCTGCGCCTTTTGGCATATTTATTTACTTCTTGATGGAGAAGAAAGCATCGCGGCCGGGATATACGGGGATATCGTAGAGCTCGTCTTCGATGCGGAGGAGCTGGTTGTACTTAGCAACACGGTCGGTACGGGAAGGAGCACCGGTCTTGATCTGACCTGCGTTGACAGCAACGGAGATGTCAGCAATGGTGGTGTCCTCGGTCTCGCCAGAGCGGTGAGAAACAACAGCGGTGTAGCCTGCACGGTGAGCCATCTGGATAGCGTCCAGAGTCTCGGTGAGGGTGCCGATCTGGTTGACCTTGATGAGGATGGAGTTGGCAACGCCAAGCTCAATGCCCTTCTTCAGGCGAGCGGTGTTGGTGACGAAGAGATCGTCGCCGACCAGCTGGATGCGCTTACCGGGAGCGTCGGTGAGCATCTTCCAGCCTTCCCAGTCCTCTTCAGCCATACCGTCTTCAAGAGAGATGATGGGATACTTGTCGCAGAAGTCAACCCACATGTCGACCATTTCCTGACGGCTCATAACGGTGCCGCGCTTGGGGAGATGGTAAGCCTGATCGTCCTCGCTCCACCACTCGGAAACGGCAGCGTCCATAGCGATCATGAAGTCCTCGCCGGGCTTGTAGCCGGCCTTTTCGATTGCAGCAACGAGAGCCTTGAGAGCGTCCTCGTCGGAATCGAGGTTGGGAGCATAGCCGCCCTCATCGCCAACGCCGGAGGAGGGAACGACCATCTTCAGGGAGTGGAAGACCTCAGCGCACATGCGGAGAGGCTCTTTGAAAGTGGGAGCGGAAACGGGCATAACCATGAATTCCTGAATGTCAACGCTGTTGTTTGCGTGAGCGCCGCCGTTGAGGACGTTCATCATGGGAACGGGAAGGGTCTTTGCGTTCATGCCGCCGATGTAGTTATAAAGGCCAACGCCGGTAGCCTCAGCAGCTGCCTTTGCAACAGCCATGGAAACGCCGAGGATAGCGTTTGCGCCAAGGCGGGTCTTGTTGGGGGTGCCGTCAAGCTCGATGAGGATGCGGTCGATGCTGGGCTGATCCAGAGCATTCAGGCCAACCATAGCTTCGGCGATCTCGCCGTTGACATTGTCAACTGCGTTCTGAACGCCCTTGCCAAGATAACGGCTCTTGTCGCCGTCACGAAGCTCGCATGCCTCGAAGATACCGGTGGAAGCGCCGGAGGGAACTGCTGCACGGCCCATGGTGCCGTCATCGAGGGTAACTTCAACTTCAACGGTGGGGTTGCCGCGGGAGTCAAGGATCTCGCGAGCCATAACATCAACGATCTCGAAATACTGTTTCATGTTTGATTTCTCCTTAATATTTGAATTAATTTGAACACTTTTTAGTCTGAGAAAAACTCAGTTGAGAATGAGGCTCTCGCCATTCATTTCGTCGGGCTTATCATATCCCATCAGCTCCAGCATAGTGGGAGCGAGGTCTGCAAGACGTCCGCTCTTGAGAACCACATCAGCGCCGGAGATGATCAGGGGAACCAGATTGGTGGTGTGGGCAGTATTGGGGCTGCCGGAGGGGAGAAGCATGCTGTCTGCATTGCCGTGGTCAGCGGTGATGAGAATCACGCCGCCCATTTCACGGGTAGCGGCAACAATTTTGCCAACGCACTCGTCAACGGTTTCCACAGCCTTGACCGCAGCTTCCATAACGCCGGTGTGACCGACCATGTCGCAGTTTGCGAGGTTGCAGACCACAACATCATACTTACCGCTTGCAATGCGCTTTACGCATTCCTCGGTGACGGCACGGGCGCTCATCTCGGGAATGAGGTCATAGGTGGGGAACTCGCGGGGAGACTCAATTAGGACTCTGTCCTCGCCCTTTGCAACCTTTTCAACGCCGCCGTTGAAGAAGAAGGTTACATGGGCATATTTCTCGGTCTCGGCAATGCGAAGCTGGCTGAGACCCAGAGAAGAGATATACTCGCCGAAGGTCTTTTCAATGACCTCGGGAGGGAATGCGATGGGCAGATCCAGATTCTCGTCATACTGGGTGGTGCAGACATAGTTGAGACGGAGCTCAACGGTCTCCATGGGGCAGTCAGCGGGCAGATTGCCGGTGAGGGCCCAGGTGATTTCGCGGGCGCGGTCGGGGCGGAAGTTGAAGAAGATAACGCTGTCGCCCTCTTCAATAGTTCCGTTTTCGTCGCAGATGACGGGCTCAACAAACTCGTCAGTAACGCCGCGGTCATAGCTTTCGCGAACAGCAGCAACGCAGTCGCTGTTGAGTTCGCCTGCGCCGTGAACCATTGCATCATAGGCGCGCTGGAGTCTATCCCAACGCTTGTCGCGGTCCATGGCATAGAAGCGTCCCTGAACGGTTGCAACGCTGCCGCAGCCGATTTCCTTGCAGTAATCGGCAAGCGCCTTCACATAGTCAATGCCGCTCTGGGGAGGAACATCGCGTCCATCCAGAAATGCGTGGACGAAAACCTTCTTCTGACCCATGCGCTTTGCCATCTCGATGAGGGCAAAGAGATGCTTGATATGGCTGTGAACGCCACCGTCGGAGAGCAGACCCAGCAGATGGAGAGCCTTGCCCTGCTCTACGGAAGAGCGGATAACATAGCGATATTCTTCGTTTTCGAAGAAGCTGCCGTTTTCAACGGCAAGGGAAATGCGGGGCAGATCCTGGAAAACCACGCGACCTGCACCGATATTGGTGTGGCCAACCTCGCTGTTGCCTATCTGACCCTCGGGCAGACCAACATCCAGACCGGAAGCGGAAAGGGTGGTGTTGGGGCAGGTCTCAAAAAGGCGGTCCAGATTGGGAGTGGAGGCCACATGAACGGCATTATACTCGTTTTTCTCACCGAGGCCATAGCCGTCCATTATAAGCAGAACGGTAGGAGTCTTACTCATTTACAGTTTCCTCTCCGCCTTACTGTGCGCTTGCTGCAATGATCTTTGCAAAGTCAGCACTCTTGAGAGATGCGCCGCCAATGAGGCCGCCGTCGATATCGTCCTTAGAGAGGAGTTCTGCTGCGTTGCCTGCATTCATGCTGCCGCCATAAAGAATGGTGGTGCTGCGTGCGGTGCGGGCGGAGCTCATCTTGCGGATAACTGCACGGACATGGGCGCAGATTTCTTCTGCCTGCTCAGCAGTTGCGGTCTTGCCGGTGCCGATGGCCCAGATGGGCTCATAGGCGATGACACAGCGGCGGATCATCTCTTCGCTCATGCCGTAGAGGGCTGCCTTGACCTGATACTCAATGTGAGCAAGAGTCAGGCCGCGCTCACGCTGGTCGAGAGACTCGCCTACGCAGATGATGGGGGTCATGCCTGCTTCGAGAACCTTGAGAGACTTTGCATTGACAAGCTCATCGCTCTCGCCATGGTACTGGCGGCGCTCGGAGTGACCGATGATAACATACTTGGTGCCGATGTCCTTCAGCTGAGCCACGCTGACTTCTCCGGTGTAAGCTCCCTTATCATGGGCGCTGACATCCTGTGCACCCAGACCGATGCGGCTGCCGCCGGTAGCCTTCATAAGTGCGGGCATTACAACAAAGGGTGCGCAGATAGCTATATCACAGCTTTTCTGCTTGGGCATCTCTGCCTTGAGTGCGTCAACGAAAGGCTTAACCTCGGAGGGAAGCATATTCATTTTCCAGTTGCCGGCTATAAGAGCCTTGCGGTATTTCTTGTTCATTTTATTCTCACCTTTATTAGAAATTAAACTTACTTATCCTGCAGGCATACAACGCCGGGAAGTGCCTTGCCCTCAAGGAACTCAAGGGATGCGCCACCGCCGGTGGAGATGTGGGTCATCTTGTCTGCAAAGCCCAGCTGCTCAACGGCTGCTGCGCTGTCGCCGCCGCCAACGATGGTGATGGCGCCGCTCTCAGCAAGTGCGCGGGCAACTGCGCGGGTGCCTTCTGCGAAAGCTTCGAACTCGAATACGCCCATGGGACCATTCCAGACAACGGTGCCTGCGCCCTTGACGGCTGCGGAATAAGCCTCAACGGTCTTTGCGCCGATATCCATGCCCATCATGCCCTCGGGAACATCCTGACCGCAGGGAACAGCCTCGGCAGAAGAAGAGAATTCTGCTGCGCAGAGGTTATCAAGGGGAAGAAGGAGCTTTACGCCCTTTTCCTCGGCCTTTGCAACCATCTCACGGGCATAGTCCAGTCTGTCCTCCTCAAGGAGGCTCTTGCCGATGGTGTGGCCCTGAGCCTTCAGGAAGGTATAAGCCATACCGCCGCCGATGATGATGGTGTCGGCCTTGTCAAGCAGGTTGTTGATAACTGCAATCTTGTCGCTGACCTTTGCGCCGCCGAGGATGGCAACGAAGGGACGTGCGGGAGAAGCCAGTGCGCCGCCCATGATTTCAAGTTCCTTCTGGATGAGAAGGCCGGAAACAGCGGGCAGGTAGTCTGCTACGCCTGCGGTGGAAGCGTGGGCGCGGTGAACGGTGCCGAATGCATCGGAAACAAAAACTTCAGCCATATCGGCCAGAGCCTTTGCAAACTCGGGATCGTTCTTCTCCTCGCGCTTATCGAAGCGGAGGTTTTCAAGAAGCATGATTTCGCCGCAGCCGAGAGCAGCAGCCTTTGCCTTTGCATCCTCGCCGATGGTGTCGGCAGCGAAGATAACATCCTTGCCGAGAAGCTCGGAGAGGCGGACAGCAACGGGAGCGAGGCTCAGCTCGGGCTTGACTTCGCCCTTGGGCTTGCCAAGGTGGGAGCAGGCGATAACTGCAGCACCCTGTTCCAGAAGGTACTGAATGGTGGGGATGGCTGCGCGGATGCGCTTATCGTCGGTGATTGCGCGGGTAGCCTTATCCTGAGGAACGTTGAAGTCGCAGCGAAGCAGAACCTTCTTGCCCTTCAGGTCGATGTCATAAACGGTTTTCTTGTTATAGTTCATAATATCTCCTTTTTGAAAGATAGTTTTTTGTTATTTATAATCCCCTTCCGGGAATAATAAGCTTTTATTGCAGAGCCATTTCGCCCTGAGAATTCAGCTTGGGAAAGCCCTGTTGACGGAGAGCCTCGTAGCAAAGTATGGCAACGGAGTTTGCGAGGTTGAGGCTGCGCACCTCACCAAGCATAGGGATGCGTATGCATCTATCCGCATATTTCTCCCTCAAGGACGCGGGAAGTCCCGCCGTCTCTTTTCCGAACATCAGCTTCACATCGCCCGTGAAATCCGCTTCGGCATAACTGCAGGGCGCTTTCGTCGTGGCAAGGAAGAGATTTTCGTCCCCGTTTTTTTGAAAGAACTCCTCAAGGTTTTCATAGACGGAGATATCCACATACTGCCAGTAATCCAGCCCCGCCCTTTTCACAGCCTTATCGGAAATATCGAAGCCCAAAGGCTTGATAAGGTGGAGCCTTGCTCCCGTGCAGGCGCAGGTTCGGGCTATGTTGCCGGTGTTCATTGGAATCTCCGGCTCAACAAGGATAATGTCTACCATAGGTGAATCTTCTCCGCTGATGGAAATCACGTAGGCGTTATTTCAAACGTTCCATACAAGTTGGTATTATATAACATTTTTTTATAAAATCAAGTGAAAAGTTCGTGTTTTGCAAACATTTTATGCATTTTTCACGTTTTTTATATCACGAGCATTGCAAAAGCACATGTTTGGAATTATAATTGCGGCATAAGAAATGAGAAAGGTTTTCTCACTATGACTGAAAGCTGCATTCTTTGCCCCCGCCGCTGTGGGGCGGCAAGAAAAGAAAATACTGCGGGAGGCTTTTGCGCATCCCCTTCCCTCGCCCTTGTAACAAGAGCCGCTCCCCACTTCGGCGAAGAACCCTGTATAAGCGGCACAAGAGGCAGCGGCACGGTGTTTTTCTCTGGCTGCAACCTCCGCTGTGTGTTTTGCCAAAACCGCGACATCAGCCGCGGCGGCGAGGGCAAAGCCGTGGATGCGCAAGGTCTGCGGGATATTTTCCTCCGTCTCAGAGATACGGGTGTGCACAACATCAATCTGGTAACCCCCAGCCATTACAGCAACTTGATTGCCGAGGCTCTCAGCACTTTGAAGCTGGGCATCCCAGTTGTGTGGAACTCCTCGGGCTATGACAGCGTGGAGACGCTCCGCACCCTCGAGGGATTGGTGCAGATTTACATGCCCGACTATAAATATTCTGACCCCCTTTTGGCCCAACGTTGGTCCAAAGCGGCAGATTATCCCTCTGTTGCCCTTGCCGCCATAAAGGAGATGTACCGTCAGCGTGGAGAGTTCAGATTAAGTGATGATGGCATAATGGAAAGCGGCGTGCTTATCCGCCATCTCATAATGCCCGGTGCGGCTGAAAACACTCTCCGCTGCATAGATGCCATTGAGGATAATCTCCCTGCCGACAAGATAATTTTCAGCCTTATGAGTCAGTACACACCCATGCCCGGGCTTGAGGACTATCCCGAGCTGCAGCGCCCCATCAGCGCCGAGGAATACGAGCGCTGCCGCAGCTATTTTGACTTTTCCGATATTCTCTACGGCTTCACCCAGTCTCCCGAAGCTGCCACCGATGAAATGATACCCGACTTTGACGGGACGGGGGTTTAAGCCCATGAAAATAAACCTTATATGGGAGCACAACGGCGACAGCAGCATTTTATATGCTGAAAATTTTCCCGGCGCTTTCACCCGCGGAGAAAATCTGCAGTCAGCCCTTGAAAAAATGCCTGGGGAGCTTCGCTCCTACGCGCTGTGGAGCGGAGAAGCCTTCCCCGAAAAATTTGAGTTTAATATTGCGCAGGATATTTCCTGCCAGCTTAACATAGCCGATGCGGACAGCGACTGCATCTTCGATTCCGAAAAAGAGCCCCTCGACATGGATGAATACCTCCGGCTTAAGGAGCAGTGCCTCCGCTCGGCTCGGGATTTCCTGCGGCTTTATGAGTCTATCCCCGACAAGGATAAAAGCTCCCTTCCCTTCCGAAGCAGCTTTTACGGAGCAGTACCCAGAACGGCAAGGGAGATGTATGAACACACCAAAAGCGTGACGAGCTACTACTTCGGCGAAATTGGCGTTGATGCGGATGACGAAGGCTCCATCGCAGATTGCCGCGAGAGGGGCTTCGCCGCCCTTGAAAAGCTTCCCGACTTTCTGAATCTCGCCCCCGTTGAAGGCAGCTACGGAGAGATTTGGTCTCTCCGCAAGGTCCTCCGCCGCTTTATATGGCACGACAGAATCCACGCACGTGCTATGTGCCGTATGGCACGCAAAACCTTCGGCGCAGCAAACAACGTCTTTCATCTCGAATATTAAATCGGAGAAAATTATGAAGCTCAGAAATATGACATCCATATATCTTATTTGCGGAGACGAAATTCTTCTCCTATACCGCAGAGGCTCCCGAGTTGCCAACAACAGCTTTATTTCCTCCGCCGGCGGGCATTTTGAGGAAGATGAGCTCAACGAGCCACGCCGCAGCATGCTCCGTGAGCTTCGTGAGGAGCTGAATCTTGAGGAAAAGGAGCTTGAGGATCTCTGCCTGCGCTATGTTACCCAGCGGCTGAAGGATGGCGAGCTGCGTCAGATTTATTATTACTTCGCCCGCATAGCCGACAAGAGCCTTGTGGGAGAAAGCAGCGAGGGTACTCTCCAATGGTTTCCTTTGGAAGATGTGCTCTCCCTCCCTATGCCTGTCACCGCCAAAAGAATGCTTGAGCATTATCTTTCTGTAGGGCGCCACACAAGCGAGCTCTACGCAGGCGCAACCACCCCCGAAGGCATGATATTTACCGAATTGAAGGAATTTGAAGGCTAAAAAAGACAGAACAAAAAACGCCAAGCTGCTTCTCGCAGCCTGGCGTTTTTCTTAGATCATTTACACTGTCAAAAAACAGCGACTTGCCAAAAATATCTGTATCAGCTATTTTTAGGCGCCGGATTCCGCGAGGGACAGTATGCTGTCGAATAGGGAACGTATGGCAGGGCTGTCTATCATCCAGCGTCCCACAATACCGCTATATTTCTTTTCCAGCTCGCCGGCAAGGTCAAGCATAACCTTATCTCCGTCATAGAGTAGGCTCAACGATCCTTCTGGAGTTTCTAACGCCAGCTCCGCCTCAAAAATCACTCCGCCGCCTATACTTATCTCTGAGGCTCTGACTTTTCCGAAAGCCTCGGCAACAGTCTCGTTCAGGTCATCGGGAAGCGCCTCATTCAGCTCCGTGGGATTAATTCCCACAACCTTCAAGTCTTTTGCCCGAAGCCCGGATATATATTCATACATACCGGGACGGAATTCTCCCACAGAGCTTACGATTATTTGCCCGGTGGCGTCGTCCAGCCTTGCAGACACATTGCCACTAGCATAAGCCTTGCAATAGGTAGTGTCTCCGTCTTGGCTGCATCTGAAGTTCAGCCAGCCCTGAATGAAATCATTATCCCGCCAGATGCTGACAGATATTTCTCCCCGTTCAGCGGGATAGGTGCTGCCGCCGCGCTCCACGAAAGGAGCCCAGAGTAATGTTTCCCTCTCGCCGAAAAGCTTGCCGGAATAGGAGCTTGAATAGACAGAATTTCCAACCGGATAGGCCTCTGTTTGCCAAGAGTAGTCCACCATATCCACAGCGGGGATATCAAACAGTATCTTCACTTCGTCGGCATCATTCAGCTCAAACTCAGCAAAGGGTTTGGCCTCCAGACTGGCCATCAGTTCCGTCAGAGCATCATTGTGTATTTCCCATACGCCCCGCTCTGCAGGGTACATTTCTTTTAAGTCTTCGCTGAGCTGAAGCTCAACAAAGTCCCTTCCGCCATAGCCCAGAGTTATAACATCGCTGGGTCCATAGCCTATGTCTATGCTGTATCGCCACGGGATGCCTCGGCCTATCTTTATTTCGTCGGGACGAACATTCTTCAAGGCATCAATGATGCTGTCGCGAATTCCGAACATATTTATATCAGCATCAACCACTGCGTCGGTAATGCCAAAATAGCCCACATTGTTTGTTACATCGAGCTCAGTCAGAAGTTTCCATGGAGAACCGTTTGCAAGCGTATCGGCGGACGACAGTACAGCATCTTCGATAAACACCACACTCACACTGCCATCGGTGTTTTGTTCCAGTCGGGTATAGGCTCCTGCGGTGGAAAGGGTGTATATGCCGTTCTCGGAATTAATGTAGACATCTCCGAAACTAAATCCGTTGATACTCAGGCTTACAACACCGTTACTGCAAACCTCAGTTCCCCCAACGGTCTTATTTGCAGGGCTCCAGAACAGCTTTCCGCCTGCGGGGATGTGTCCACTGGTGCTTTGCCCGGCGGGGTGCGTTATTTCTCCTTCATAAAACCGTGTGTGTTCGGCATTATATACTTCAACGCTGCCCATGTGGTTCATATATTCCACATTATCAGCGCCTGAAAAATATATTTCAATTCCCTGTGCCGTTGTGTCTTCGCTCATTTCATAGCTGAAGTCGGCCGTACCCAGACTATCCATTCTTTCCAAAGAAACTATATCTGATATGCTTTCTTCCCCATCGGAATCTTTTTGGAGATAAACCATTTTGATATTTCCATCAAGGCTCAACAGGAAATTGTCATACGGATACTCCATCCAGAAAACAGCCGCGTCGTCTGTTCGTGCAACAAGGGGCTGATACAGTATTTCATCATACATTTCACTTATGGCCGAGGAAAAATAATAGGAATACCGCTCTGCCATCCTTTCCCACTCTCCATCAGTGTAAGGGAACTCCTGCCATCCCCAATCCGCTCTGTAGCTCTCATTGACCACATCGGGCATCAAATGTGAGTGCACAGTGAGTCCTTCGGTCTCGCTTATGCGGTAGATGCGTTCGTTATCGCCATTAAAATATGACGAAGAAGAAAGACGCATGAGATTTTCGTAATCAACCGACACCCAATCTCCCCAAAGCTCATCTTTTTCGGCTTTCTCACTTCCCGGAGACCGTTCAGTCTCTCCCTTGGGATTCGCAGCACATGCGGCAATAACCACCGCACAAAGCACAAGGGCAATTGCGCTGACCCAAAGTCGGGGACGCTTCCATTTGAGAGCGTTCTTTATTCTGCGCCCAACGCTGCTCTCACCGAAGGCAAGTGGCGTAGGCGCGGGAAAGCGACGGGGAGAGGCAAATGAAAGGAGAGTTTCGGAATACTTCGCCCTGCCCCCCATACGGCCGAGCACTTTTTCATCGCAGCTTAGCTCCATATCCCTGCCCGCAAGCCAGAAGGCAAGCCACACAAGGGGGTTGAACCAATGCAGGCACAGCACCAGATATGCCAAGGTGCGTATTACATGGTCGCCACGCTTTATATGCGCCCTCTCGTGGGCAAGCACATAGCCCAAAGCTGCTCCCTCAAGACCATAGGGGATATAAATTTTCGGCTTGAAAAAACCGATGATAAACGGACTTTGAACATTCTCACTCTGCCACACATTGCCCTCAAGCAAAGTTGCCGTACGCAGGCGGCGGCAAAGCCTCCAAAGACCGATCAAACTTATGGCAAGCAGCGCTGCTATGCCCACGATCCAGGGCAGCATACCAAAAAACTCCCATATCTGCAGAGGATTAGCGCTGTACATAGGCGTCGCCACGGGCAAAGATTCATTCACCGCCGCATCCACGGCAGAAATGCCAGTTTGTATCTCCGGCTGCGTCATCATCCCTATGTTTTCCGGAATGTGCACTATTTCAGCGGTCTGAGAGAAAAGAGTAGTATCCTCCAGCTTAATATCAAAGGGTCTTAGGGCAAAGATGGATATGACGGATTTGAAACTGACAGGACAGACAAGTCTGAAAAGAGCCACCGCCCAGAGAGCATAGGAATACTTTTTCGGTGCTCTCCGAAGAATCAGCCGTGCAAGCATCACAGCCAGAATGATATAGCCACCCGTTATGCTCATATTCAGTACTTTCAGAAATGCACCAACAAGGATATTCTCCATTGCCTCACACCTCCTTATGGGAATCTATGAGCTTTTTCAGCTCCTCGGCCTCCTTTTCGGAAATGGTCTTGCCTCCCAGAAAAGCAACGAGAAAGCCGGGAAGAGATCCGGAAAAGGTCTGCTCCACTATTCTTTCGCTCTCCGCCTTCTGCACACTTTCCCGCGCAACAAGGCTTATAACAATACTTTTTTCGTTTTGGGCAAAACCCTTTTCGCAGAGTTTCTTCAGCATTGTGTAGGTGGTGGACTTTTTCCAGCCCAGAGTATCTGCGCATTTTTCCACCAAAGCTCCCGATGTGAGGGGTTCATTATCCCAGATGACACTCATAAAACGGTAGTCACTTTCGCAGAGAGTCAGTTCCTTTGACATATCATTACCTCCTTTGGTCGATAGTTGTAGACCTCTTTAACTGCAGTCTATAACAATAGACCTATTTTGTCAAGAAGGAAATTCTGATATTTCCCTAATAGGCACGGGCGGACACACCGGTCCGCCCCTACAATAAAAAAGGCTCCGCACCAGATAGTGCGGAGCTTTTTCAATTCTCACATATTTTCTTATATCTTGCTGCCCTTGGGGATGACGATGGGCAGGCGACGGTTGCCCTTGAGGCTGTTATAGGGGGTAACCTTGACATTCTTATCGGAGATGACGCAGTTGAGAGTAACATTTTCACCGATAATGGTGTCGTGGAGGATGATGCAGTTTTTCAGCACGCTTCCGGCGCCTATCTTTGCGCCGCAGAAGATGATGCAGTTCTCTACCTGACCCTCGATTATGCAGCCGTCGGCCACCATAGAGTTGCTGACCTTGCTGCCGGCAGCATAGTAGGTGGGTACATCGCTGCGTTCACGGGTGGAAACAGGTCTA
>JAZUAQ010000126.1:0-11718 GCA_045638085.1 Oscillospiraceae bacterium
CAGAGGAACATCCTTGGCAATACCGGTAAGAATGAAGCAGTTGATGCCGACGGGAGGAGCGATAGCGCCCAGTTCCATAACCAGAATGACGTAGATACCGAACCAGATAACATCGAAGCCCAGCTCTTTGACAATGGGCCAGAAGATGGGAACAGTAAGCATTATCATGGGAAGCTCGTCCATTATCATTCCGAGGAAGAGATATACGATGGTCATCAGAAGAATGATAACATACTTGGAGACATCAAGACCTCCAATGAAGTCGGCAAGGACAGTGGGAATGGTTGATATGGTGAGGAATTTGCAGAAAACGTCCGCGCCGATAATAATGAGGAATGTCATTGCGAAGGTCTGAATGGAAGTCCACATTGCAGCCTTGAACTTGACCCAGAAGTTCTTCCATGTAAACTCGCCGCGAATCATCATGTTAACGCCCATAATAACCATTGCGAGGAAGGCACCAATAGCAGATGCCTGGTTGACAGAGAACCAGCCGGAGAACATTCCGCCCAGAACTACGCCAAAGAGCACTACAACACCTATAAGTCCCTTCAGAGAAACAAAGCGCTCTTTCCAGGAATATTTTGCTCCACGGGGAGCAAGGGATTTATTGGTAGTAACCAAAATAATTATGGTGGCAATGCACAAAATAGCCATCATGACGCCGGGAAGAATACCGGCAATAAACATATCACCTATGGAAGCTTCCGCAATGATGCAATAAATGATCATAGGTGTACTGGGCGGTATAAGAATGCCAAGCGTGCCGCCCATGGCAACAGAACCTGTGGCAAGACGGTCATTATATCCGTATTTTCGCATTTCAGGAACTGCAATGGTGCCCATAGTTGCGCAAGTTGCAGCATTGGAACCGCAAATAGCACCAAAGCCGGCGCAGGCAGCTATTGTTGCACATGCAAGAGAACCGGGAAGCTTGTTGAACCACTTGTTTGCGCAATCATAAAGACCGCCGGACAAGCCCGCATGATAAGCAAAGTTGCCCATAAGTATGAAAAGCGGCACAACCATAAAGGAATAGTTGCGCGCGTTGGTTGCAGGGTCAGTGCGCAGAATGGCAATAGCAGCTTTGGGGTTAATTATAACACCATAACCAACAAAGCCCACCATAAGCAGCGCAAGTCCGATATTCATACCGAGGAATATCAGAATAAGGAATACAACGATTCCCAATATGCCAATAGTAATTACATCCATGTTATGTATAGATCCTTTCGTAGCTACCATTCATAAAGATAGCTCGATTTAGACAATCCCACCACGCTAAACGCGTGGTGGGATATTAATGCTTTTAAACTATGTAACGCAGCTTAGGATCAACCGCCGTAGGAAACTGCAAGTTCCTTTGCCTTTGCAAGGAAAGCAGCGGCATCAAAGCCGTCAACAGACTGCTGCTGGCTCCACTTTGCAGCGTATTCATCAGCTGCAACTGCAAACTCAGCCTTAGCCTCATCAGAAACGGTTACAAATTCACCGCCGGCAGCAACGATGTCATCACGTGCAACGTTAACAGCGTCTGCAAATGCCTGAGCTGCACCGAGGGATGCGTCCTTGCCGGAAATAGCGTCAATAGCATCCTGAAGCTCCTTGGGGAGGCTGTTCCACTGATCCATGTTCATAATGAGGGCAAAAGGACCGTCATACATGGGCAGGTCGGTGTAGTACTGGGTGACTTCCTCGAGGGAGAAGTTGGTAATTCCAGAGGGCTCGAAAATGTAGCCGGAGATAACGCCCTTTTCAATGGACTCATAAACCTCGGGAGGAGCCATGGGGATGGGGTTTGCGCCCCAGGTGGTGAGCAGATCAGTGATGGCGCCTGCAGGGCAACGCATGGAGCGACCTGCAAGGTCAGCAACGCTGGTAATGGGAGCATCAGCGGAAGCGAACATCATGCCGGGGTTACCGTAGAGCATGAGGAGCTTATAATCGCCCCACTCTTCCTGCATCTCAGCATATTCACCATAGAGGTCCCAAAGAACGTTGGTGGAAACAATGGGATCGCCGAAGCCCTGGAAAGGCAGGTTAATAACGTCAGCAAGGGGGAACTGTCCGGCATAGTAGGAAGTATAGAGCCAGCCGATATCAACTGCGCCCTCAGCGACCTTAACACCGATGTCGGTAGCAGCAGACAGAGTGCTGTTATCGTAAAGGGTGATCTTTACCTTGCCGTCGGTTGCCTCATAGACCTTGTCGATCCAGCTCTGCATGTAGATTGCATTGGGAGTGGTCTTGGCATCATGCATAGACAGGGTGAACTCATAGACTTCGGGCTCCTTCTCACCGCAGCCGGCAAAAAGGCCGATAGCGAGTACAAGCACGAGTGCAATTGCGAGGAACTTCTTCATTTTGCTTTACCTCCATTTTTTTACATATCATAAGCCTTAATATTGCCTAATGACAAGTTTATAATACTTCTTTGCTGTGTAAAAGTCAATGAATATAAAGGCTAATCCCTATCGTTATTTTAATATAAAAAAAAGAGGAAGCGACAAAGTCACTTCCTCTCCTGTTTTGCAGTTACTGCATGCCGTTTTCGTAAGCCTCGATCATCTTCTTGACCATCTGACCGCCGACGCTGCCGGCCTGACGGGAAGTGAGGTCACCGTTATAACCCTGCTTCAGGTTAACACCAACCTGAGAAGCAGCTTCCATCTTGAAACGATCCATTGCCTCGCGTGCATTGGGGTTCATAATGCTGTTAGACTTTCTGGACATATTTACATCTCCTTTGCAATGTTTATTGGGCTTTTTATCCCGACAATAGCATTTGCAAAGGAGATTCTTATATGCTTTGAAATTTTTAGAAGTTAGGCTTTTGTCATCAGCTTGCTTGCAGCGCGCAGCATCAGGCGCTTGGTACCCACTTTATCAAATGCGATTTCGACAAGATGATCTCCTCCCATAGGAGTCATGGAAACTATCATACCCGTACCGAAGGAACGGTGAGTAACCATATCCCCTTTTCTGAATGCAGGAGTCTCTGCCTTCTTTGTTTCGGGTGTGATGATGGGGCGCGCACTCTTATGATAGGAAGGCTTTGTATAGTCTTCAAAGCCTCTGGGCTTGTCTGAAAAGTTATATCCCTTGGGAATATAGCTTTTCTTTATATGCTCAGCGGGAATTTCTTCAATGAAACGGGATACTCTGTTGGAGCTTGTGCGTCCGAAAATCATACGCTGGGTTGCGCAGGAAATATATAGTTTTTTCATTGCGCGGGTTATTGCGACATAGCAAAGACGGCGCTCTTCCTCCATCTCCTCAGGTTCACCAATGGCGCGTATACCTGGGAACAGTCCTTCTTCGGCACCAACAAGGAAAACATTGGGAAATTCAAGTCCTTTCGCAGAATGAATTGTCATCATAACAACGCAATCCGCATCCTTGTCCATATTGTCAAGATCGGTATAAAGGGCAACTTCATCCAAAAAACCGTGGAGAGTAGCATCTCCCGTCTCCTTTATATAGCTGAGTATATTGGATTTAAGTTCCTTTACGTTTTCTATACGTGCATCATTTTCAGGAGTGGATTTTTCCTGAAGCGCACGTATGTAACCGCTCTTTTCAATAAGTTCATCATAGAGAAGGTCGCTGGGGTTATTGTCAGCCAGCAGGCGGAGCTCATCTATCATAGCAGCAAACTGGCGCAGTCTTACCGCACTTCGCTGAAGCTCAGGATAGTTCTGGGCATTTTTAACGATTTCAAAAATGCTGACTCCTTCACTTGCTGCAATTTGAATTGCTTTCTCCATACTGGAAGCGCCTATTCCACGGGCAGGAACATTGATAATTCTCAAAAGACGCAGGTCATCGGAAGGATTGGAAATAACATTCAGATATGCAAGTATATCCTTAACCTCACTGCGGTCAAAGAACTTAGTTCCACCGAAAATGCGATAAGGAATGCCGCGGCGCTTGAGGGCATATTCAAGCTGGTTGGACTGGGCATTAAGGCGGTAAAGCACCGCATGCTCACGCCAATTTATACCCTGAGCAAAATTTTCCAATATGCGTTCAGCCACATACTGAGCCTCTTCATTTTCATTGGGTGCAACATACAATATGGGAGCCTCACCCATATCCTCGGCAGTCCAGAGCTTCTTGCCCTTTCTGCCTCGGTTATTGCTGATAACCGCGTTGGCAGCTTCAAGAATGTGTCCGGTGCTTCTGTAGTTTTGCTCAAGCTTTATAACTCTTGCGTTTTTATACTGCTCTTCAAAATCGAGAATATTCTTTATGGTTGCGCCACGGAACTTATAAATACTCTGGTCATCATCACCTACGACACAGATATTCTCATAACCTCCAGCGAGAGTACTTGCAAGAAGATACTGAAGATTATTGGTGTCCTGATACTCGTCTACAAGCACATAGCGGAATTTGCGCTGATAAAAGTCTCTTATATCCTCATTATCTTGCAAAAGCTTAACAGTATTAAGGATAAGGTCATCAAAATCCATTGCGTCCGCATCTCGCATACGCTTGGAATACTCTCGATAAAGCTCACCCACCTTTATTTTGCGAACATCATAGCTCTTTTTAGCCTGATCATAATAATCATCGGGTGAAAGCATTTCGTCCTTTGCCTTGCTGATAACAGACAAAACATAACGGAATGGAAACATTTTTTCGTCAAGGTCGAAGTCTTTGATGATACGCTTCATAAGACTTTGGCTATCAGCAGTATCGTAAATCGTAAAGGAGCGGCTGAATCCAAGACGATCCGCGTCACGGCGAAGAATTCTTACGCAGGCGGAATGGAAGGTTTGCGCCCAGATGTCGTTGGCACCTTCACCCAAGGCCTTCTCAAGACGGCTTTTAAGCTCTCCTGCCGCCTTATTGGTAAAGGTAATGGCAATAATTCTCCAGGGTTCAACAGGGTCAAGAGCAGCCGCTTTTCGGCTTTCTTCGCTAAGTCCTGCTTCCATGAGCGTAATATCTTCTTCACTTGCCCAATCAGGAACTTCAAGAGAATCAGAAGCACTTCCGTAGCGCATAAGATTAACTATTCTGTTGATCAAAACCGTTGTTTTTCCGCTGCCGGCACCGGCAAGAAGCAAAAGAGGTCCTTCGGTGGTCATAACCGCCTTACGCTGCTCAGGATTGAGTTTTGCGAAATCGGCTTCTATAAGCTTTCTACGTGCCTGAATATATCTATTTTCAAAATTACTGTCCATTATAACTCCTCGAGTGAATTTAATTCTCGGACAGTATATCACATAATCATGAAAAACTAAATCTAATTTTTTAAATATGTTCTCAGTTGTTCAATCGCCTTTCTCTCCAACCTTGAAACCTGAACCTGACTTACTCCGACAGCACGACTTGTCCTGTCTTGAGTCAGACCATGAAAATAGCGAAGGGATATTATCATCTGCTCCTTCTCAGGAAGCTTTTTAATTGCTTCATCAAGAGAAACTCGGTCAATAAGCCTATCTTCCTGACCAAAGTCACCAAGTATATTTTCAAGAGAAAATCCCTCTTCCCCACTCTCAAACTGAAGAGAATGAGTGGGACCCGTTGCAGTTTCCGCCGCTGCTATGTCCTCAGGACTTAGTCCTGTTATTGCAGAAAGTTCGCTTAAGTTTGGCTCACGTCCCAACTTTTGTTCAAGCTCATTTCTTGCGTTTCGGATTTTTTGAGCCTGCTCTTTTATTCCTCTGCTAACCTTTATAGTGCCGTCATCACGGAGGAAGCGTCTTATTTCCCCGGAAATTTTTGGCACCGCGTAGGTGGAAAACTGTGTTCCGTAAGTGCTGTCAAAACCTTGAATTGCCTTGAGAAATCCAATACATCCAATCTGAAACAAGTCCTCCGCTTCAACACCTCTTCCGAAAAAGTGCCTGGCAACCGACCAAATAAGTCCGGAGTTTTCCTCCACCAGTTTGGCGCATGCCTCCTTTTCACCGGTCTTTACGCGTTTAATTAGAAGAAGCATTTCATTCTGATTCATGTTTGGACCTTATCCTTCGGCGCATTATAACACTTGTTCCTTTTCCGCAGCGGGAGCTGACTTTTATGCTGTCCATAAAACTGTCCATAATTGTAAAGCCCATTCCGCAGCGTTCCTCACCACCGGTTGTGAACAGCGGCTCCATTGCTTTTTTTACGTTTTCTATGCCTTTCCCCTTGTCTTTTATGGAAATTTCAAGTATTTCATCCTCAAAAATCCGAAGTTTCATCCATACTGTTCCCACATTTTCGGGATATGCGTGCACGATAGCATTTGTTACAGCCTCACTCACAGCGGTTTTTATATCTCCCAACTCATCAATACATGGGTCGAGCTGGGCTGCAAATGCAGCAACCACAGTCCTCGCAAAGGCTTCATTACTGCTTTTGGCAGGAAATTCAAGCTTTATGTAATTTCTTGTTTTCATTTCAAATCTCCTTATTCATAGATATTCCGATTATTCTGTCGATCCCAGATGCATCTATAACTCTCAGTGGCTGATTACCTGCATTTTCAATCCATGCTTTTCCGCCCCGCAAAAGCATTAATCTGTGAATTTTCAATATCAGAGCTATTCCAGATGAATCCATGAAACTAAGCCTCGAAAGCTCAACCGCACATTCCTTAGGCATAAACTCATCAATAAGCCTTCCAATAAGCTCCATTGAGTTTCTAACTCCATGATGGTCAAGTTCCCCTTGCAAATACAAAGTCAGCCTACCGTCTTTATACGCAGAAAAAATTTTCACTTTCTTCTTCCTTTCAATAAGATATTGAAATTTTATAAAATTCACTTTGAAAAATATGTCAAATTAGGATATGCGGCTGTTCAAAAGAGTAATTTTCTGGTATATTCTTTTCGGAGGCGATAAATATGAAGAAACTTGGCATTATTGGCGGCATGGGTCCCCTTGCCACCTGTGACCTTTTCAGAAAAATTGTTGAAAACACGGCTGCTGACAGTGACCGCGAGCATATACACATCATAATTGATAATAACTCAGCCATTCCCGACCGCACCGCCGCAATACTCCAAGGCGGAGATGATCCCCTTCCCAAGATGAAGGAAAGTCTTATAAGACTCACCGAAGCCGGTGCTGAAGTTGTTATTATGGGCTGCAATACCGCACATTACTTTTTTGATGCTCTTGGTGAGGAATGCAAGGTTGAACGACTCAATATGCTCTATGAAACAATGTCCTATCTTAAATCAAAGGGCATAAAAAAAGCCGGCCTTCTGGCCAGCAGCGGTACGGTTGAAAGCGGCATATATGCCCGCGCAGCCGAAAAATACGGCATTGAGCTTATTTGCCCCGTGGGTGACGAGCAAAATGCAGTTATGGGTGTAATATATGACGGAGTCAAGGCGGGAATAAGCGATTATAATACCGTCAAATTCAGCAACACCGTTGATGCTCTTCTCTCGAGGGGAGCTGAAACCCTCATCCTCGGCTGCACCGAACTCCCTCTCGCTATGGATATGTACTCCCTTTCCTTCCCTTCAGTTGACCCCACACTTATCCTTGCAAAAGCCGCAATTAAAGCCTGCGGATATAAGGTTAAATAAAAAGAGACCGCCCTTAGGCGGTCTCTTTTTTTATCAGCCAAGTCTTGCAAGGCTTTCCTTAAGGTTTTCTATAAGAGCCTCAAGCTTTATTTTCTTTTCACGCTCGGCATTTACAACTGCCTCGGGGGCACGGGATACAAAGTTTTCGTTAGCAAGCTTTGCAACCTGACCTGCCAGCTGCTTTTCAGCATTGGCAAGTTCCTTGTTTATGCGGGCACGTTCCTTCTCGAAGTCGACAAGGTCTGCCATAGGCATAAACATACGGGAGGCATCGGTGACAACACCAACCATTCCGTCGGTAGACTCGGGAGCTACTGTGGAAACGGTGACTTCGCTTGCGTAAGCCAGCTTGCAGATGAATGCTTCACCCGCGGCAAAGGCTTCAGGATTTTCGCTTACAATATAGAGATGACTCTTTCTGGAGGGAGGAACATTCATCTCAGCACGGCGTGCGCGGATTGCTTTAATTGCATCCATAACCATCTCAAAGTTGCTCTCGTCCTGAGCAAAGTTAAGCTCTTCGCTATACTTGGGATACTCAGCAATGATAAGAGCTTCACCTTCGTGAGGCAGTGCCTGCCAGATTTCCTCGGTGATGAAAGGCATGAAGGGATGGAGAAGCTTCAGAATCTCGGTGAGGACATAAAGAAGAACCTTCTGTGCGCCGATCTTAGCCTCTTCATTATCGCCGTTGAGGCGAGGCTTGGTAAGCTCAATATACCAATCACAGAAGCTGTCCCAAATGAAATCATAGATCTTGGCGGATGCAACGCCCAGCTCATACTTATCCATATTGTCGCAAACTTCTTTGACAACGGTGTTAAGCTTGGAGAGGATCCACTTATCCTCAAGTTCAAGCTTTTCGGGAAGAGCATTCTCATCAATGGTGAGATTCATCATCACGAAACGGCTTGCATTCCAGATCTTATTGCAGAAATTGCGCATTGCCTCAGTCTTCTCAACGAAGAAACGGGTATCGTTGCCGGGGCTGTTGCCGGTAATGAGGTTGAAGCGAAGTGCGTCAGCGCCGTACTTTTCAGCCATCTCCAGAGGATCAATGCCATTGCCAAGGCTCTTGCTCATCTTGCGACCCTTGTTATCGCGGACAAGACCGTGGATGAATACGGTATCAAAGGGATGCTTGCCCATATGCTCCAGACCGGAGGTGATCATACGGGAAACCCAGAAGGTAATGATATCATAACCGGTTACGAGAACACTGGTGGGATACCAGTAATCAAGCTCAGGAGTTTTCTCAGGCCAACCCATAGTAGAGAAAGGCCAGAGCGCAGAGGAGAACCAAGTGTCCAGAACGTCCTCATCGCGGGTGATGCTCTTGCTACCGCAATGTGCGCACTCGGTGGCATCCTCACGGGAAACGGTTATCTTGCCGCAGTCATCGCAGTACCACGCAGGAATCTGATGACCCCACCAGAGCTGACGGGAAATGCACCAGTCATGGAGATTTTCCATCCAGTTCATATAATTCTTGGTAAAGCGCTCGGGAACAAACTTAACCTCACCCTCGCGGACAGAGCGGATGCCTTCCTTGGCAAGGGGGCCCATCTTAACAAACCACTGGGGGCTGGTGAGAGGTTCAACGGTAGTGCCGCAGCGGTAGCAGGTGCTTACATTATGCTGATATTCCTCGGTCTTGAGGAGGAAACCTGCATCGTCGAGGTCATTAAGAATGGCTTTTCTTGCCTCGTAACGGTCAAGTCCGTCATACTTTCCGCCGTTGATAATCTTTGCATCCTCGTCTATGACAAGAATCTGCTCAAGATTATGGCGGAGACCTGCTTCATAGTCGTTGGGGTCATGGCAGGGAGTAAGCTTAACTGCACCGGTGCCGAAGCCGAGTTCTACGAAATCATCGGCAACAACGGGAATTTCGCGTCCGACAAGAGGAAGAACGACGGTTTTGCCAACAAGGTGAGTATATCTCTCATCCTCGGGATGTACAGCAACACCGCTGTCACCAAGCATGGTTTCAGGACGGGTGGTTGCAACAACGAGGTATTCTTCGGAATCCTTGATGGGATACTTAATATGCCAGAGATGACCGGGCTCTGCCTTGAACTCAACCTCAGCATCGCTGAGGGCAGTGCGGCAGTGGGGACACCAGTTGATAATGCGGCTTCCCTTATAGATAAGACCCTTTTCATAGAGGGAAACAAAAACTTCGCGAACAGCCTTGGAGCAACCTTCGTCCATAGTAAAGCGCTGACGGTCCCAATCGCAAGAGGTGCCGAGAACCTTCTGCTGCTCAACGATACGGTTGCCGTATTTTTCCTTCCATTCCCAAACGCGCTCAAGGAACTTCTCGCGTCCGAGGTCATAACGGGTGAGGCCTTCCTTGGTACGGAGTTCCTCTTCAACCTTAATCTGGGTTGCAATACCTGCGTGGTCGGTGCCGGGAAGCCAGAGAGCAGCATAGCCCTGCATTCTCTTATAGCGGGTAAGAATGTCCTGCAGAGTGCAGTCCATAGCATGACCCATATGGAGCTGACCGGTTACGTTGGGAGGGGGCATAACAATGGAGAAAGGCTTCTTATCGGGATTTATCTCGCCCTTGAAGTAGCCGCCTTCCATCCACATATCATAGATTTTCTTTTCAACTGCCTGAGGTTCATAAATTTTAGGCAATTCTTTCATATGGATATCCTCCTTAAAAAATGAAAAAGCCCCGAGATAAAAATCTCAGGGCGATAAATTAACCGTGGTACCACCTGAATTCCGCATTAATGCGGCACTCAACGCCCTGTAACGGGAGCACCCGCCCTCCCCTACTATCATTCAGGAAGAAAGCTCAAGGCCGACCTTCGGTAGCTCACCCCGGAAACTCGCAGCAACCGTTTCCTCTCTGAAGGGGTAAATACTTCCTACTCCTGCCTTTCACAGCATTTAACTCAAATATTATACTCATAATTAATATAATTTGTCAAATATATTTATCAAAAAAGCAAACTCAAAAACTTGTAAATATATAAATGATGGTGTATAATACCAAAGTTAATTTGTATTTTTTCAATGGAGTTGAAAATAAATGGAAGAAATCAGCAGCAACTTTATTCATGAGTTTATTAAGGAAGACCTTGCCCCCGGCGGACGCTTCGAGGGACAGACTGTTCATACCCGTTTCCCCCCTGAGCCCAACGGATATCTCCATATCGGACACTGCAAGGCTCTTTGCATAGACTTCGGCACTGCCGAAAAATTCGGCGGACTTTGCAATCTCCGCATGGACGATACCAACCCCGCAAAGGAAGATACCGAATATGTTGACGCCATCCAGGAAGATATTCACTGGCTTGGATTCGACTGGGGTGACCGTTTCTTCTATGGAAGTGATTATTTTGAGAAGGACTACGAATACGCAGTTGAACTTATCAACAAGGGTCTTGCCTATGTCTGCGAGCTGAGTCCTGAGGAATTCAAGGCTAACCGCGGTGATATCGGAACTCCTGCCACCTCTCCCTACAGAGACCGTCCTATCGAAGAAAGCCTCGACCTCTTTGCACGTATGCGCAACGGTGAGTTCCCCGAGGGCAAATACACCCTCCGCGCAAAGATTGACCTTGCCAGCGGCAACTTCAATATGCGCGACCCCGTTATCTACCGCATCAAGTATATCGAGCATCACCGTCAGGGTACCAAGTGGTGCATCTTCCCCATGTATGACTTCGCTCACCCCATTCAGGACGCTCTTGAGGGCATCACCCACTCTCTCTGCTCCCTTGAATATGAAGACCATCGTCCTCTCTATGACTGGGTTGTAAACAATGTTTCTGTTCCCTGCAAGCCCCGTCAGATTGAGTTTGCCCGTCTCGGTATTAACTACACCGTTATGTCCAAGCGCAAGCTTCGCTACCTTGTTGAAAACAGTCTGGTTTCCGGCTGGGACGGTCCCCGTATGCCCACCCTCTGTGGTCTTCGTCGCCGTGGCTACACTCCCGCCGCTATTCGCAACTTCTGTGAGCGCATCGGGGTTGCAAAGGTTCCCAGCACTATCGAATTCGGCTTCCTTGAGCACTGCCTCCGCGAGGACGTCAATATTAATGGACAGCGTGCAATGGGTGTTCTCCGTCCCATCAAGCTCACCATCACCAAGTATCACGAGGGACAGAGTGAAATGCTTGAGGTTGAGAACAATCGCAACGATCCTGAAGCAGGCAACCGCCTT
>JAZUAQ010000127.1:0-4658 GCA_045638085.1 Oscillospiraceae bacterium
GAGAGTTGCCTGTTGGTTGCCACGGAAGCCTCCCTTGCAAAGGGAGGTGGATTTTGCCGAAGGCAAAAGACGGAGGGGTTGTTGTCTCCGACGGCCATATTCTTTTCGCGTGGCCGAAAAGAATATGGAAATAAAAGTCCAACAAAGAGGGGGACAGAAAGCCCCTCTTTGGAAACTCCCTCAGTGCGGCAAATGGAAAACTATTGTGCCACATAATGGGAGCCTAAACCTTAGTGGGCATCCCTCGTTTTCCGCTTGGCCGCTGCTGCTTTTTGCCGCCTGTTCGGCGCCACCGCAATTTTCCCTCGTTCCCATCGGATCGTCGGAGCCCGTGTATATATACTATATTATAATATGTATAGCCTGACCGAGATAATCCAAACCCGTTTTTGAGGACATATCCGTCGGCATTGCTGCGTTGTCGGCTTTTGAAGGGCGACAGCCCATCTGCAAGCCGCCGCCTTGCACTGCATTAGCATATGTCCTCAAAAATTTTCCACTCCCCTCCCGGAGCGTGTTCGAATTATCTCGCTCAGGCTCGGGAGCGCGGCTCCCTATATTTTTTTGCGCGCTCGACCCAACAAAAACACAAAGGGCAGAAGACCGAAGATTATCAGCGCGTTGCCGAAAGGCACGATTTTTTCAGAGAAAAGTCCCACACCAAGCATATCCGAAGGCAGAGCAAGCCCCACTGCCGCGGAAATGGCAGCCGATGCTATGGCACAGATGCTGCTGCCTGCGTTCAGGCAGCGGCTGAAGTTTCGGGAGGCAAGCCACAGCAGCAGAGAAAAATGCACCGCATCTGCGAACATCCAAAGAGCAAGGGCGAAGGCCTCCATTCTGGCGAAGGAATTGAAAATATTGATATCCCGCACAAGCATGAAAAAGGGGTAATTGAGTTTACTTGTAAGCTCTGCACCGAAAATTCCCAGACAGCTGAGGCAGAGAAGCTCAGTTATTGTCAGAAGCACCATGGCCCAAAGGATATAGCGGCTGCTTTTGAAAGCTTCGCCGCAGCGGTTTTCGCCGAAACCCAGAAAGCAGACCACGGAAAGGGTGTTGACCACCGTGAAGCCGCTTTTCAAAAGAGGGATGCTGTCGGATTCCTTAAAGGTGAAGACTCCTCGAAAATCCCCGTCAGCAAGGGCGAAGGTGAAAACAAGGGCGAGGGCGCCAAGAAGCAGAGGGCGGAAAAGCACCGCCATGCGGGCAATGGAGGAAAGCTTCCCCATTGCTATGGGCAGGCAGACTGCGGCGCTGAATATAACGAAAATCCAAGCTCCCGCGGAGGGATAAACGGTGGAGGTGAAGCGGTAGGCGGCGGAGCGGAGGATGAAGCCTCCGTAAAAGCAGAGCCAAAGGCTCACTATGACCACCGCGGCTCGTCCTGCCCACCGCCCCAGACTAAGCTCAAAAACTTCTCCAAGAGAGCGCCCGTGGCGCAGGAGGGATTTCATGAAAAATATCATTATCAAAATGGGGACTGCGGCAAGGGGCGCTGCAAGCCACGCGGCAGAGCCCGAAACCGCAACAAGAGAGGAGGGAAAGCGCCTTGCCACAGGGCTCAGCAGCGCCACGAAGGCGAGGGCGAGCATTTGTCGGCGGTTGAGGGTATCATTTCCCATTATTCGCCTCCTCCTTCCGCACTCATTTGGTCACCAAGCTCCCTTGTGTAGCTGATTTTTGTCTGGCAATCTACGCGAAACTCCGCATTTTTCAGCCAGGAGTCGGGGAGGGAGTCGGTTTTTTTCGCGTCCGATTGACGCAGATGAGCTTTCAGACCCAGAAAATCCGCATCAAGCTCACGGCTGAGAGCGAGAAGAGCCTCCATTTTCTCTTCCATATCACGGGAGAGAGCCGCCTCCATCTCCTTCAGTAAATTCTTGTCGGTGACCCCTTTTATGTCTGTGTCGGGCTCGGCAAGATTGGCTTTAAGCTTTGCCTTTACCTCGATGCTCTCCAAAGAGCCGTCCAATCCCCAATGGGGAGTGAGCTTTGCGCTGCCTTTTTCGTATTCAAGGCTCAGCCGCCCGCCCTCGCCGTCGGAAAGGACGATGCCCGCGCTGCCCATGTTACCCATGATGAGGTTGGCGGCCTGACTTATTTCGGAGGGAACAAAGCCCACAAGGGCGCCGCCTTTCAATATGCCGTAGCCTTCCGCGACGGGGTTGACCCCTGCCTCAAGGAGAAAAACGCTGCCCTCGGTGGTGTAAGGGCGCAGAGCGCAGACAAGGGCGGCGCCGTGGTTGGAGAGACTGCGTATGGTTTCGCGAGCGGTGAAAACATGGCTGCCGCCCTGACTGCGGGTGTCGCGGACTATGCTGGAGAGGCTTTTGCTGACTTCATAGCTGTCCTCTCCCGGGCCACAGATAAGCTCCTTGGCGCTGCCGCCCTTTGCCACGAAGAGATATATGCCAAGACGCAGCTGATTATCTCTTGCGATGAAGTCAAAAAGGTTCTCTGCGCCCTGGCGGGCATAGTCCTCGCCCATCAGCACATATTCCGCGTGGGAATAATAAAGCTGGCGGTCGGAGGAAAAATCCTGCAGGGAACCCAGCGCCCGGGTTATTGTCTCACCGCTGCGGCTTATGATGCCCCCTGAGTTATCCGAAGAGAGCTTCCGGCAGCTGACGGAAAGGGTGACAGCCCCGTCTTCCGCGCTGTCTGCGCCCATGGCTTCCACCAGAAGGAGATGCTCCGTGGCTCTGTAGTTTGAATATATGCTGCCGCTGCCCTCGCAGCCGCTGAGGAAGAGGCAGCAGGCGGCGAGAAGCAGGCTCAGGAATCTTTTCATAAATCACCTATACATATTATATATAGTATATAATTCGCCTTTTCATTTCTGGTTGCGCTTGTCCCTGCCTGCAAGCTCGCTGTCGCGGTGCTTGGTGAGCCAAAGGGGCGGGCGCAAAATGGCGCTCAGGCTTTTGAGGAAATAACCCTCCCCCAGAGGGGCGGTGTAGGCAAGGCCAAAGCTTTCTATGCTGCAAAGATGCCATATCAGCAGCACGATGCCCAGCATCAGCCCGTAAAGCCCCAGACTTACCGCCAAAAGCACCATGGCAAGGCGCAGTATCCGCACAGCGCCACCCAGATCCTGAGAAGGCAGGGTGAAGGAGCATATTCCCGCGGTGGCAACAACTATAACCGTCACGGGACTTACGACACGGGCTTCCACCGCTGCCTGCCCCACGATGAGTGCACCGATGATGCTGACGGTGTCTCCAACGGGGTTGGGCAGACGCAGACCCGCCTCCTGCAAAAGCTCGAAGGCAAGTAGCATGCCGATAAGCTCCATTGCTGCGGAAAAGGGCACTTGCTGCCGCGCCTCGATTATGCTCAGCAGCAATCGGGAGGGTATCATCTCCTGATGATACATATTCATTGCAGCAAAAAGGGCGGGGAGAGTCAGGGTTATCACAAGGCTGAGCCAGCGGATGAGGCAGAGGAAGCTTGCCACAAGGAAATGCCCCGCCCTGTCGTCGCCTACCTTAAGGAAGCTGGGCAATGTGGCGGGCAGAAGAAAGCCGATGGGCAGACCGTCAACGATTATGCCGATACGCCCCGCAAGAAGCTCCATGGCGAATTTATCCGGGCGCTCTGTATGAATAAGCTGGGGAAAGGGGGAGGCAGGATTATCCACTATATATTGCTCCAGATTGCCGGCGGAGATGAGTCCGTCAATATCGATGGCATCCAGCCGCCGCAGCGCCTCCTGGATTTTGCTATGCTCCGCCACATCCTGAACATACATAAGCGCAACGGCGGTGCCGCTTTTGCGGCCGACGCTTCTGCTGATAAGCTTCAAAGCGTTTGTGCGCAGATGGCGGCGAACAAGGCTTGTGTTGATGCGTATAGTCTCCACGAAAGCGCCCTTTGCTCCCTTGACAGTTTTCTCAACCGTGGGCTCGGATATGGCGCGGGATTGGAGAGAGCGGATATCAAAGCTTGCAGCTTCTCCGATGGAGTCGAAAACCAGAACAACAAAACCCATAAGAATATCGCTCACCACATCCGCCATATTGCTGCGGCGGCGGGCGGTGAGAGAATAAATCTGCCCCTCCATAATCTTCTCAAGCATCTCCTGCTGATTGCGGCAGGACGAGAGAAGATCGTTCATAGCAAAGGGTCTGATAAAGTCCTCGCTGACAGCAACAGAATTCACAAGGCCGTCTATCCAGACCGCGGTGGCAGAAAGGGAGCTCCTGCATTCGCAGCGCAGATTTCTTGCTTCAAAATCTCCGCAATCGGAAAAAATATTTTTTAAATTTTTTTCAGAAATATTTTGAGAATCTATGCGTTTTTTATTAATATCCGTATTCGATTTTCTTCGTTTAAATATACTAAATCCAGACATATTGGTATTTTTCCCGTTAATACTCACAATATGTAGTGGCGCAATAAAAACTTGAAAAAAACTTTAAAATTTGCGAAAAAAAGTGTTGACAAAGCGAATGCGGTGTGTTATTCTAACAAAGCTGACGCCGCTGAGGCGGGCAGCGAGGGCTCAAAAAGCCCTCCGGTGTACCTTGAAAATTAAACATTGTAAGAACACAAAACATTATGTTTTGTAGCTTATGCAAATAAGCACCAGCAAAGAAAAGGGCTTTTACAAAGTTGTAGAATAACAACTATAAAAGATTCTATTTGAGATTTGA
>JAZUAQ010000128.1:0-6628 GCA_045638085.1 Oscillospiraceae bacterium
GGGAAGAAGGGATGGGTGACGATGATGCGGTCAGCATACTTGTCAGCGGCTGCGGCAAGAGCGTCGGGAAGAATGGAGGAGGAGCAGGAGCCGATAAGCTTGATATTGGGGCAGCAGCGCTCGATTTCTGCAAAGCAGACCTTCTTCATCTCAATGTCTTCAGCAATGGCTTCGAAAATAACTTCGCATTCGGCCATTCCTTCGTAAGAGGTGGTGTAGACAAGGTAGGAGGAGCAGATTTCCTTCTGCTCTTCGGTGATGATGCCCTGAGCAACCAGTTCATCATACATCTTGTCGAAGCCGGCCTTGTAGCCGGGGATCTTGGATTCGTTTCTGACATAGCAGATGGTCTTGTTGCCATGGAGAGTGGTCAGAACAGCGGTGCTGTTGCCGATCATACCAAGGCCAACAATACCGATAACACGCTTACTCATTTATTTATCTCCTTAAGTCAATAAACTCAGGCGTTGCCGCGAACCTTGCCGTTGGGCTTCAGCTGGGGCATGCAGAGCATCTCGCGTGCCTCTTCGGGAGTAGCAACTTCCATATCCAGCTCGTGGATGATGCGTACGCAGCGCTCAACCAGCTCGGCATTGCTCTTTGCCAGTGTCTTGTAGCTGTAGTAGATGTTGTCTTCCATACCGGTGCGGAGACCTGCGCCCTTGAGCATACCGTAAACGGTGCCAGGGAGCTGGTTTGCGCCGATAGCCATGGTGGTGATGTCGAGAGGCATCTTAACGCCGGCTTCGCGTGCGCAGGAGTTGGCAAGATTCATCATGTAGTCAATGTTCTGCTGAGTGCAGGAGATAGCACCCTGAGAAACCTTGTCCATACCCATAACGAGAGTCATGGAGACGGGATCATCCAGAACACCTGCGGGATAGAGATACTTGAAAACGTCTTCAATAGCGGTGGGATCGAAAACTTCGATCTCGGCCTTGATGCCCATTTCCTTAATGCGGCGGGCAACATTGACGAGCCACTTGCGGGTCCACATGTAGATGAACTCGAGGTCTTCCCAAGTGGTGGTCATGAGAGAGCAGTCAAGGGTGACCATCTCGGGCCAGCAAGCGGGATCCTTCATATCGAGAACGCCAAGACCGTCATCGGTGTGAGCGTTGGCGCGGGTTGCGGGAGCGGAGGAGTTCTGAATGATGATGGGGCACTTTGCACGGATGCCGGAGTTGATCTCAGCAAAGATCTCGCCGTCATTGCAGCTCTTGCCTTCCTTGTTGCGGGCGTGGCAGTGAACAATGGTAGCACCTGCGTTGTAGCAATCGTATGCGGAAGCGATGATCTCATCGGGCTGCTCGGGCAGGCCGGGGTTCTGAGCCTTTCCCTGGAAGTTGCCGGTCTGTGCGACGGTCAGTATAACTTTTCTCTTAGCCATAATTCAAATTTCCTTTCTCAATAAAAAATTTTGAAATTCGGACTGTCAATTTAGGACGCTATGCCCAAAGCAACACGCCTTAAAATACAATGTTATTATATATTATTACCGACAAGATGGTTAAAAGAATTTTTTATAGGGTTATAAAGGATTGGGTCAAATATAAAGAAAAATGACATCGCAAAATGCGATGTCATTTTTCGATAAATCATTATTCATAAAGGGTGAAGAATATATTTTCGGAGAGGGAGTTGAGAGAGAGGAAACGCTGAACATCGGGGTTGCCGCTGTTGCGCTGCCATGCCACCACCATTGTGATTTTGGCATCGTCGCCCTCGATGGGAAGTGTGACAACATTGGGGCAGTTATAAAAGTATTTAAGGTGAGGAGGCAAAATTGCAATTCCCACGCCGGAGTTGATTGCGAGAACTGCCATGTCTGCGCGGTTATAGTAGTTAATGATATCGGGGACTATTCCGCGGTTAGCGCAAATCTTGTTTATCTGTCCGGAAAGGGTGAAGTCCTGGGCAGGGGTTGAAACGAAGTGGTATCTGGAAAGAGTGCTCCAGTCGTTCATGTCGATGGAATCAAGCTGGGATTTATTGATGAAAAGATGAAGATGGTTGCTGCCGAGGCTTCGGTACTCAATTATCTCGTTTTCTGGGACCATATGCTGATGGGAAAAATAAAGGTCATAGTTGTTTTGTCCAAGGGCTGCGGTCATTTCAGCGCCTTCCAGCAGGTCAACGTTGACCTGAACACCGGGATACTTTTTGAGAAATTCTTCAAGACAGACGGTGAAATAGCCTGCTGCGCTGGAGAGCATTGCAACCTTGATATAACCCTGTCTTCCTTCGGAAATATTTCTGAGTCGGTTCTCGGCCTCTGCCTGAAGGGAGAGAAGCTGCTTGGCATAGTTGACAAACTCTCTGCCTTCGGGAGTGAGAGAAACGCTATGGCTGTTGCGCTTGAGAAGGGTGACGCCCAGATTGCTCTCAAGGGCCTTTATGTAGTTGCTGACTGTGGGCTGTGTTACATAAAATTCATTGGCAGTCTTTGTAAAATTGAGAGTCTGGGAAAGTGAGATAAATAGCTTAAGCTGAAGTGTATCCATGTTGGTAACTCCTGTTTATATATTATCAGTAAATGACGCTGTGCATTTCTTTTTTTATTCGTTTGATAAGTTCGTCTCTGGCAGGATTCTGCGGTGCGTTTTTCGCCGTGGACACGCAGATGGTTCTTTTGGGGAAGTGAAGGTTTGATTTGACGGTGAAAATATTTTCATAGCCCTTCAGGGTGGCGGGAAGGGGAGAGGGTACAAGGGCGATGCCCATACCGCTGTTGACCATATCAAAAAGATGGCGGAAGTCTTCAACCTGATAAGAGCTTTCAACACGGAGACTGTGCATTGCGAAAAAATGCTGAAGATAATCCCGGCCGCTTATTCCGTGGTTGAGGGATATAAAGTTTTCGATGGAAATATCGTAAATACGGACATTCTCGCCTGCGAGAGATTTATAGTTTTTGCCCGCAATGAAAACGTCACTGTATTCAAACAGGGCGGAGGAGACGATGTTATCCGAATCGGGGAGGGGGGCAAGAGAAAATACTGTGTCAACCTCGTCATTGATGAGGGAGGACATAATGTGTGCAGGGGTATCTGTCATGTTGGAGCTCAGTTCCACGCGGACATCGGGAAAGTCCTTTTGAAAATCCTTGAGAATAGGGAGTATAAAGCGGCAAAAAACAAAGCTATCGGCACCGATTCTTACGCTCACGGTTTTAAAGGACTTGAGCCTTTTGATTCTGTCCTCGCCGAGCATGATTTCCTCGTAGGCTCTTGCAACATGCCTGAAAAGCATTTCCCCCTCCGCGGTAAGGAAGATTCCCTGTTGGGAGCGCTCCATAAGCTTGCAGCCAAGATCGGCCTCAAGGCTTTGTATGGCACGGCTGACCGTTGACTGGGAGAGAAACAGCGCAGATGCGGCATGTGTTATATTTTTGTATTTTCCGACAAAATAAAAAATCTTGTATGAATCAAAGCTTGCGGACATGGCTATCTCCTTGGCGAAAATCTTATATCACGATTGAAGCGATATGTGAAGCATTTTAAGCAAGACTACATGATAAAAATATTTTATAACATTATAAATACGGCGCAGGGAGCTCTGGGATGTGCTTCCTCCAATGCTGTATTATACATTATAATATCAAACAAAACAATTCGACAAAAACAACGAAAAGTCCATGCATATTTGCATCGCATTGCATAAATTCTGCATTTGCTTATTGGTCTTGGTTAGTGTTAAATTAAGCTGTAAACATATTCGATAGAATTCGTGTACTATGTCCGTTTGAATTTGTCGAATATTAACATCTCAATACGAAGTGTATTGAAAGATTTAGGAGTGTGAAGAGTATGAATGCTATATTAGCCGGTGTTCTCGGTCTTGTCATTCTTCTTATTCTTCTGTTTATGGGTATGCATATCGGTCTGGCAATGGCTCTTGTCGGATTTATCGGCATATTCTATATGAATGCACAGAAGTATAATGCAGGCATGGCTTTCACCCGCGCTATTGGTGCCTTCAAAACCGGTCCTTTCGGTTCATGCAGCAAAGAATCGCTAGTTGTTATACCGATGTTTACGCTTATGGGCGTTGTCTGCTACTATGCAGGCATCAGCCAGGAGCTTTATGCAGCTTGCTATAAGTTTGTCAGCCGTATGCGCGGCGGACTTGCAATCGCAACCGAAATTGCCTGCGCATTCTTCGGTGCAATCTGCGGCTCTGCAACCGCCACCACCGCTTCCATGGGCAAGATCTGCCTGCCCGAGATGGATAAGTATGGTTACAAGCGTTCCTTGTCTGCCGGTGCAATTTCCGCAGGCGGCACATTGGGTATTCTTATACCTCCCAGCGTTGGCTTTATGCTTTACGGTATAAATGCCGGTGTTGGCGTTGGCCCTATGTTCATTTCCGGTATCCTGCCCGGCGTCATCCTCTGTGCCTGCTACAGTGCAGTTGCAGTTGTTATCTGCTTCATTGATCCCGAAGCAGGTCCCAAGGGTCCCAAGTTCCCCATTAAGGAAAAGCTGAAGGCTCTTCTGGGCGTTCTTCCCGTTCTTGTTCTCTTTATCATGGTTCTCGGCGGCATCCTTCTCGGATGGTGCTCCGCTACCGAAGGCGGCGCAATCGGTGCATTCGGTTCCTTCATCTTCATGATAATCAAGAGAAAGTTCACCTTTAAGAATGTTGTTGCAGCTCTCAAGGAAACTCTCGAGACCACTGCAATGATCTTCCTCATCATGATCGGTTCCGACCTTCTCGGTCAGTTCTTCTCTCTTACCGGTCTGAGCAAGGCTCTTGCAACCTTCTGCCTGCAGTATGACCTGAGCAAATGGCTCGTTCTTGCCATCTGCCTTGTTATCTACGGCATTCTTGGCTGCTTTGTCGACTCTCTGCCCCTCATCGTTCTGCTTACCCCCATCTTCCTGCCCCTCATTGACTCTTACGACTACACCGTCGCAATGGGCGCTCTGGATGTCCAGACCTGCGACCGTATGTGGTTCGGCGTTCTCATGGTCATGCTGATGGAATTCGGTCTTATGACTCCTCCTGTCGGTATGTGCTGCTACGTCATGGCCGGTATTGCTCCGGATATGTCTTTGGGTCAGGTCTTCAAGGGAACCGCTCCCTTCCTGCTGGGTATAGTTGTGGCTCTGATAATCGTTATTGCATTCCCTCAGGTCGCAGTTTGGTTGCCCAGCTTCATGAGATACGGTTAATTCGGGTTAATAACCCCGCGTTAATACATACCCCTGCATAAAATTTTAAGGAGGCAAAATCATGAAAAAAGTTCTCGCTCTTGTTCTGGCAGTTCTGATGGTTGTTTCCCTGTTCGCTGCTTGCGGTCAGGAAGCTCCCGCAGCTCCTGCTGCTCCTGCAGATCCCGCTCCCGCAGCTCCTGCAGATCCCGCTGCTCCCGCTGAGCCCGCTGAGCCCGCAAAGGCTGCTCTTCCCGTAAAGGCTGACTTCGCAGCCGGTCCCGAATGGGATGGCTCCGAGCCCACCAAGGAAAACGGCAACTGGGCACAGTCCTACGCTGTTATCGATGCTCTTGCTGAGCAGGCAGCTGCTTATGCAGATGTCAAGCCCGAAATCACCTTCACCCTCGCTTGCCATGACCCCGCTGAGTCCGCTCCCGGTGAATTCCTCACTGCTTGGGCTGACGCTGTCACCATTGCAACCGAAGGCGCAATCGATTTCGATATCGGCTACTCAGGCACTCACTCCGGCACCATGGCTGTTGTTGACGACATGGTTTCCGGCACCATCGACTTCGGCTGGACCCTTCCCTGCTACTTCAAGAACTACTTCCCCCTCACCAACGTCATTCAGAACCCCGCTCTGGGTATCAAGGATGCAACTGTAGGTTCCGCAGCTATGTGGGAGCTCTACAAGAACACCCCCGCTATCCAGGAGGAATATGACGAGGGCGAAGTCCTCTTCCTGTGGACCAACTGCACCTCTCCTCTCGCTTATAAGGGCGACAAGGAAATCGGTTCCGTTGCTGACATCACCGGCAACATCCGCGGCAACAATGGCCCCACTCAGATGTTCATCACTGCTGCTGGCGGCACTGTTATGGGTTGCCCCATCGGCGATGTTTACAACAACATCTCCACCGGTATCTTCTCTTATGTTGTTACCGACTGGCACGGCATCAAGTCCTTCGCACTTGCTGACCCCGGCGTTCTGAACTACTATGTTGACTCCAACGTTGGCTGCTCTGCTTATCCTCTGCTTGCAAACAACGACGTTTGGGCTGCTGTTGAAGATATGGGCTATGCTGAGGCTATCAAGTCCGTTTCTGGCGACTACCTCCTCAACCTGGTTGACATTTGGAACCGTTGGGAAGCTGCAGGCCGTTACGTAGCAACCGCTAACGGCGGCACCATCTATGCTCCTTCTGCTGAGTCCGAGGCTGAGCTTCAGGAAGTTTATGCCAAGGTCGCTGAGCAGTGGATCTCCGAGACCGGCGGCGAAGCACAGGCTGTTTATGATGCAGCTGTTGAGCTCGTTGCAAAGTACAGCAACTGATTGCTGAAACTATTTACACAAAGTAAGTAGAACCTTTTCATACAGGACCCGGCCTTAACCGGGTCCTGTACCCTTAAAATTTTTCTTTCTTAAAATTTTTATGCACTCTTTATTCATCCTTTTCGAAAGGGGAAAT
>JAZUAQ010000129.1:0-6468 GCA_045638085.1 Oscillospiraceae bacterium
TGGCTACGATCCGACTTCCCCATTTATAATACCGAAATCGGCTATTGGACACTCAAGTATGCCGACGGCTCCCCTGAAATCGCTATGGATGCTGAAACCGTTGATATGCTCAGAGAATTTGGCTTTGAAATCTATGTTGAATTTTATGAGGACGGCACCGGCATTTTCTGCGTTGAAGAACCCTATGAAATCACCTGGGGCAAGGGCCAGCTCACTGTAGACGGCGAAAGCGTAGACTACACACTTATAGACGGAGAACTGGCAATCACTATTGAGGAAGCTGTTTTCCACTTTGTACGCGCTGAGGACGAGACCGGCATAGACGAGGAAATCATCTATCTTGACATCAACAGCCCCGAGGTTTACAAGGCCATCAGCGGCACGCTCAAGGGCACCGAACTGGACGAGGCAAAGCTCGAACAGTTGGGCGACATGACCATCACTTTCTACGGCAACGGCGAAGGTGAACTGAATATGTTCGGCAAAACCGGCCCCATAAGTTATGATAACAGTGTCATCACCGCAGGCGGCGTTGATATGGTCTATGACTATGACTATAGCTCCATTTATCTCTACATGGGCGATGGCATTGAGTTCGCTCTTGAATACATAGGTGCTCCCGACGCCCTCCCCAAAGAGCTTCTCGGCCCCAACGACCTTGAGTATTGGGACGGCGATTACTACGGCTGGTGGTGCATCGAAAACGTAAGTCAGGGTGATGCCTACACTGCCGGAGACTGGTGGGATTGCTGTGCAAGACTGGACATTGGAGACGAGGGCAAAGGCACTTTGACCGTATGGGATGAAAATTCCTCCCGAAAATCTCCCATCGCTGAAATGGAAGTTTCCGTTTCCACCAACGCAGGCGCAGCTCGCGTTATATCCGAGGAAGGGCAGTTCCTCGACGATGCCATAGAGCACGCCGACTGGCTCTTCTATTCCGACACCTCCGACTATGAAAACGCATTTGAGTTTGTTATAGCCTACGAGGATGAGGAAACCAAGATGGATTGTTATTTCATTCTCCGTCCCTGGGGTACTCTCTGGCAGGATTTTGAAATGGAATGCCCCGAGGACGTCCCTTATTACTACTACGATTGGTATCTGCCTCTGCTGGATGACGGCGCAGAAACCGCTCCCAACAAAATCTCCTGATATAAAACATCAAAACAAAAATATATACACAAAATGGAGGTAAATTTATGCAGTATCGTATCGAAGGCGGCAGTCTGCCTGCTCTGATTATTAATCTTAACCCCGGTGAAGTTATCGTTAGTGAAGTTGGCGGACGCACCTGGTCCCGCGGTCCCATTCTCACCGAAACCAAGGGCGGAAGCGCCGGCAAGGCCCTCGGCCGCATGCTGGCCGGTGAAAGTCTCTTTATGAGCCACTACACCGCACAGGGTCCCGCAGAAATCGCATTCACCTCCTCCTTCCCCGGACGCATTGTTGCAAGAGAACTTCAGGAAGGACAGAGTGTTATTTGTCAGAAATCCGCATTCCTTTGTGCCACCGAAGGCGTCACCCTCTCCGCACACCTGCAGAAAAAACTTGGTGCAGGCCTTGCAGGCGGCGAAGGCTTCATTATGCAGAAAGTTACCGGCCCCGGTCTTGCCTTCTTTGAATTCGACGGCTACTGCCCCGAATATAACCTTGAGGACGGCGAAGAACTTGTCTGCGACACCGGAGTTCTTGCAATGATGGATGAGACCTGCACCATGGATGTGCGTATGGTCAAGGGTGCAAAGAACATCTTTCTTGGCGGCGAGGGTCTTGTGGACACCGTTATCACCGGTCCCGGCAAAGTATATCTCCAGACCATGACCGTTTCCGACCTTGCAAAGTTGATTATCCCCTTTATCCCCGAGAAGAAGTAAGATTATACCACTCATACTATCAGGCGGCGATCATTGATCGCCGCCTGCAATCAAGAAAATTGAAGGTGAACTCACATGAAAAAAGCAATCAAAACCTTCAGCGTACTGATGGTTATTCTTATGCTGATATGCTCTTTATCCATATTCAGCTATGCGTCATATGAGGAACTCTCCTTCTATGGCACAGAAGGAGAAACCGAATATTTCATTATTCATTCAAACGCATATGATGAAATAACTGAAGGACACATAGTTCACGGAGAAATACCGGGTATGTGGTTGGAGATTTCCGGCGCAGCCACCATCGGCCTTGCCGGCGTGCCCACCACTTCCGGTGAATACGTGGTTGACATAACTATGACCACAGCCGGCCTCGGCACAGTTGATTATAGGGTGACCGTATACGTCAATCCCGCAACATCCTCCGACGGCATCCCCGTTGTAACCAAAAACCCCACGGCTGAATCCGTTATAGAGGGTGATTCCGCAATCTTTATCGCCCGCGCTGACAATACCCATCAGTATGTCTGGGAAATCGCTCTTGGCGAAACTGTGCTGACATGCGAGGAAGCCGCTGCTTACTTTGGCAAAGGCATAAGCTTTACCGGCTATAATACCGACACACTGGTTATACACAACATACCCGAGGAACTGGACGGCGCTATGGTCTGGTGCCAGTTTGTGGGCGCTGAAGAAAGCGTCACCAGCACTGTCGCAAAAATCAGCGTAACTCCCATAGAGAAAGCAACTCCTGTTGTTACGAAAAATCCCACCGACGAAACTGTCGAAGTGGGTGGGGAGGCTGTTTTTGTTGCGAAAGCCAACTATGCCATGGATTACCGCTGGCAGCTTATCTCCCCCGACGGAGTCCGCTATGACTGCGCAGACGCGCCCCACGATTTTAAGGGTCTTGCGGTCTACGGAGCTAACACCGAGCAGATTGTTTTGGAGAACATCCCTATCGAGCTTAACGGCTACCGCATCCGCTGCATCTTCACCGCTGGCGACGAGACATCCAGCGAGATGGCTCACCTCTACGTCATCGAAAAGGGCTCTGAGGTAGACCCCGATGAATCTCCCGCTGCAAGTCCCGAAGTTTCAGACACCCCCAGCGAGACAGAGGCTCCTGCCGAAACGCCCGATGCATCAAATACTTCCGTGGACAACACCGGCAAATCTCCTCGCGATCCGGAAACTCGTCCCCTCTCCCCTGCTCCCGAGGCCAAGGACAATGGCGAAAAAAGCAACACAATTACCATTGTTGCAATAGTGGCCGGTGCCGCTGTTGCCATTGCAGCCATAGGCGCATTTGTATTCTTGAAACTCAAAGGCAAGATTTAAGATAGGTTTTGCCTAGTCTGAGCGATACAATCCGAACTCGCACCACGAGGCGGATTATATCGCTCAGGCTAAAGAAAATCCCTCTGCGATTAAGCAGAGGGATTTTTTATTTATTATCATCAGAGAGTGGTCTTCCAAAGTCCGTGGAGATTGCAGTAAGCATAAACCTCAAGGGGCTTTTCATCGGAGATGAGAAACTTCACGTGGGGTGCTTCGTTGGGATTGAGCCACTTTCTGTAGCTTCCTTTATCGGTGGTCAACTGCACCCACTCGATCCAGTGAACATCCACCATGGGGTGGTCAACGCTGCCCACATTAACTTCCACAACACCCTCGCTCACGTTGGCAAGAGGGATATGCTTCTCGCCGCTTGCCTCAACTGCGCCGGGAACCAGCTCGTCCATTTTCTGTCCGCAGCAGAAGGGCTTTACGCCAATATCATGTACCATCTCAACTATATTTCCGCAGTGTGCACATACATAAAACTTGGTGTTCTTCATATTTGTTCCCTCCTGTATTTTAATCAGTGTTTGTTTTTTCTTTCTGATTGTACTTTAACAGATTGTCTCTTTTTCTTCCGTGACTTTCTCACATATCTTGAAAACAATATATCCTTCGTGATAAAATTATTTCATCAAATACTGTTGGGAGGCTTTTTTATGAAAAAGATTCAGGCCGCCATACATCCCGATGACGATTTTCACTATGACAAGCTGGGTGTCACCCGAGATAAAATAGAGCTTTGGGAGGACGCAATGCGCACCGACGGAAGCCGAGGCACCTATGAATGGTGGTATTTTGACTCCAGCTACAGCGACGGCACAAAGCTCATCATATTCTTCTTTTCCAAGTCCCCCATTGCGGTAAACGGCCCCGTAAAGCCTATGGCCACCATTGAGCTCACCTTGCCTGACGGAAGGAAATTCGAAGAGCAGGTGAACGCAACAATTGAGGACAGCTTTTATAGCCGCGAAAAATGCGACATCAAAATCGGTGACTGCCGCATGGAGGGCGACCTGAAGGAATACAGCATAGTATTCAAAGGCAAGACCATGTCCGCCAAAGTGAGCCTCGTAAACACCGTGCCCGCCTGGAGAAGCCAGTGCGGTCCCATACTTTTCGGCAACAGTGAAGAATATTACTTCAACTGGCTGCCTGCCACCCCCGAGGGAAAGGCCGTTGCCGATGTTTCCTTCAGCGAAGGTCAGCTTCACCTGGAAGGCAGCGGCTACCATGACCACAACTGGGGCAACATCTCCATGCTCAAGCTGATGCACCATTGGTATTGGGGACGCGCAAAAATCGGTGACTACAAGGTCATTTCCTCCTGGATAACCGGCGAAAAGAAATATGGCTATAAGGATTTTGATGTTTTCATGCTGGCAAAAGGCGGAGAAATTCTTGGCGACAACGCAAACCACACACTAAAATTCCTCCCCGAGGACGAGTATATCGATGCCCACACAGGAAAACCCGTATACAACAAGGTTATTTATGAATACGAAACTCCCGCAGGGGAGTTTTACCGCATCACCTATGCTCGCCGCGGAGATATTTCCCGTCAGAATTTTGCCGACCTCCTCCCCGCTCCCCTGCGTCTTGGCGCAAAGCTTATAGGCTTTGAAGGTTCTTACCTCCGCTTTGAGGGCAGCGCCACAATCGAGCGGCTGGAAAACGGCATCACAGTTGAGGCTGTAACGGAAGACTCTGCCGTATGGGAGCTTATGTATTTCGGCAAATCCTGCGCAGACAAAACAGCCTGACAGATATAATCCGAACACGCTCCGCGAGGCGGATTTTAGCGCCAGACTTCATTTCACTCTTTGGTGTGTTACCACACACCTTCATCATTCAATTTTGCCTGACACAAAAATCCGCTCTCGGGGAGTCGAAGATTTTTGAGGTCATATACTAGGACAGTGCAAGGCGGCGGTTTGCAGAAAGGCTTTGTGCCTTTCAAAAGCCGGCAACGAAGCAATGGCAACGGATATGACCTCAAAAACGGGTTCGGACTATGTCTGTCAGGCTATGGAGGAAGAAAAATTCATGAAATACTTTCTTGTTCAATCCGTAATGGTCTCTCCCCTGCCCGTCTCTACGGAAGATCTCACATCTAAATTTATCCCCCTTCACGAAGCACACATTGCCTGCGGCATCGAAAAGGGTATTGTCCTTTTTGCAGGACCTAAAATCGGCCGCAGCGGCGGTTTTATGATTGCCCGCGCAGAAAGCATAGATGCGCTGCAGCTTTTCACCAATACCGATCCCTTTGTGCTCAACGGCATTGCCGGCTTCGACATCACGGAATTTTTAATGAACGACCGCTCCGAATTTGTTAAGGACTGGTAAAAACAAAAACCGCGTATCAAAATGATACGCGGTTTTTTATTACATACCCTCGATGAGGTGTACGGTTATTACCTTATTTTTAACGTCGGTGTTGAGAATAAATTCTTCAACAGCGGGAATCATTATCTCCCTCTCGCCCTTGACGAGATAGATATTCTGTGCGGGCATCTCAAGCACATCTGCAAGCACGCCGAGCTCTGCTCCGCCCTCATCGACCACCTTTGCGCCGATGATATCGGCAATGAAGAAGCTACCTTTGGGAAGCTTCACATCCTTGCGGGCGATATAGACGGTTTTATTCTTCAGCGCCATAGCGGCATTTACATCGTCAACACCCTCAAGTTTGGCGAGCAGGAAGCCCTTATGGACGCGGGATGCGCTCACCTTCAGCGCCTCGCCTCCGATATAAAGGGTTTTCATCTTTTTGAGAAACTCGGGAGAGTCTGCCCAGGGGTTTATTTTAACTTCGCCGCGAACACCATGGGTATTTACGATTATTCCGGCTTCAAGATATTTTTCTTTTTCCATAATAATTCTCCTTAAAAAGAGAGTTGTGCGGATTCGGAAAAAGTCCCCCATGGAAACACGGGGGACTTTTACTCAGTCGAGAACCTCGACGGATACCTTTTTGCCCTTTCTCTGGGCTACGGCCTTCATAAGGATGCGGACCTCTTTGATGATCCTGCCCTGACGGCCGATGACCTTGCCCATATCGCCGTTGGCGACACGCACTTCAAATACGGTCTCGCTGCCAGCTTCGCGCTCGGTCACAGAAACCTCATCGGGATGATCCACAAGGTTCTGTATAATATAGGTCAGCAGTTCTTTCATAGGGTTTATTTTCTCCTTATGCCTCAGCCTTCTTCAGCAGGGCCTTGACGGTATCGGTGGGCTGTGCGCC
>JAZUAQ010000130.1:0-11807 GCA_045638085.1 Oscillospiraceae bacterium
ACTTGCAAGAAAACGCTTTTCACTTCGCTCATTTCTGCCTTCTCCTTTTTTTGAGCATATTTGATTCCATAAGCCTTGAACAGATAAATTGGTGTAGGACATACGGAATATTCATAAGGATTACACCCAAACTCTTTGTAAAATGCTCGCTGATATCCGTCCACACTCTCGTATCCGGCGTCAAACGCAACATCAATTATCTTTACTTTTTCATCTCGTAATCGGAGTGCAGATTTAGACAATCTCAGCCGCCTGATATAAACCGCGGGTGTCATATGGAGCAAATTCATAAAAAGTCTGTATGAGTACCAGGTCGAATACTGTGATGCATTCGCAAGGTCAGCCATTGTAATATTTGAATCAATGTGCATTGCGATGTAGTCCTGCATTCTTTGGACCGCTTCTATATGCCCATCCATTTCTGTTCACCTCCTTATGTTCATATTATAGGGGAACTCGAAAGGTCTTTCTCGCCTTAATTTGCTGAAATAGTGCAGCCGCCCACATATGAGAGCGGCTGTTGTTTTAGCATGCTCCGCGCATTGGGCGCGGAGCATTTTATTATTTTTTCATGACGCAGCTTTCCAGCGCGGCGCGGATAAGTCTGCGGGCGCAGGAATGGGTGTCATATTGGCTTATTTCGCCACGTTTCATGGCTTTGAGGACTTTGCGGAAGGCGATGGGAGTGCCGGGCATAACAATGTCATTTCCTGCGGCGCAGGCTTTTGCATCGGAGGATTCGTGGTGTCCCGTTCCGAACCAGTCGGTCATAACAATGCCTTCAAAGCCCCATTCGTTGCGAAGAACTTTGGTGAGGAGATCATGGTTATTTGCGGCGTAAACGCCGTTGATTTTGTTATAGCTGCTCATCAGAGCCTTTGCCCCGCCCTCCTGGATGGCTATACGGAAGCCCTTGAGATAAATCTCGCGCAAAGCTCTCTCGTCCAGATTGCTGGAGGAGCGGTTTCTGGAATTTTCAAGATTGTTGCAGGCGAAGTGTTTGATAGTCGCATAGCAGCCTTTGCAGCTTTGTGAACCCTTGACGAGAGATGCAGCAGTTTTGCCGCTGAGAAGAGGGTCTTCGGAGCAATATTCAAAGTTTCTTCCGCAGAGAACATTGCGGTGGATGTTCATGGCAGGGGCGAGCCAGAATACGATGCCGTATTCGAGCATCTCGGTTCCCGTGGCTTTACCAAGCTCCTCGATAAGAGGACGATTCCATGTTTGGGCAACCAAAGTCTGGCAGGGCCAGGCGGTGCAGAAATGGTAATAGTCCTCGCCCTTGCCTTTGGGAGCAGGATTCATAATACGGGTGAGAAGGCTGCGCTTGCCCAATGTTACGGATTCGGGCAGCGCCTGAGGAGAGAAGAAGTTCTGACGGGGAGGAGGAGAGCAAAGCTGAAGATTGATGCCCTGAGGCCCGTCGGACATGGGCATGTTGTCAATGCCCTTTTTGAGAAGCAGGGAGGTGGAAGAGCCTGCTGCCCCGAAGGCGGTGTTGTGGCAGGGCCCCACATAGCCGCTGCCTACAAGCAACCTTGCAATGTCCTTGTCGGTGAGGGTAGCCATTATTGCGTCAATTTCAGGGCTTTCCACCAAGGCAGGCGGGGCGTAACTGTGCTCAGCGGTGCTTATGGCAGAGGCACAGACGCAAAGCCTTGCTGTTTCCGGTATGATGCGCTCACGATGGGGAGGGACTATAAAATCAAGCTTATCCTTCATTGGGCAGACGGCGCTGCATTTTTCGGTGACGGCAGTTTCGTCAAGGTTGATGACGGCTGCGGGGAGAAGCTTGTCGGAAGCGGTGCCGATATAGACTATGTAGTCACCCTTTTCCAGGATGAAAGAGGCGCTTTCTGTGTCATAGGATGCGCACTCGCGCAGATCGAAGCTCAGGCAAAGCTGCTCACTGCGTCCCGGCTCGATGAGGGCGGTTTTTGTGTAAGTGACAAGGCTCTTGGGCTCCTTGAAAAGTTTGCCCTCGGGAGCGGAAACATATAGCTGAATAACTTCCTTTGCGCCCATGCTGCCCACATTCTGAATGTTGGCATAAATATTGACGCGGCTTCCATCAGCGGTGGCTGCACCGGGGGTGAGGGAGAAGCTGCTATAGCTGAGACCATGACCGAAGGCATAGCGGGGGGTGATGCCCATTGCGTCAAACCAACGGTAGCCGACATAAATTCCCTCGAGATAATCTTCTTCCAGCTGTCTGCCGCCAATGGTGGAGAAAGTATCGTGGCAGGGGTAATCTTCGTAATTATGAGCCCATGTGTCTGCAAGCTTGCCGCAGGGGCTGACTGCGCCGCTGAGCACATCGAAAAGGCCGTTGCCTGCTTCCATGCCGCCCTGCATCATATACAAGATGGCATTGATGCCGCATTCGTCGGCAAAGCCCAGGTCCATTACGGAGCCTATGTTCAAAACAAGGACAACCTTTGGATAGCTTGCGCAAAGGGAGCAGAGAAATTCCTTTTCGCTGTCGGTGATGTAATAGTCACCCTGCACCGTGCGTCGGTCGCCACCCTCGCCTGCATGGCGGGTGAGGATATAAACCGCGGTGTCGCAGCCGCTTGCGATTGCTTCTTCGGGGGTGACAGGTCTTCCGCCCGAGGGGATGAAGGGATGGCTTGCAACATATTCCATGCGTCCGAAAACTCCAAGGCGCTTTGTGGCCTTCAAAACGGAGCGGGTGTAGGCCTCTTTTTCCTGGGCGTAGAGCTTGTCAAATTCGTCAAGCCAGTCGGTGGAGACAATTTCCCAGCCTCCGTTTATAAAGCCCTGCTCGGGAGAAACTCTGTAGCGGGGATTGTTTTCTCCGCTGCCTGAGCCGCCGTAGGAGCCATGGCGCACGCCTGCGCCGTAGAGGGCAACCCTGCCGCCGCGAAGGGGGAGAGCGCCGGTGTTTTCAAGAAGCACCATTCCTTCGCCGCAGACCTTTCTTGCAAGGGCTGCATGGCGAAGCTCTCTTTCGCTGACGGAGATATCTTTTGTTGCGCGGATCAATCTTTCCATACTGTGTGCCCCTTAAAGTTTATTTTTGCAATATCCGTTTGCGGTATAGATAGCACCGCAGGGGTTATGAGCCATAACTCGGTCCTTTGCCACCAAAACTGTGGAAAGTGACTTGGCATGCTTCAGGAAAAGGGAATCATGTCCCACGCAGAGGCCGAGAACAATGTTGAACTCCGTTTCGGCGTCGTTGAGGAGCTCTGCCTGAGCTATGGGATTGCAAACGGGCTCATAGCCGCCGGGGTGAACCTTGTGGTCGGCGGGCATGCCGAAGTCCTCTTTATCAATTCCGCCAACCTTGCATACGGCGCTGAAAACCTGGAAGCCCTTGCTGCGGAGCAAATTTTCAACAGTCTTAGCCTCGTTGCGGAAGCCTGCGCAGAATGCAAGGCCCAGCTTTTTATAGCCCATTCTTTGGCAAAGCTCGAGAGTTTCACGGAGTCTTGGCCACTGGCAATAGCCCTCTGCCTCAATTCTTGCGCAGGTGGTGAAAAACTCTCTGTAAGGCTCATACTCTTTCAGTATTTCACCAATTCGTTCTTTCTGCAAAACGGGACAGTTTTTTGGATAGTTGCCATTTTCGGGCTTCTCGCAGGTATGTACGGTGCAGCTTGAACAGGTATACATGACTCGGCCTCCAATAAATCTTTTTATAAGAAAATGTTAGCACAGCGGGATGCTCTTGTCAAACAAGCCCGAAGCACTTTTTGCATTAAAAAGTATAATATTTATGATATAAAAGGCGTTTTATCTTGCGAAATGGCGGGAATAGGTATATTATAATTGCGGAGGCGATGAGTAATGGCAAAGTCAGCCAATCAGAAGCTTAAGATAGTTTATCTTATGGATTTTCTCCGCAGCAACAGTGATGAAAATCATCCCGTCAGTATTGCGGATATAATCAGACATCTGGAAAGCTACGGCATCTCCGCGGAGAGAAAGAGCCTTTATGATGATATCGAGGCGCTGCGTACCTACGGAATGGATATCATACAGCAAAAAGGACCGGGCGGCGGCTATTATCTTGCCTCCCGTGAGTTTGAACTGCCCGAACTGAAGCTGCTTGTAGACAGCGTTCAGGCCTCCAGATTCATTACCGGCAAGAAATCCATGGCCCTCATCAAAAAGGTCGAGGCTCTCGCCAGCGTTTATGAGGCGGGCGCTCTCCACCGTCAGGTTTATGTTTCCAACCGCATCAAAACCATGAATGAGAGCATCTACTATAACGTTGACAAAATACACAGCGCAATCGCTTCCGACAGGCAGATAAACTTCAAATATTTTGAGTATTCCGTCACAAAGGAGCGCTCCTTCCGCAAGGGCGGTCAGGAATATGCCGTGAGCCCATATGCTCTTAACTGGAACAACGAGAATTATTATCTTATCGCCTTTGACAGCCGGTCGGGACAGGTGCGCCATTACCGCGTTGACAAGATGGCCTCAATACACGTCAGCGAAAAAGTCCGCGAGGGCAGGGAAGTGCTTGGCGGAATTAATATGGCGGAATATACAGAAAAGGTTTTCGGCATGTTTGCAGGCAAAGTGGAAAAGGTTCGTCTCAGCTGCGAAAATCATCTTGCAGGTGCGGTGATAGACCGCTTCGGTAAGGATATTATTATAGTTTCCACCGATAATGAACGATTCACCGTTACCGTGGATGTTGTGCCCTCTCCACAGTTTTTGGCGTGGGTATTCGGCTTTGAGGGCGGAATGAAGATTCTCTCTCCCGAATCTGTTGTGGAGAAAATGAGCGGGCTTTTGAAAGAGTCTCTGGCTATGTATGAGAGCGAGGGCGCAAAGTGAACGAAAACGCAAGAGTTGCCAATAAAGGCTATCTGTTTGAAAATTTCAGACTGTTCCATCTTTGCGACCGCCGCGGTCAGCAAGTGGAAACCCATTATCACGAATTTGACAAGGCGCTTGTGTTTTATTCCGGCAGCGTTGATTATATCATAGAAGGCATCACCTATAGTCTTGAGCCGGGAGATGTGCTCTTTGTGCCCCATAATGCCATACATAAACCCCTTATAAGCGGCGAGAGCGACTATGAGCGTGCGGTTTTCTGGATTCGTCCCGGTTATCTTGAGGAGCAGAGCAGGGAAGGCGCAAAACTGGACAGCTGTTTTGCCGTAAGCGCGGAAAAAAGAGCCTGCCTTTATCATCCAAACAGCGAATCCGCAACGAAAATTAAAAAGCTGATTGCGGGTCTGGAAAAGGCGCTCGGCGAGGAGCGCTTCGGAAATGCAATCCTTGCGGACACGATTTTCCTGCAGATAATGATAGAATTCAACCGCTGTGTTCTGGAAGACAGCAGCGGCGAGGCGGGAGATATAGATCCCAAAATTGACGAGGCTCTCAGTTATATAAACCGCCATCTTTCCGATGAACTGAGCGTGGATTTCCTCGCTGGAAAATGTTACCTTAGCCGCTATTATTTCATGCGCAGATTCAAGGAATCCACAGGTTACACCGTCCATAACTACATCTGCCAAAAGCGCCTGACCGCCGCGGCGGGGCTTCTGGACAGCGGTATGGGCGTTACGGAAGCGGCTATGAAGGTGGGTTTTTCCGAGTATTCCTCCTTCCTTCGCTCCTTCAAAAAGCTCTATGGTCTGACACCCAGCGAATACCTTCTCAGACGGGAGGCGCTGGACAGCTTTTACGGTGAATAAATTCGAATTTTTTGCAAAAAACAATTTACAATAACTTAAAAAGAGATTATAATACATTGTCGTAAAAAACTTGATAGCAAATGAGGTATCATAAATGAGCAGACTTATCGGTACTGTATCCCGTGGTATAAGAACTCCCATTGTCCGTCATGGCGATGATATTGTTGAGGTAGTTGTATCCTCCGTTCTTCAGGCCGTCAGCGAAAACGGCATTGAAGTTCATGATAAGGACATCGTTGCCGTAACCGAGTCCGTTGTTGCCCGCGCACAGGGCAACTATGCCGGTATCAGTGATATATCCAAGGACGTAAGAGCAAAAACCGGCGGCAAGACCGTTGGCGTAACCTTCCCCATCCTCAGCCGTAACCGTTTTGCAAACTGCCTTATGGGCATTGCCGGCGGCTGTGAGAAGGTTGTTCTCATGCTGTCCTATCCCTCCGACGAGGTGGGCAACCATCTTGTCAGCATCGATGCTGTTGACGAAGCAGGCATCGACCCCTATCGCGATGTTCTCAGCCTGGAGCAGTTCCGCGCTGCTTTCGGCAAGGTAGTCCATCCCTTCACCGGCGTTGACTATGTTGAGTATTACTCCGAACTGGTCCGCAAGATGGGTGCAGAGGTTGAGGTTATCTTTGCAAACCGCGTTCAGGCTATTGCCGACTACACCGACTGCGTTATAACCTGCGATATTCACTCCCGCCAGAGAAGCAAGCGCCTTCTCAAGGCTGCAGGTGTTAAGACCGTCCTCGGTCTTGACGATCTCCTCACCGAGAGTGTTGACGGCAGCGGCTTCAACCCCCAGTACGGTCTTCTCGGCTCTAACAAGGCCACCGATGACAGCGTCAAGCTTTTCCCTGTGGACTGCATGGCTATTGCAGATGCCATCGGTAAGCGCATGAGCGAAGCCACCGGCAAGAAGGTGGAAGCCATGGTTTATGGTGACGGCGCATTCAAAGACCCCGCAGGCAAGATCTGGGAGCTGGCTGACCCCGTTGTCTCCCCCGGCTATACCGATGGTCTGATCGGAACGCCCAACGAGCTGAAGCTCAAGTATCTGGCAGATAACGATTTTGGCGACCTCAAGGGCGAGGATCTGAAGAAGGCTATTTCCGAGCGCATCAAGGCCAAGGACGGCGCAAGCCTCGTAGGCAACATGGTCTCTGAGGGTACCACCCCCAGAAACCTCACCGACCTCATCGGCTCCCTCTGCGACCTGACCTCCGGCTCCGGCGATAAGGGCACTCCCGTTATCTTCATTCAGGGTTATTTCGATAACTACACCAACGACTGATAATTAATTCAAAAGGGTTCTCATCAACGAGAACCCTTTTATTTTTTTGCAAATCTTAACTCCATCTTCATTGAAATACATTCACCGATTTGCTATACTTAATCCAATGATTTTATAAAATTGAAAATGGAGCAGTGCCAATGAAAACTCAGGAATGTGCAGCAAAACTGAAAAAGGAAATAGCAAAAATATTTGTGGGCAAAAGTGAGCAGGTTGAGCTTATTACCATGAGCGTTTTCGCAGGCGGACATGTGCTTTTGGATGACCTTCCCGGAAGCGGCAAAACCACCCTTATCAAGACTATGAGCCGCGCCCTCGGCTGCGACTTCAAGCGCATACAGTTCACCCCCGACCTTCTTCCCTCGGATATTATCGGTATGACCATTTATGACCGCGCAAGCGCCTCTTTCAAGCAGGTCAGAGGTCCCGTATTCACCAACATACTGTTGGCGGACGAGATAAACCGTGCCATCCCCAGAACTCAAGCAGCGCTCCTTGAGGCAATGGAGGAACAGCAGGTCACCATTGATAACGACACCATTGCCCTCTCCGAGCCCTTCTTTGTAATGGCCACCCAGAATCCCGTTGAAAGAGAGAGCACCTTCCAGCTCCCTGCGGCTCAGATGGACAGATTTTTCGTCCGGCTTTCCCTTGGCTTCCCCGACAGAGAGGAAGAGGCCAGGATGCTGACGGAGCTTGGCGACAGCATTGATTTTTCTGTGGTGGATGTTGTTTCCTCTCCCGAGGAGCTTATGGAAATCCGCCGCGAAATTCAGGGCGTTTATGTCAGCGATAATATAAGGGAATACATAGTTGAGCTTGTCCACCGCAGCCGCGAACATAAGCTGCTGAAGGCGGGCGCGTCTCCCCGTGCATCACGCTGCCTCTATCAGGGTGGCAAAAGCTATGCCGCAATTCAGGGCAGAGACTATGTGGTTCCCGAGGATATAGCCGCCATTTTCCTCCCCATAATGAGCCACCGCGTGATGCTCTCCAACGAAGCCCGCTACACCAAAAAGAGCGAGGCGGATATTCTCGCCTCCATTCTTGAGGAGACCCCTGTGCCTCCCGGAAAGGCAAAGATGTTCGATGAAGCAGACAGGAAGTAATTTAGTTTCGTGGTTCGGTCTGGGCTTCCTTGCCGTCCTGATTCTGGTTGCTGCATATTTTGAACTGCCAAAGCTTGAGGGCTTTTTGATCCTCGTTTTCATCCTCTGCCTCATCGCGTTTATCTGGGGCAAGCTTTCTCTTAAAAATGTAGAGCTGCAAAGTGCGGAGGAAGATTGCTGTGGTTTTCCCGGGGAAATATTGGAAGCGGATTTTAGTTTACATAATAAGAAGATGCTTCCTCTCATATGGCTTGATATGAGCATTCCCATAGGAAAGAAAACCTGCGTCGCCCCTGACCATGAAAATGAGATCCCTCAAGAGAGCGGCGAAGATAAACCCGGCGCAAGGGAGCTTCGCAGCACCTTTCTTTGGCTGATGCCCCATCAGAAGCTGCGCTGGAAGCAGAAGGCGCTGGCTGTCCACCGTGGAGTCTGCGCTGCCGAGGAAGTGAAACTCCATTCGGGAGACGGATTCGGGCTTTGCACCCAGACTAAAAAGCATAAGCTGCCCTGCCGCTTGAGGTATGTTGTATACCCGAAGATAGTGCCCGTTGATGTCTCTCCCATTCTGAACAATATGAGCGAAATGGAGAGCGCGAAAAACGGCTTTTATACGGACAGAACCCTTCTTATCAACACACGTGACTACAGGGAAGGGGATAGCTTCAAAAATATAAACTGGCGACTTCTCGCCCGCAAGGACGAAGTGCAGGTGAATGAGTTCGAAAAGCTCACCATGCGCCGTGTCTGCTTTATGCCGGATATGTTTTCCTTCACCCATATTGAAGAGATACTGGCGGAAAATGAGCGAAAGGAAGAGCGCGTTGCAGAGCTTGAGGAGCTTGAGAATATGTTTTCTCTTCTTGCCTCCCTTATTGTCAAACTCCATGAGAGAGGCGTGCTTTGCTCTCTGGTGATTCCAGCAATCGGGGATAGGGAAGAGAAACTTGTAATACCTGAAAACGCCGAAACTCAGATTATGGAGCTTCTTGGCGCCCTTGCGGAAATAGAGTATGACTGCGAGTCTATCCGCGTGCCCACAGACGCGGTGATGATGGAGCGCCATAAGCTTGGACAGATATATGTCCTCTCCAAAAACCTTAAGCGAAGCATCCTTTCGGAAGATCCGAAGGCTGCAGAGGAGCTTTCCGCCATAAGCATTCTGAGCGAAAGTCCTGCTCTCAATGAAGGCGAGAGAAGCATTTTAACGGAAACGGATTTCAAAGCAGTATGAAACGATTTACAGAGATATTAAGCGGCAGCGCAGCCGTGCTTTTTCAAGTGGCGCTGACGGGATGGATGTTTGCTCTTTCAAGGATAAATTTTGATTTTGTCCATATGGAGCTGAATTACTTTGTCCTTTCAGCGGTGCTGCTTTGCGCCTATTATCTCAACTATATCATAATGCGCAGGAGCATTCCTGTGCCTGCCTTTATTGTCATAGAAGCCGCGATGGTAGCCATAGGCATTTTTGCCTTTGTCCGCTGCATCGAAACGGAGCCCTATCAGCTGCGCACTGTTATAATCAACTGCATTGTCTATTGCATTGGTTTTGCCGCTGCCGCATTTGTTGCCTGGACTCCCACCAACCAAAGCGGCGTGCTGCTGCGTTTTGATGCCCTCGCTATAATGACAGTCATTATGCTGGCGCTGGACCATATCATCGGAATGCCGGCTGCAAGGGGTTGCCTTAATATGTGCTATGTGACCCTTGCCCTCACCCTTATGTCTGCGGTTTCCATGAAATCGGGAGCCCTTGCAGGACGAGGCAGCGCCGTTGAGGGTAACGGTGCTATGGGAAGGATTTTGCTTTTTGTTCTTGCGGGTATAATGGGGCTCATTGCACTCCTTGCTGTTATTTATGCATCCAGCGGAGTTAAAAGCTTTTCCGAGTTTCTTCTTTCTCTGATAAAAACCTGCCTGAATGCATTGAAGATCGCGTTCCTTTATCTCTACGGGCTTCTTGAAAAGTTTGTTCGCTGGCTCAGCCAATTCGCGAAGGATGTTGAGATGGAGGCAGAGGGAATGCAGCCTGGTGTGGGCAATCCCGACATAGAGGGCATTGCACCTATGGATGTAAGTATTCCCGGTTGGATATATGCTGTGCTTATTGCTCTTGCCGCCGCGGTGCTCATATTTGTTCTTTTCAAGCTCAGAAAACTGAGGACCGCAAGAATCAGCTCCCGCGCTGTTAGTTTGACAAAGGTGCAGCGCCAAAGCGGACTTGCCGCCGCCATAAGAGAGCTTTGGAAAAAGCTGAAATCCGCCATTGTTTTCAAATGGAATTGCATTCGCTACCGCCGAAGTCCGGCTGGGCTTCTGGTCTGGTGTCAGAAAAAGGGCAGGGAAGAGCTTGCCCGCCTTGAAGGAGAAAGCGGAGAAACTTATCTGCGCCGCATAGCCGGACTCATAGGAGGCGAGAGCGCGAAAGCCCTTACTGCCCTTGCCCTTGCCGTTGAACGCAGCTTCTATTCCCCTAAAAGGGAGGGCGTATCCAAAGAGCTTTTCCGCGCCGTGAGAAAAGTGAAATTCAAATTGAGTAAATAAAAAAACAGCCGTCACAAGACGGCTGTTTTTTCTATATAATTTGTTATTGTTTATCCTTCTTCATGGAGCTTTTCAAGCTCGTCAACGATGCTGCCGAAATATTCAAGAGCCTCGTTTACGGGCTTGGGAGTGGACATATCCACGCCTGCGATTTTCAGAAGGCTGATGGGGTCTGCGCTGCCGCCGGAGGAGAGGAAACGCTTATAATCGGCAACTGCGCTCTCTCCTTCGCGGATAATGCGGTTCGCTATTGCAACTGCGGCGGAGAAGCCCGTTGCATACTGGAAAACATAGTAGTTATAGAAGAAATGGGGAATTCGGGCCCACTCAAGAGCAATGCCTTCGTCGGAAATCATATCGGGGCCGAAATAGAGCTTGTTGAGCTTGAGATATTCGCGGCAGAGAACATCTGCGGTGAGGGCAACTCCCTGCTCACTGAGTCTGCCCATAATAAGCTCAAACTCTGCAAACATGGTCTGGCGGTAGATAGTTCCCTTGAACTCATCAAGGAAATGGTTGAGGAGATATTTTCTGGTATTTTTGTCGGTGGTTTTGCTCAGCAGATGGTGCATGAGAAGAACTTCGTTGCAGGTGGAAGCAACTTCTGCCACGAAAATGACATAGGTGCTGGTGCATATGGGCTGATTCTGAGTGCTGAGATAGCTGTGAAGAGCATGACCCATTTCGTGAGCCAGGGTGAACATTGTCGAAAGATTGTCCTTATAGTTCATAAGAACATAGGGATGGGGGCGTCCACCGCCGGTGGAATAAGCACCTGTGCGCTTGCCTTCGTTTTCGTAGAGGTCTATCCAGCGGTTGTCAAAGCCTTCCTTCAGCATTTCAACATAGTCATCGCCGAGAATGGCAAGAGCCTCCAGAATAGTCTCCTTGGCCTCATCGATGCTGATGTCATGAGCGGCATCTGCAACAAGGGGAGGATAGACATCGCACATATGAAGCTCTTTCAGACCCAACATCTTTTTGCGGAGGGAGACATAGCGATACATCTTGTCCAGATTGTTATGGACGGCTTCAATGAGGTTGTGGTAAACCTCAACGGGAACTTCGGTGATGTCGAGGGCTGCCTCAAGAGTGTTGGGGTATTTTCTTGCGTTTGCGAAAAAGCGCAGCTGCTTGAACTGTGCATCAACAGTTGCAGCAATGGTGTTCTTGAAT
>JAZUAQ010000131.1:0-2807 GCA_045638085.1 Oscillospiraceae bacterium
TGTTTTTCCTGCCTTATTATAAGTTTTTGCGCATCGGGCAAAAACGCGATTATATCCGATGCGGTCATTGCGTATTCTCCCATTTTTTCGCAGGCAATATCACCTGCAAGACCGTGGAGATAAAGGGAGACTTCCACAGCCATCTTATGCTCAAACTGTCCAAGCATAGCACCTAAAATTCCCGCAAGGACATCCCCGCTGCCGCCTTTTGCCATTCCGGCATTGCCGTGGGTGGAAATGCATACCTCCCCATCGGGGAATGCCGCAAGAGTGCGGTGACCTTTCAGCACAAGAGTGCAGCCGTATTCTTCCGCGAAACTCTTTGCGGCGGCAATGCGGTTTTCATTATAGTCTATGCCAAGCATTTTTGCCTCACCACCGTGGGGCGTAAGCACAATTTTGGCTCCGCTTTCTTTGAGGATATTTTTATCAATAGCAATTGCCCAAAGGGCATCTGCATCTGCAACAACAGTGCCGTCAAATGTTGCAAGCACTTTTCTTACGAGTTCGGCAGTGCCATTAGTTCTCCCAATTCCAGGACCTATAACACAGACAGAGCAGGCATCCAGCTTTACTTTGATTGCATCGAAAGCATCTTCGGAAAGCCTTCCCTTACTGTCGCAAGCTAAGGGGAAAGGCATTGCCTCAGTGTTTTTTACGGCGCAAATAGTGTGGATATGAGCAGGCACACCAAGATACACAAGCCCCGCCCCGCTTCTCACCGAAGCATTGGAGCACATATTGGGCGCTCCGCAATACTCACTGCTGCCGCCGATTATTAAAATTTTTCCGAAATCTCCCTTATGACTAAGGGGATTTCTTTTTGGAAGAAAGGCTTCCTCATCTGAAAGGGCTTTTACTGGAATCTTAGCCTCATCAACAAGATCCTCCGGTATACCAATATCCACAACAGTAAGCTTGCCGGTGTAAACATTCCCAGGCTCAGCAAAGTGACCCGGCTTTGCAAGCGAGAAGGTGACGGTCTCATCCGCCATAACCGCGGCACCAAGAATGTTTCCCGTATCCGCTTCAATTCCGCTGGCTATATCAGCGCTTACAACGGCTGCAGCGCTTGCATTTATCATATTAACCGCATCAAGGGCTTTGCCTCGAAGAGGCTTATTGAGGCCTATGCCGAACATCGCGTCTATTATTACACCCGCCTCGGAAATAGCCTCGGCAAATTCCACGTCTGGATCAAAGTCCTCAAGAAAGCCACCCACAGCTTCAAGTCTGCGCAGCATTTCCGCAGTATCAGCAGTGAGCTTATCTCTGCTGCCTGTCAGAATTGCCCGCACATTTACTCCCTTTTCCATAAGGAAGCGGGCAGCAGCCACACCGTCTCCGCCGTTATTTCCGCTGCCGCAAAAGACGAAGGCAGTTTTACCCTCTTCGAGATGGGAATAAGCCCTTTCCGCAAGGGAGGAGGCGGCTTTTTCCATAAGGGCAAGGGAACTTATGCCGCGGTGGAAAATAGCGGTGTTATCAGCCTTTTTCATATTTTCGGAATTGGAAAGATACATAACTCTCAACTCCCGCACATAATTTTGAAATATTATATTATTTCCCTAAAAATATGTCAAATTTGTTCTTGAAATCTTCGTCTTTGCGGGATATAATAGCGGAGTTGTGAAAAGCTATGACCGGGAAAATAGCGAAAACTTTTCTCACCAGAGAGGGGCTGCCAAAGGCTGAAAGCGCCCTGCGTAAAAGTCCGCTTGGTTCGCCCGTGAGCTCCGGCTAATCCCCGGCGGTGTGTGCGTCCGTTAAAGCGCCGAAAAGTGTGCCGCATATGCGCGGCAAATGCGGGTGGTACCGCGGAAGTTTTGTGCTTTCGTCCCAGATGAGGGATGAGAGCATTTTTATTTTTAAAAAATATATTTCATATAAGGAGACCTGAAATGAAAGAACAGTTGAAGCTTTTGCGCGAAAGCTCCCTTTCCGCCATTGCCGAGGCACAGACCGGCGATGAACTGGAAGCACTGCGCATCAAGTATCTTGGCAAAAAGGGTGAACTCACTGCTATTCTGAAGCTGATGGGTAAGCTCACCGCCGAAGAGCGCCCCATTATGGGACAGCTTGCAAACGAGGTCAGAAACGTTGTTGAAGCAAGCCTCCAGGAGCGCAAGAGCGCCGTCAGCGCTCTCATGCTGGAAAAGCGCCTTGCAGACGAAGCTATTGACGTTACCATTCCCGGCAAGAAGCAGGAAATGGGTCACCGTCACCCCATGTACACCGCTCTTGACGAAATCAAGGAAATCTTTATCGGTATGGGCTTTACCATTCTCGACGGTCCCGAGGTTGAGCTTGCAGAGCTGAACTTTGACCGCCTCAACGCCGAGGAAGGCCATCCCTCCCGCGATTGGTCCGATACCTTCTATTTCGACGAGGACAGCCGCGTTATGCTCCGCAGCCAGACCTGTCCCATGCAGGTTCGCGCTATGGACACTATGGAGCTGCCCATCCGAATCATCGCTCCCGGCCGCGTTTACCGTAAGGACGAGGTTGACGCAACCCACTCCCCCATGTTCCATCAGATTGAGGGCATGGCAATCGACAAGGGTATCACCATGGCCGACCTTAAAGGCACTCTCAACACCGTTGTTGAGCAGCTTTACGGCAAGGGTACCAAGACCCGTTTCCGTCCCCACCACTTCCCCTTCACCGAGCCCAGCTGCGAGATGGACGTTCAGTGCCACAAGTGCGGCGGCGTTGGCTGCCCCACCTGCAAGGGTGAAGGCTGGATTGAACTTCTCGGCGCAGGTATGATTCATCCCCGCGTTCTTGAGATGGCAGGCATTGACCCC
>JAZUAQ010000132.1:0-1771 GCA_045638085.1 Oscillospiraceae bacterium
TCGAGGGCAAATCCCTCCTCAGCGCCCCAGGTGAGATCCAAAAACCCCTCCCGTGCTCCGGCTCCAACGCTGTCAACAATAACGCTTCCGTTCTCCGCCGTAATCATCACACTGAGACTTGCGCAGTTTCCTGCACGGAAGAAATATTTTTCAAAAATAAGCATCTCCGCTCCGTTGCGGCTGGTGGAGTCTATAAGATCACAAGTGAATCCGCTTTCCGGTATGCGCTCTTTGAGAATTGCGCTGATTTCCGCCACTGTTCCCGATCCTTTCATGCTGATCCGTGCCATAGTCAGAACTCCTTTCAAGGTTTATTTTATATATTTATTATAGCAAGCTGCCATCAAATTTGTAAACAAAAAAGGCCGTCCGAAGACGGCCTTTTTATTATTGCTTATACATACCAGATGGTATCTGCGTAGTCCTGAATGGAGCGGTCTGCGCTGAACTTGCCTGCGGAGGCAATGTTCATGAGGCACTTTCTGCCGAAAGATTCGCGGTCGCGCCAATCGGATATTGCGCGCTTCTTGGTAACGAGATAGGAAACATAGTCCAGAAGCAGGTAATAATGGTCGGGCTTATGATAGCTTGCGCCGTCGATAATAGCGGTGTGGAGCTCTCTGAGACCATCATCGGTGGGAACAGTACCGTCAACGAGAGTATCAACAACGCGGCGGATGCGGTAATCGTGCTCATAGATATTTCTGGAGCGATAGGTATCCTTAACGCGGTTGATTTCATCAATGGTAGCGCCGAAGATATAGTTATTCTCGTGTCCTGCCTTTTCAACGATTTCCACGTTTGCGCCGTCCAGAGTGCCGAGGGTTACAGCGCCGTTGAGCATGAACTTCATGTTGCCGGTACCGGAAGCTTCGGTGCCTGCGGGAGAAATCTGCTCGGAAATGTCTGCAGCGGGGATAATATGCTCTGCATAGGAGCAGTTATAGTTCTGGACAAAGACAACCTTGAGCTTATCGTTAACATCGGGATCGTTGTTGACGAGCTTTGCAATGCGGTTGATATAACGGATAATGCTCTTTGCTCTCCAGTAACCGGGAGCTGCCTTTGCGCCAAAGATAAAGGCGGTGGGAGTAAAGTCGGGCAGCTTGCCTTCCTTCAGGTCAAAGTAAATATCCATAATGGAGAAGGCATTGAGAAGCTGGCGCTTATACTCGTGGAGGCGCTTTACCTGAACATCGAATACGAAGTCGGGGCTGAGTTCGATGCCTTCGCGCTTGCGAATAACTTCGCAAAGCTGCTTCTTCTTCTCATACTTGATGGCATTGAAGCGGTCGATCATTTCCTTGTCGATCTTGCCCTTCAGGCTTTCAAGCTGGTCAAGGTCGGTGAGGAAGCCCTTCCAGCAATAGTCCTCAAGCATGCCGGTGAGTTCGGGGTTGCAGAGACCCAGCCAGCGGCGGGGAGTTATGCCGTTGGTGACATTCTTGAACTTCTCGGGATATACGGCGTACCAATCGCTGAAAATATCGTGCTTGATGAGCTCGGAGTGAATCTGAGCAACACCGTTGACGCTGGTGCCCATATAAACGGAGAGATTTGCCATATGGACGGTATCGTCCTTAATGATGTAAAGGTTGGGATGCTCGCTCTGGAGGCGGTTATGGATCTTCCACATAATGTCAACAAGATCGGGAACGACGCTGCCGAGGAGCTCGAGAGGCCACTTTTCAAGAGCCTCACTCATAACGGTGTGGTTGGTGTAGGAGAAGACCTTGCGGCTGATATCGAAGGCGCTGTTGAAGCTGTAACC
>JAZUAQ010000133.1:0-5170 GCA_045638085.1 Oscillospiraceae bacterium
TTCATGAACTGCAAGTACCCCGGCTCCGATCTGACTGTTGCCGAGACCATGCCCGAGAAGGTCATGAGCATCGGTGAGAACCTCCAGGTTCGCCGTTTCGTTCGCTACGCTGAGAACACCTCCGTGGTTTACGTCCACGGCGGCGGCAAGATCGGCGTTCTGGTCAACATGGTTGTTGAAGGCGGCATCGACGCTACCGAAATCGGTAAGGACGTTGCTATGCAGATCGCTGCTCTCAATCCCCGTTTCTGGGATAAGAGCCAGGTCAGCGATGAGATCCTCGCTGAGGAGAAGAAGATTGCTCTCGCACTCATGGATGCAGATCCCAAGATGGCTTCCAAGCCCGCTGCTGTTAAGGAAAAGATCGTCATGGGTAAGATGAACAAGTTCTACGAAGAGAACTGCCTGCTCCAGCAGGAGTTCGTCAAGGACGGCAGCTTCACTGTTGAGAAGTACATGGCCAGCGCAGCTAAGGCTCTCGGCGGGTCTGTTAAGTTCGTTGACGCTGTTCGCTTCATGACCGGCGAAGGCATCGAGAAGAAGGTTGAAGACTTCGCAGCTGAAGTCGCAGCCCAGATGAACATGGGCAAGTAAGCCTTAAAAAACTTATAAATAAGAAGAGCGATGTCCGATTTCAAAAACGGACATCGCCCTTTTTTGTTTATTGGTGTAATAATTTGCTTTTTTGGGTAGAAAAAAATAAAGGGCGAGTGGTATACTGTAGTGTAAACTGTCTTACCACAGCACTTTTTGCGGCATGCGAAGGAATGAATTAGTCCGTTGCGGTTGATGATGTGAGATGTTAGAGGAGTAGATGCCATGCTTTCAGCAATAATTCCCGCATATAATGAGGAAGCTATGCTTGAAAAATCTGCAGATGTGATCAGCTCAATTCTCGCTGGTGAAGATATTCCCTGCGAGCTTATTTTCGTTGACGGACGGTTCCAAGGGCCACCCATGGGAAAAAATCAAAGGCAGATCCAGATATATAATTGCCGATATTTGCGGAGATGAGAAAAATGAATATTAAGGAGCTTTGTAAGAAATTCTTTGACATCACCTTCTGGAAGTTCATTTTGGTGGGAATTGCTAATACGATTTTCGGAACGGGAATAATGTTCCTGTTCTATAATGTGTTCAATTTCAGCTACTGGATTTCGTCCGCATCCAACTATGTTTTCGGAAGCATACTCAGCTATGTCCTCAACCGAATTTTCACCTTCCGCAGTCAGGGGCACACAAAGGAAACCCTGCCCCGTTTTGTAATCAATATCACTCTCTGCTATCTGATTGCCTATGGAGTGGCAAAACCTATAGCCCTGCGGGTATTGTCCGGCGCGGCGCTGAATATTCAGGAAAATGTGGCAATGCTCTTCGGCATGTGCCTTTTTGTGGGACTGAACTATTTGGGTCAGAGATTTTTTGTGTTTAAGAAAAAGAAGGAAAGCGAATAAGAAAACCGCGTATCTTGCGATACGCGGTTTTTTGTTATAAGTTATTTTTTCGCGGCTTTTGCAGCATATTTCTTCTTGAATATCTGCTTTCTCAGCAGGAAGATATTCAAAACAACGAAGAGGGCGGCAAAAATGCAAAGACACATTATGGTCTTGCCCAGACCCTGAGGTGCAACGCCTACCAGCAGGAAGAGGGGGAAGCCGAAGAGGATTGCCCAGGGCTGATGGTAAACAAGGTTGTCGCTGGCCTGAGTTTCGAACTTGGGGTCGATTTCGCGAAGGAGAATCATACCGGTGGAAGCGGTGCCGGTCTGCATGCCGTAAATGGAGAGGAAGGCCTCGTGCTCATAGTGGGGGAATATGCGTTTGCAGATATAGCGGTGGTAGATGTAGGTGATAACTGCGCCAAGAATGGAGAGGGTGGAGAGGGGAATGATGAAGCTGGGGTTAAGGAAGGCGCTCAGGTCAATGGCTGCGATGGAGGCAATGACCATGATGTCAAACATAAAGCCGGAAATGCGGTTGAGCATGAAAGTGTTGGTATAGTCGCGGTGCATAAGTCCGCTCTTGCGGAGCTTGGAGAGAATGAACTTAACCAGCATGCCGAAGAGGGTGGAGAAGAGGAACTGGAAGCCCCAGATCATGCTCTGGATTGTTCCGCCAAGACCGCCGAATACGCCCATCTCGATGAGGCAGTTGACGCCCTTCATGAAGAGGAAGGCAAGTATGTAGGCGATGAAAACAAGGGAGACCTGAATGGTGAACTTATCCATGCTCTCGGAGAGAGGGATTTCATTTTTGCCGGAATAGTGGTCGAGAGTCATGTCGTCCTGAACGTTTTTGCCCAGCTCGCCGGAGATAATGCCCTTCTTCTGCAGTCTGCGAAGGGCCACAACGCCGCCCAGAGAGGAGGCAACAAAGCCCATGGAAGCAACGGCGAGACCGAAGGAAGTACCGCTCTCGAAGCCATAGGTGACCTCATAAGTATGACCCCAGGTGTATGCCTGTCCGGGACCCTGACCGAAGCCGAGAGGGAGGAGAATGCCGGAGGCAAAGAAGCTGCCGATGAGTTTGAAGAAAATTATGGTGATAATAATACCGACTACGGCCTGAAGGAGATAACCGTTGACAACGGCGAGACCGGTGTCCATAGCGCCTGTTTTGGAGCGCTTGTCCGCCTTTTTATCCACGCTGCGCAGAGCCATGGCTGCAAAGCCGAGACCGAGACCGTGGTAGGTAAGGATTTCAAGAATGCCGTTTTGGTAAAGGGGAATGTGCAGAACCTGCTTGAAAAATGTATGTACAATGAGCAAGATAAATCCGCCAAGCACGGAAGAGGGAATCATCAGCCTGCGAAGAGGGGCGATGGTGTTGCGAAGTGTGTTGGCGAGGATCATGGACGCGAAGAGCAAAGTCATGGTGATTATGAAGCTCCACACGCTGTTGTCCCACAAATTCATACCTGTTGTCATATATAATAAACCTCCTTTAAAATGGTGCGTACTAAGCATCAAAAGGTAAACATTAAATATATTGATTGTATTATTGCTTAATTGGCGAAAAAAGTCAAGAAAAAGGGAAAGCGCTTTACATCCCGCGAGCCTCGCGTTATAATGAGATAAATCGACAGGAGGCATATAAAATGGAGAAAATAAACGGATATATAGTTGTTGATCCCGACCACGTTTGCTATAACTTTTCCCGTGGCTTCTGGTCCCTGGATGAGGAAATGGATGCCTGCCACGGTTGCAACCACTATGACGATGAGGACAGCACCTGCCGCTGCGCAGCAAATAACGAATAAAAAAGAGACCGCTTTTGCGGTCTCTTTTTTATTCGAAATCTTTAAGATATTCCCTTACAGAACGGCTCATCTCTCTTGAAAAATCGGAGTTGAATTTGAAGTCGCAGAAGCTTTTAAGCCAGTCTTCGTAGCTGCGAAGTCCTGCCTTGTAGCCAAGCATCTGGCGAAGCTCTTCTTCATCTATGTCCCGGTAGCTGTTTTCATGAACTATATGCTCCATAGCGCAGCGCTGAGGCTTGCTTCGCTGCTTTTGCTGCTCAGTGGGGTGACCAAAGACCAGCATGGCGGCGGGGAAAACCCAGGGGGGAAGGGAGAGGAGAGCGCTCAATTCTTCTTTGCGCTCCATAATGTCGCCGATGTAGCAGGAGCCTATACCGAGGCTTTCTGCGGCCACAACGGCATTTTGCGCGGCAATATTTGCATCGGAAACAGCCAGAAGCAGGTCTCCGACGGCAGGCTTACGGGCGGCGCAGCCGCCGAAGGTGAAGGCTTTATACCATTTGCGGCAGTCGGCAAGGAAAATAAGCACAAGAGGTGCTTTGGCTATGAAAGGCTGATTATCGCAAAGTACTGCAAGAGCGGCTTTCTTCTCGCTGTCTGTGATATCCAGAATGGTGTAAAGCTGTTGGTTGCCCGCGGTGGGTGCCTGTACGGCGGCGGTGAGAATGGCTTTTTTATCTTCGGGAGAGACGCTTTCATCCGTATAGGCTCTCACGCTTTTGCGCTCATAAAGTGAGCGGAGGATGTCGTTCATATCTTACCTCAGTTTCTCAGACTGTGCATGGGAGCGGGGATGCGTCCGCCGCGGGCGATGAAGTCTGCTGCGGAGCCCTTGTGGACGGGCATAATGGGTGCGGTGCCAAGCAGACCGCCGAAGTCAACGGTGTCGCCCACATCCATGCCGGGAGCGGGGATGATTCTGACAGCAGTGGTTTTCTGGTTGATAACGCCGATAGCAGCCTCGTCGGCAATGATGGCGGCGATCACCTCGGCGGGTGTCTCGCCGGGAAGCACGATCATATCAAGGCCCACGGAGCAGACGGCAGTCATGGCCTCCAGCTTCTCGATCTTCAAATCGCCGCTGCGTGCCGCCGCGATCATGCCCTCATCCTCCGACACGGGGATAAAGGCGCCGGAGAGGCCGCCCACAGAGTTGCAGGCCATAACGCCGCCCTTCTTCACCGCATCGTTGAGCATGGCAAGAGCAGCGGTAGTACCGTGGGTACCGCAGACACCGAGGCCGATCTCCTCGAGGATGCGGGCCACGGAGTCGCCCACGGCGGGGGTCGGCGCAAGGGACAGATCCACGATACCGAAAGGCACACCCAGACGCTTGGCAGCCTCGGTACCCACCAACTGACCGACACGGGTGATCTTAAAGGCGGTGCGCTTGATGGTCTCAGCCACCTCGCCCAGATCACCGTCGCACTTCTTCAAAGCGGAATACACCACGCCGGGGCCGGAAACGCCCACATGGATGACGCAATCGGGTTCGCTGATACCGTGGAAGGCACCGGCCATAAAGGGGTTATCCTCCACAGCGTTACAGAACACCACCAACTTAGCCGGACCGATACAGTCGCGGTCAGCGGTCAGTTCGGCGCTCTCGCGGACGATCTGGCCCATCATCTTGACAGCATCCATATTGATGCCCGCCTTGGTAGAGCCGATATTGACAGAGGCACAGATATTGCGGGTCTCGTTCAGCGCACGGGGAATGGAACGAATCAGCTCCACATCACCGGCGGAAAAACCCTTCTGCACCAGCGCCGAATAGCCACCGATGAAGTTGACGCCGATGGTATCGGCCGCACGCTGCAGCGCGTGAGCATACTTGACCGGGTCGCCGCCCGAGACGCCCGCGAGGATCGCGATTGGCGTGACCGCCACACGCTTGTTGATGATCGGGATG
>JAZUAQ010000134.1:0-12969 GCA_045638085.1 Oscillospiraceae bacterium
CTTCAACACAGCGGGGAACGGCAACGCCGTTATCCAGAAGGTGTGCACAGCCTGTGCATTTCTGGGGCAACTCCAGTGCCGCGTTCCAGTATATTGCGCCGTAGGGACAGGCGTCCACAAGCTCTTTCTGACCCACTGCCTTTTCGGGGTCGATAATTACAAGGCCGTCATCCCTGCGGTAAACTGCGCCGTCCTTTGCTTTGGCGATGCAGGGGGCGTTTTTGCAATGGTTGCAGAAGGTGGGGGTGTAGTTAACCTTGACCTTGGGGATACTTCCCACAGTTTTCTGTTCAAGCTTGGCCCAGAAATGTCCGGTCATGGGCTGCGGCTTTGCGTAAGGCATCCAGTCGTTGCCGCAGTGCTCGTCCTTGCAGACCAGCTGGCAGTTGTAGCAGCCGGTGCATTTGGCTATATCAACTATAAATACTTTGCTCATATAAGGTTGCCCTCCTTGTCTCCGCCAATGAGCCAGCCGTCAAGGCATACACCTGCGTCGGGGTGAACTTTGCGGGCGAAGGCTTCGGGATAATCGCGCTTCCAGCCCTCCATTTCCTCGTCAGTAACCTTTTCAACTTCTACGAGGAAGCCGCTTGTGGCCATGCCGGTGCAGTTTTTGCTGGTCATTCCGGTGGGGGTGATGGAGTTTATGCATCCGCCGCGGTCAAGCCAGCCGGGGATGATGGGGTCGAGGCGGCTGCCGTGGTCAATATAGCAGACCTGAGGCATAAGTCTCTCGGTGACGTAAGCACCTGCGAGAACGATGCCGCGCTCGTTATAGATTTTAACGATGTCGCCGTGGGCAATGCCGCGCTTTTGCGCTTCGGCGGGGTTGATCCACACAGGCTCATACTGGTATCCGTCCTTGGCACGAACCTTCATGGTCTCAACCTCACGGTTCCAGATGATGTCGTCGCACTGTGCGTGTACGCGCCAGCGTCCGTGGTTAGACATGCAGAGGAGAGGATACTTCTTTGCTCTTTCGGAGGAAAGACGCTCGTCGTGGGTCTCGCTCTTCTCGATCCAGTGGGGAACGGGAGGACGCTCGGGGTCATCAGGCATGTAGGTCTCGATGTCCTTGCTGGAATATTCCAGAAGACCGGTGGGGGTGGTGAGCTTGTTGTTTTCAGGGTCAGACCAGAACTTATAAAGTCCTGCAGGCTTCTCCTGTGCCTTGGGGTCGCAGGGGATAACGAAAACCTTACGCTGCTTGAATTCTTCCCAGCTCATGGTGTCCTCGCAGCCGGTGGCCTTATAGAAGAAGCGGACACGCTCTGCCTCGGTGAGTTTTCCGGTGTAGGCGTCCACATATTCCTGCCCCAGCTTTTCGCAGACCTTCACGCAAACGTCAAAGTCGCTGAGGGATTCGCCAATGGGCTCAATGGAGGGCTCTTCCAGATAGATGGACTGGAAAACGCCGCTGGAATAATCGTTGCCGATATCGGCCAGCTCATGCTTGGTTGCAACGGGGAGGATGAGGTCTGCAAAGTAGCAGTCGTTCTCAAGCCAGGGGTGCTGGATGACAAAGGTCTCGATGGATGGGTCACGGTAAGCGTCAATAAACATATTGCCGTGGTTCCAGCAGGTGACGTTGCAGGGTGCGGTGGACCAGAGCATGTGGACTCTGGACTGGCCGGGACGGGGGTAAGTTATCTTTTCAAACTGATAGATATTGGTGGGCTGACGGTAGTTGTTCTTGTCCGGCACCTGGCTGGAAGAGAACATATGCATACCGTACCACTCGGCATGACCATCCACAATTGCCTTCTGAACGAGGCAGCGGGGGATGAACTGGGTGGGGGCGGGGAACTGCTTGAAAAGGTCAACAAGCTCGGGTGCTCTCTCCTTCTGCTCGGGGGAGAGGACGAAACGCTTCATGTTGACGGTGTCGGGCAGGTCGCCCTTGATGGGACGCAGAGCGTCGCATATATGAGGCATGGGTACGCTCTTCACGGGGGTGAAGGGAACAGGGAAGTCCTTAGCCCACATATTCCACTCAATCATCTTGGTCTGATGCACACCGGGACGACCCAGACCCTGCATGCCCAGAAGCATAACCTCAAGACGGGCAGGCTCGCTGGCATAAGGTCCGCGGATGTAGCTGCCGCCGTTGCCGTGGCAGATGCTGGTGGTGTTCTTTGCCCAGTGGCGGGCGAGAGCCTTGATGGTCCAGGGCTTAACGCCGCATTTTTCGCTGGCCCATTTGGGTGTCTTGGGAATGCCGTCCTCTTCGCCCATAACATAGGCAACGAACTTATCGAAGCCGTAGGTGTGGGAGGCTATGTATTCCTTGTCATAGGTGCCCTCGGTGAGCCAGACATAGGCTATTGCAAGCTGCATTGCAGCATCGGTGTTAGGGAGAATGGGAATCCACTTGTCGGCGTGAACAGCTGCACCGTAGTTCAGGTCGGGGCAGATGTAAATCTGCTTAATGCCAAGCTCAGTGAACCAGAAGCAGAGGCGGGAGGGCAGATGCATGCCGAATCCGAGAGGAGTTACCTCGGGGTCGCAGCCCCAGAAGAGGAGAGAGTCGGAGTTCTTGGCCATGTCAGGGATGAGGTTGGCGGTGGGAGCCATCTCGCCTACGGGCTCGCAGCCCCAGACATGCTTTGCGCCCCAGTACCAGCCTTCCCAGGAGTCCATGTTGCGCATCTGGAGGGTGTAGCCGCCAAGCAGAGAGAGCATACGGTTGGGGCAACCGTGGCTGGGGGAAACATTCTTGCCTTCTCCGTGCATATCGCTTTCGCAAAGAACTGCCTCGGGACCATAAGTGCGCTTCATGCGGAGAAGCTCGTCTGCGCAAATCTGGGCAGCCTCGTCCCAGGAGATGCGGACGTAGCCGCTCTTGCCGCGGTTCTGAGGATTGCGCTCACCTTTGGGATCCCAGTCAACGCGTTTGAGGGGATACTTGACGCGGTTGGGGGAATAAACGCGAGACTTATAGCCCAGACCGAAATGGGTGGTGGGAATTCTCTCGGGGGGCACAAAGGTGGATCCGCGGGCTTCCATGGTCCAGGGATTGCAGTTGGCCTTTGTATATTCGGTATCGTAATGATAGGGACGAATGCGGGTCATTTTGCCTTCATTGCTGTCGACAACGCAGAGACCGCCGCTTTCGGGGCCCATAAGGCTGAAGCTGACAACAGCCTGATGTTCAGGGGTGAATTTATTGCTCAATGCAGTTTCCTCCTTTTCGGACGGATACTTATATTTCGTCAGAAATATTATATCAGCAAAAATGTAATAAGGCAAATGGAATTATGCCCTCGAAAAGGCATATTGTGACTTATTTGCCGGTGCTGCCAAAGCCGCCTGCGCCTCTTTCCGTTTCGGGAAGGGTGTCGCACTCTTCAAACTCGACGGGGAGATAGGGCATAATAACAAGCTGAGCAATGCGCTCGCCGTGGCTCACGCTGCGGGTGGTGTCGCTGTCGTTGTGGAGGGCGATTATATACTCGCCTCTGTAGTCGCTATCGCATACGCCAACGCAGTTGGCAGGACGGAGACCCTCCTTGGTGGCAAGACCGCTGCGGGCAAATATGGCGCCGAAATAGCCCTCAGGGACGGCCAGAGAAAGACCGGTGCCAATCTTTGCAGTGGTGTGTGGGGCGATTTCTACGTCTCCTTCGGGCAGGCAGGCGTAAAGGTCATAGCCCGCTGCATAGGCGGAACCTGAGGTGGGGATTTTTGCTTCCTCGCGAAGCTTTTTTATCTTGATAAGCATAGTGCGTCCTCCTGAACAGCTGATTTCTTGAATATATTTTATCTTAAAAATGCCAATAATTCAAGGGGAAGCCTCTTCCGCCTTGACACAGATGTGGGCAAATGATAATATACTGATGTTGTGAATATCATCAGGCAATGAAAGGGAAAAGTAGCGCCACAAACCTTGCCACAGAGAGATGCCGCCATGGCTGGAAGCGGTGTTGTTAAGGATGGTGCGAAAATGCGCCCCGGAGCCTTCCGAGGAGGAAATGCCTCTGCGTATCGGCTGCGATAAAGCTGCAAGCCGCGATTAAAGCCGCGGCGGAGTTAAAAGCGGGAGTGGAACCGCGCGAAGAATTTTCGCGCCTCTCATGGGAAAACCATGAGGGGCGCTTTTTGTTTCAGATTTTTCCCAAGTCAGGGAGGACAGTATGTTTTCAGAACTTAAAGAACTTATAGAAGCCTATAAGGCTCGCGATCCTGCTGCCCGAAGCAGCATGGAAATAATGCTTCTCTATCCGGGCATCAAAGCTGTGCGCGCTCATAGAAAAGCTCATTGGTGCTATACCCACGGTCACTTTTTCCTTGCCCGTTGGATAAGCCAGAGAACCCGCCGCCGTACGGGAATCGAAATCCATCCCGGTGCAACAATAGGAAAAAGACTGGTCATCGACCACGGCATGGGAATCGTGATAGGCGAAACCGCCGAGATCGGCGATGACTGCCTCATTTACCACGGTGTCACCTTGGGCGGTACCGGCAAGGACCACGGAAAGCGCCACCCCACCATCGGCAACAACGTCCTGATCGGCAACGGAGCAAAAATCCTCGGTCCCTTCACTGTGGGCGACAACAGCCGCATCGCTGCAAACAGCGTTGTGCTCACGGAGATACCCCCCAACTCCACCGCCGTTGGCGTTCCTGCCCGTGTGGTGAAGCGTGACGGCGTGAAGATGAACTATGTTTCCGAAGTTGACGTTGTATCCGTCACCGACCCCATTGCTGCAGAGCTTGCCGCATTGCGCGAGCGCATAGAGCAGCTTGAAAGAGAATAATATGGCCTGAGCAATATAATCCAAATCCGTTTCTGAAATCATATCCGTCGGCATTGCTGCGTTATCGGCTTTTGAAGTCGGGGCGTTAAGAAAATATGCCGGTGGCATATTTTTAGCCTCCGACCGCAGCAGCTATGCTGCGAGGAGGGAAGCTGGTAAAGCCCATCTACAAGCCTCTGCCTTGCGCTGCCTTAGTATATGAGTTCAGAAATCTTCGACTCCACGGAAATGGATTTTTATGTCGGGACGTTAAAAATGTAATAAGAAAAATAAATATGACGCTAAAATCCATTCCGTGGAGCGGATTCGGATTATATAGCTCAGACCAAAGGAGAAATATATATGCAGATTTATAACAGTGCCACCAGACAGCGCGAGGAGTTCGTGCCCAACAATCCCGATATCGTTAAGATGTATACCTGCGGCCCCACCGTGTATCACTTTGCCCATATCGGCAACCTCCGCAGCTATATCATGGAGGATATACTTGAAAAATATCTCCGTTTCGCCGGCTATAACGTGAAGCGCGTTATGAACATCACTGACGTTGGCCACCTGACCAGCGATGCCGACGAGGGCGAGGATAAGATGCTCAAGGGAGCAAAGCGTGAGAATAAGACCGTTATGGATATAGCCAAGTTCTATACCGACGCTTTCTTCTCCGACTGCGAAAAGCTTAACATCAAGCGCCCCGACGTGGTGGAACCCGCCACCGCCTGCATAGGCGAATATATCCAGATAATCGAAAAGCTTATGGACACCGGCTATGCTTATTTCTCCGGCGGCAATGTCTATTTCGATACCTCCAAAATGGAGAAGTATTATATCTTTAATGACTTCAACGCTGAAGACCTTGCCGAAGGCGTTCGCGAAGGTGTTGAGGCAGACTCCAATAAGCGCAATAAGAATGACTTCGTCCTTTGGTTCACCAAGTCCAAGTTTGAGGATCAGCCTCTCAAATGGGATTCTCCCTGGGGTGTTGGTTACCCCGGCTGGCACATTGAGTGCAGCGGCATTTCCATGAAGCATCTGGGCGAGGATCTGGACATCCACTGCGGCGGCATAGATAACGCTTTCCCCCACCACACCAATGAAATTGCCCAGTCTGAGGCATATTTGGGACACAAATGGTGCAATTATTGGATGCATGTCCTCCACTTGAACACCAATTCCGGAAAAATGAGCAAGTCCAGCGGCGAGTTCCTCACAGTCTCTCTCCTTGAGGAAAAGGGCTATGACCCCCTGGCTTACCGCCTGTTCTGCCTCCAGAGTCATTACCGCAAGAGCCTTGTTTTCAGTTGGGAAAATCTTGATAATGCCGTTGTCACCTATAATAAGCTTATAGGCAAGATTGCCGCACTGAAGGATGAAGGCGAAGTTGAAGAAGCCGCATTCACCGCCCTGAAGGAAAAGTTCTCCGCAGCGCTGGATAACGATCTGAACACCTCCCTTGCAGTAACCGCCATTTATGATGTGCTGAAGGCAAAGACCACCGACGCAACCAAGCTTGCAGCCCTTGCAAAGTTTGACGAGGTTCTGGGTCTTGACCTTATAAAGAAGGCTGCAGCCAAGCGCGAAGCCGATGCAAAGGCAAAGGCTGCCGCTGCAAATGTTGCCTTTGCAGTTATCAGCGAGGACGGCGAAGTGGATAAGGCTGTTGAAGCACTCATCCTTGCCCGCCGCGATGCCAAGAAGGCAAAGAATTTTGCTGAGGCTGACCGCATCCGCGATGAGCTTAAGGCAATGGGCATAGAACTCACTGATATTCCCAACGGAGCAAAGTGGAAGAGAATATAAATAATACCGACAGGAGTGGAGAAAATGCTTCTTGCTGTTGATATTGGAAATACAAATATAGTTCTGGGCGGCTTTAAGGGGGAGGAAATTGTTTTCCGCACCCGACTGAGTACCAGCCTTGACAAGGGGGAGGCGGAGTATGCCGTCCTCATCAAGAATCTTCTTGATATTTACGGTGTGGAGCTTTCCAGCGTTGAAGGCTGCATTGTCTCCAGCGTTGTGCCCCCCCTCAATAATGTTATGAAGAGCGTCCTCAAGCTTCTGACGGGAAAGCTGCCAATTGTTGTGGGACCCGGCGTGAAGACTGGACTTAATGTCACAGGCGGAGATGCAAAGAGCCTGGGGGCTGACCTCGTTGTGGCTGCAGTTGCGGCTATTGCCAAGTACCCCAAGCCTATGATAGTTATTGATATGGGCACTGCCACAACTCTCTCGGTCATCGATGAAAGCGGAGCTTTCCGCGGCGGTGTCATCTGTCCCGGCGTTACTATGAGCTACGATGCTCTTTCACGCCGCACTGCTCAGTTGCCCCGAATTTCCTTTGAAGAGCCTAAGCAGGTGATAAACCTGAACACTGCTGAAAGTATGCAGGCAGGACTTATCTATGGTTCTGCTGCAATGATTGACGGTCTTGTGGACCGCATAAGCGCCGAGATGGGCTGCGAACCCACACTTGTCGCAACGGGGGGCGTCAGCGAAGGAATTATCCCTAAGTGCCGCCATGAAATAATAGTGGATAGTGACCTCCTGCTGGACGGTCTTCGGATAATCTACGAGAAAAACAGAAAACAGAAGAAATAAATAAAAAAGACCTCCGTAGGAGGTCTTTTTTATTATCCTTATTTTATTCTTCGTTTACTGGGATTGCATTTCCGCAGGCGCTGCAGAAACGACTGTTGGGAAGAAGCTCAAAACCGCAGCTGGGGCAATATTTATAAACATTGGTTTCAACACTGCATTCCTCAATTGTGGGCTTAGCCGGGTTAAGCTCGTCGAGAGAGGGCAGAGGCGCGGCTTCCGCGGCGGGAGGAGAGTGAATAATGGTTTTCCGCTCTTCCTCTGCGGCGGCGAAACAACCTTTTTTGTTCAAAATTTTTGCGCCGACGGAGGAGAATACTCCGGTCCAGAGTATATAGGGGCCTGCGCTTACGGCTTCGCCATTCAGGGCAATGAAAATTATCATCACAAAGAAGTTGAGGATAAAACAGTAAACGCGGTACCTTTTCCTCGTTATTGCAGCCTTTCTTGTGGCAGCAAAAATAAGGGGAATGGCACCGTATGCCAGCACCGTGATGATAAGCATGACGAACAAAATTGCAACAAACAGGCCGGGGCTGTATTCAAATAATTCAAGCAATTCCATTTCTGTCCCCTCCTCACTTTATCCTTGTTCCGCACTTGCTGCAACAAGAGGTATCTTCTGAAAGCTTATTGCCGCACATGTGGCAGTATTGCAGGCGGGAGCTGTTAGCGGAGTAATCAGACTGCAAAGGAACTTCGTATACTTTTTCAATGCTGGGGTCTTCAATTGCGGAAATAACTGCATCGATAGGCGTGGCCTTCTCTTCGGTTTTGCCGCACTTAAGAATTGCATAGTTAACCGCGATCATGATAACAAGGACTGCGGCCAGAAGCCAGAATATGCCGATTGTTAGAATGGCTATAAAAGCGGGTATAACAGCGAAGCACAAACCGTAAATCAAGGCGACAATTCTTGCCTTCTTTTTGCTCAGGGGTTTTTTCCTGATTGCAAAGCGATAAATGATGATGGGCAGGGGATAGATGGCGGGGGTCAGAAGGAGAACCGCCAGAACGATGAAGCCTATGAGCAGGTACCTGGCTTCGGTATCGGCTTCGCTTACCTCGAACTGGGGATACTCGCAGCTGCTTACAAGCTGGACAAAATCATCGTAATAGGCGCTGTCGCTGTTGTCAAAAAAGTGAAATATGTATGCGATTCCGTTCTCGCAGCGCAGTAGATATATTGTGGTATAATCAGCTTCAATGCCGTAGTCGGAGCCGGAAAAAAGAGCTTCTGCATAGTAATATTCTTTGCCGCCGAATGTGCGCAGCGAAACATCACTTTCGTCGCAGGAAAACATATCGGCCACGACCTCGGCAGAAAGAATGTCGTTTTCAAACATATCTCTTGTTACAAGATCCTTGGCAAAGCCCAATCCGGATTCGTAGATGTCTTCACTTGCAAAGGTAATATAAGGAGCATCAACAAATTTTGAAACAAACATTGTGCCCACGTGGTCTTCGCCCTTAGGTTCGGTGTCTACCGACCAGTTTTCGGGTACGGTGAAGGACAAACCGCTGACCTTATCTTTAAATGTAAAAGCAGGTGTTGCCGAAGTGGCGGTGCTTAAAGGAGGGAGAGAAACAAAGTCGGTGCTATCAACGATTTCCTTGGCAATAGCTTCCTCATCGAAGCCTATTTGTCCGGAATAAGAGTGCAGAGTTATATTGATGCCCTTACCATCAATAATGGTGTGATACTGCAGACTGTAAAGCGCGTCAGATGCGCCGGGTTGAGACATATGAATTCTGAGGAATTTTGTCTGACTGTGGGTATAAATATCTGATTTTATGATGGTGATGCCATTGCTGGTATATAGTTCGTCTATGTCGTCCAGCATGGAGTTAAGACCGCTGTCGCTGAAATCGTTAAGGTCTTCGTGGGCGAGTTCATCCATCGTGACCATAAGCTCATATTGCATAAGTTGATCCATAGCATAGAGGTAGACTTTGTTTTCATACATGAAGTCCAGATCCTGCTTGCTTATGCCGTATTCCTTCAGCAAGGGGTCGTCGCTTTTGATGTCGCGGGTGAAAACATCAAATTCATCGGGGATGGAAATGCTCATGTCGAGCTCTTCAAGGTAATAGCTTGTTCCGTCGGCAAAGGCGGGAATGGATAAGAGCGCGAGAAATAGGCAAAAAGCCAAAATCAAAGTTCCAAAGCGTTTCATATCTCCAAAACCCCTTTCTTGAATTTGCGTTTATTTATCGTACTTTTTTATAAAGCCTTCAACATCGTCAAAATCACGGACACGCTGGGCGAACTGCTCATGGCTCCAATCCCACCATTTGATTCTCAGCATGGCGGCGATGGTCTCTTCGTCATAGCGCCAGCCGATGTTTGCGGCGGGAACACCGCCAACTATCTCGTAGGGGCGCACATCATGGGTGACAACGGCACCTGCGGCAATCACCGCGCCGTCGCCAATGTTGACACCGCCCATTATTATTGCGTTATGGCCTATCCACACATCATTGCCTATGCTGCAGCGGTTGCTGCGTCTCCACTCAATGAGAGAGTCATCGTCCGCTCCAAAACCGTAGTGGGAGCAGCGATAGGTGAAATGGTGGCTGGCAGCACGGATGCGATGAGGGTGCTGAACTGGATTTATGCGCACGCCCGTTGCGATGCTTGCAAACTTGCCTATTTCGGTGTAGATAATATCGTTCCCACCGAAGCAGTAGGAGTAAGCGCCAAGCACCGTTTCTTCCAGCACGCAGTTATCTCCCAGCTCGGTATAAGGACCGAGGGAGCAGTTTTTCACCTTGCAGCTGGGGTGGATAAGGGGCTTTTCGGAAAGTGTTTGAGTGAAATCCAACATATCAGTACACCTTGGAGAAAACTTCCTTGTTCTTGATAAAATACTCGATGCCGGAATAAAGAGTGCTTGCAAGAATAATTATCTGGCAGACAAGGTTGAGCCAGAAAAAGTTGAAGCCAAGCATAAAGCAGAGGCAGACGATGGTGAGTGTGGTCTTAACCTTGCCGGACCATGCGGCGGCAATAACCTTTCCTTGCTCAACTGCAACAAGACGCATACCGCTCACGGCAAATTCTCTCAGCAGCACAAGGGCAAGCACCCAGCCGCTCATCTGACCGGTCTGAACAAACCAGCACATGGCGGCAACAACAAGCATCTTGTCTGCAAGGGGGTCCATAAACTTGCCGAAATCTGTAACCTGATTGCGGCTGCGGGCAATGTGACCGTCAATAAGGTCGGTGATGCCTGCAGCAATGAAAACGGCAAGAGCAACCCAGTTGGCATAGGGGAAGCCCCAATAGAGAATTATGAGAAAAATGGGTATAAGAGCTATACGAAGCAGTGTGAGTCTGTTGGCAGTGTTCATATCAAAATTCCTCCGGTATACGGCTCCGCTCCAACTGGCGGAGGAGGCGGGTGAAATAGTCGGCCTGATAGTCAATTGCTTCCAGCCAAAGCTTTTTTGCGCTTTTGCAGGCAAAATCAATATCCTTCAGGCGCTCAATGGAACTTTTTGCGAAATCAAGAGTTTTCCTGATGTTAAACCTGTTCTCCTGCAAGGAAGTAACCTTCGAAAAATTCTTCGGTGAAGCCGGTGATGCGAACATTGACGAAATCGCCCTTCTCGCAGTCACCTTCAAAGTATACCTTGTCGTCAACATCGGGAGAGTCTGCGGCGGAGCGTCCAACGCGGTAAGCGCCGTCACTGCCACTGCAAAGCACCTTGACGGTAGTGCCTATGCGGCTTGCGTTATATTCGTCCAGAATATGCTCCTGCAGACGGCGAAGCATATCTGCGCGCTCATAGGCGGTGTCCTCGTCGCAGCGGTCGCTCATCTCACCGGAGGGCGTGCCCTCTTCGGGAGAATAGGGGAAAACGCCTGCGCGCTCGATTTTGGCTTCGCGGAGGAACTCGCAAAGCTCCTCGAACTCAGCCTCGCCCTCGCCGGGGTGCCCGACAATAAGGCTGGTGCGGATTACAAGACCGGGGATGCGCTCTCGGAGCTTTTTGAAAAGCTCACGGTAGCTTTCGCTTGTGCCGCGGCGGTTCATGCGGCGGAGAACTTCTGTATTGATGTGCTGGATGGGGATATCCAGATATTTTACGATTTTTTCGTTGTTGGCTACCTCATCGATAAGCTCATCGTCGATTTCGTTGGGATAGAGATAGTGGAGACGAATCCACTCTATACCCTCGATGTCGCTGAGTTCGCGGCAAAGCTCAGCAAGGCGGCGTTTGCCGTAAAGGTCTGTGCCGTAGCGGGTCAGATCCTGAGCAATAAGGATAAGCTCCTTGACGCCGATTTCAGCCAGAGAGGAAGCCTCGGCAATGATGTTTTCCATGGGGCGGGAGCGGAAGGAACCGCGGATGTCGGGGATGGCGCAGTAGTTGCAGCGGTTGTCGCAGCCTTCGGCAATCTTTATGTATGCCCATTCGGGACCTGTGGTCAGGTAGCGGCCAACCTCGTCAACGGGACCGTTCTTGTCGCCGAAGCGGTCGGCTTCTCTGTTCTCAAGGACTGCTTCCACAACCTCAACAATGTCCTGATAGCTGCCAACACCCACAAGGGCATCAACTTCGGGCAGCTCGGTTTTTATCTCCTGAGCATAACGCTGAGCAAGACAACCGGTAACCACAAGCTTTTTGGGACGCTCGGTGTCTTTAAGTTCGGCCATGCTGAGGATTTCCTCAATTGCCTCGCTCTTTGCGCTGTCGATGAAGCCGCAGGTGTTGATGATGATAACATCTGCCCAATCGGGATCTTCAACAAAGTAGTAGCCAGCATTGTGCAGACGCAGCATCATCTGCTCGGTATTTACAAGATTCTTGGCGCAGCCAAGGCTAATTATATGAATGGCGATATCTTTTGCCATGTTTTCTTCCATATTATCACTCCTCGAAGTCGGATTCATACCTATAGAGGGCGGAGCGTATCTCCTCCCAACTGTAGCCTCGGCGCAAAAGCGCATCGGAGGCTTTTTTAACGGCGGTTTTGTCGGATGTGGGCTGACCCCTCATGCGGGAGGCAAGAAGTTTGTCCAGCGTTTCATCCGTTTCGGGCATCTCCTCAAGAGCATCTTCCCAGTGTTCGCGGGAGACCTTGTGGCGGTAAAGCTCGTCTTTAACCCGTCTTATGCCGTAGCCCTTGGCGGCATAGTGGCGCACAAGCATGCGTGCGTATTCGGCATCGTTGATAAGTCCAAGCTCAATAAAGCGGGCAACAACTGCGGCAGCGTGGAATTCGTTTTCACCCTTTTCGATAAGCTTGTCGTAAAGCTCCCGCTCGCTGATAGGGCGGGTGCCTATAATGCGCAGAGCCCGCTCTTTGGCTCTGCCGAGACCTGCGGCCTCGCTTACTGCGGCAAATTCCTCATCGCTGAGTTCCCTGCCTGTGTAAAGAGAAAAATCCGCAATGACGGCAAGCCCCATTTTCATGGAGCTGCCGTCGGAAAATTTCACTTCATAATGCTCAGGACGAATCTCCCGAAGCTCGGTGACCGTCACTTATCAGCCCTCGAAATCGTCGGCGGAAATGTCAACGGCGCCGCCTGCTGCCTGAGCGGCCTTGCGTGCCTGGGGGCTCATGAGCTTGTAGGCGTTGTCGCGGATCTGGTGCTCAATGCCGTCG